>JAFGGB010000140.1 GCA_016930775.1 Deltaproteobacteria bacterium
TATCTTTGGCCGTCATCGACGATCTCGATGGCGTATCTTTTGGCGAATCTATAGCCGTCCTTGGTCGTTACGGCGTAGGCTTTGCCGTTCTTGAAGAAGAGGGAATCGGGGTCGATATCGGCTTTGAAGTGACCAATATAGACGCCGTCCCGGTCGAAGAGGTCGAAGAGCGTGTATTCGTTCTCGATAAACTCGACAACGACGGCCAGCCAGCCGTTTTCCATCAAGGCAAATCGGGAATAGGCCGGCTTGAATTTGGGATATTTAATAAACCCGAGTACTTCCTTGGCCTGCACTCCCGATATTCCTCTCAAGAATCTTGCGGCCACGCCGTTTTCAAAATATTCCCTGTCCTTCCTTGAGATTTTGATCGGGTTGTATTCCCGTCTGATCGATTGGATCTTCTGGCCCTCCGGCGAATAGACATCGATCACATACTTTTCGGGAAAGCCGAAATAGATCCAGTCATTATCAGTCACCGCAAAAACCGGCAGGGGACGAAAAGCCATCATGCTCAGGATGCCGGCGAGACGTTTCGCCCTTGAGGTCGCATCGCGTTCGGTTGGCGCCTCGAACTCCCGGTTCATGGATAACAGTTCTGAAAGCAGGTTGAATTGGTCGTCGAAGATCCCCCATACGATTTTGTATCCCTCGTAGCTTTTTGATTCGACCTGCTGGGTGCGGTTGACAACATATTGGCCCTTGGAATTGATGATGAGCTCATCGAAAGCGTCCGGAGGGCGGATTTGTTCGAGGAAACGTCCGGAGGGTTCAAAGAACATAATCCTCCGGCTGATCATATCCGTAATATAGAGGCGACCTTTGGCGTCGAACCGGACCACCGAAGGCGCCTGAAATTCTCCCGGTCCCTGTCCTTTCTTGCCGATGGTTGCCTGGAATTTTCCGGCCGGGTCGTATTTCAGGATCCGGCTCCTGTCCATATCGGTGATGTAAAAATTGCCCTCCCCGTCGGTGTTCAGTCCGATATAGTCGCCGAACATATAATTTTCGTCTCCTTTTTTGACGCCGATCGTGAGTTCCTCTCTGAAGAGGATCCGCTTTCTCTTCCCGTCAGGCGGACGGGGCGATTTCGGGTTGGAGATCACCTGGACTTCGGGTTGCTGGGCGGAGGCGAATCCAGGCGCTATGTCAGAAGACAGAAAGACGAAAAACGCGCAAAGAAATAGAGAAAGCAAGCCTGAAAACCGGGACTTAAAGATTGGATGATAGTTCACAGCGCTCTGGGTGCTTCACCCCACCCTTGGGGATGATAAATCGACACGTCGCCGGGTGTCAAGGGGAGCGGAGGAATTCGCGGGACGCGAGCCGAATTCAAGTAAACCGGCAGAAGAATAGACGTTCGATTGAGCCAAACCGCAGGTCCTAAGCGTCTCCTTTATACCGACGGGCCATTCGCTTGACAAAGAGTCTACTTTAAAGTAGTCTACTTTAGAGTAGACTAAAACAAAGGGAGGCCGTTATGACTTTCATTGACCGAGAACGTGAATTAGGCGCTCTGCAGAGATGCTGGCAAACGAAAGAGCCTCAACTCATCGTGATCTACGGAAAAAGGCGCATCGGGAAAACGGAACTCATCAAGCAATTCATCAAAGATAAGCCCGCCCTCTATTTCTTGGCTCGGAGGATCAACGAGACTGAAAACCTGAGATGGCTGGGCGAGGCAGTCGGCGAATTTTTTGGGGATGAAGTCCTGAAAAGATCGGGTTTTAAGGAGTGGAGATGGTTTTTTGACTATCTCAGGAGCCACGTGAATAACCGTTTTGTGCTTGTCTTCGATGAGTTTCCGTACCTCGCCGACGCGAATAAGAATATCGCGTCCATTTTTCAGGCCGGCTGGGATGAATCTCTGATGTCCACGTCCGTCTATGTGATTTTATGCGGTTCGAGCATCGCCATGATGGAGAGCGAGGTACTTTCCGAAAAGGCGCCCCTCTATGGCCGGAGGACGAGTCAGATTTTTCTCAAGCCTTTTTCTTTTTCTGAGGCCGCCAAGTTTTATCCCGGGCTTCCCTTTGACCGTTGCCTGGAATTTTATTCCATTGCCGGCGGAAATCCGAGTTATCTCAAGAAACTCGACCCGAAAGCGTCTCTCGACAAGAATTTGACAATGAACATTTTCCAGCCTGAAGCCTTTCTTTATAGCGAGGTCGAATTCGTCTTGAGGGAAGAGCTGAGGGAGCCGCGCAACTACTTTGCCATCTTGAAAGCGATCGCTTCGAGCAAGACAAAGTTCGGGGAAATCGTGAACGAGACAGGCTTGGACAAGGGAGTGTTGCATAAATACCTGTTCATTCTCGAGGACCTTCATGTCATTCAGAAAGAGGTGCCGGTTACGGAGAAGAATGCGCTGAAATCAAGGAGGGGCATCTATAAGCTCCAGGATCAATTTTTTAGATTCTGGTTCAGATATGTCCTTCCTCACAAGGGAACTGTCGAGGCGGGAAGGATCGATCGCGTGAAGCAAATGGTGAAAGCCGAGTGGGCTTCTTTTGTTGCGGAAAATTATGAGAATCTGGCTCAAAATTTGGTCAGGGCGCACGAGGAGAGATTTTTTCCGATGGACAAAGTCGGCCGCTGGTGGGATAAAAACGAAGAAATCGATATCGTCGCCTTGAACGAAGATAAAAGAAAAGCCCTCTTTGGGGAAGCCAAGTGGAGCCACAAGCCGGTGGGTGTGGATGTTTATGAAAAATTGAAAAGGAAGACGCAATTCGTAGAATGGAACAGAGGCGAACGAAAAGAATCCTTTTGTCTTTTTTCAAGAAGCGGGTTCACTAAAGAGATGCTCAAGCTGGCAGGGGAAGAAAGAATTGCGCTTTTCCACGGGGATAAAATGTTGGAGGGAGGTGCGGTAAAATCAGGCTGAGAACATACGTTGAGAAGGTCTGTAAAGGATTAAATTTCGCGTTTGACGAGAACGTCTATGCGACAAACCTCTTGAAGAACTTCTTTACTGTCCGCCCGGACACAATGCGCAAGACGGATCCGCAATTCTTCGGGAAGGAGCGGGTGCTGCCGGCTTATTTCTTCTTGAACACACGGCTGGGCCAGGGTGGCCGTGTTGAAGACGCAGGCCGATCTGGAGGGACTCGTGCTGGGGGCCAGGGTACTCTAGTACCTCGAAAATATCCTGCCTAAGAGACGCGGGTTTCGATGAGCCGGAAAGCTACGAACCGGCCTTTTGGGAGAAAGTCACAAAGCTGGCGGCCGAGGCGGATGAGATGTGGAAAATTAGCGCACTTGACATCTTGTGTAGAAAAGGGGAATAATATGCCCTGTAAATGCACGTCGCGCAAAGTGAATCCTGTTTAGGAAGCAGGCGACTTGACATTCCGTGCCGGAATGGGGAAAACAATGCCCTTTAAAGCCAATCAAAGCAAAACTGGAACGCGAGATTTTTTTGCCGGCCATCCCGTCTTTTCTCTTAGTGAAGCAACGATTGCGCTCAGTCCGCCCGGCGGGCGCAGAGGGACTGTGGAGCGCTTGAAACACCATTTGGAAAAGGGTCGATTGAAGCTGGTGGCCCGCGAAATCTACGCCGTCGTCCCGCCTCATGTCGAGCCGGATCAATTCCACCCAGACCCGTTTCTGACGGCAGTTGCGGTTCGGGAAGACGCGGTTTTTTCTCACCACAGCGCGCTGGAACTCTTAGGCGCAGCTCATTCGGTTTGGAACCAGGTGACTCTTTATACGGGAAAGCGCCGCCGTTCGCTTCGCTTGAACGGGAACGTTCTCCGTTTCTTGGAACATCCCGGCGCGATGCGGCCGATTTCGGATAGGGAATTGGGAACGCGCAGGATTGAGCGCAGGGGGAAGTTACTCAGGGCGACCGGTCCCGAGAGGACGCTGGTCGAAGGATTTCGGCGCCCCGGGCTGGCCGGAGGGCTGGAAGAGCTTGTATTATCGGCCGGAGGATTCTCGACGCTAGACCTGGACCTCCTTACGGAGGTCCTCGATCGCTATGATATCGCGAATCTTTGGGCGGCAACCGGATGGTTTTTAGAGCGTTTTCAAGCGGCGTTTTACGTGCCCGATGAGGTCCTCGCACGGATGGAACGTCGACGGCCTCGTTCTCCTCAATATCTCGAGAGAAGTCATCGCGGCGGATGGCTGGCCTCGCGCTGGAACTTGATCCTTCCGGACAGCCTGAAACCGGCGCTCATTATATAGCCGAGATCGGTTGGAACGCCTGGTTACAGATCGTGTCATCATGGAACAAGTAGCGCCGCTATTAAACGTTGAAATCGAGCCCAGGGCTGCCGACCTCATAGACAAAGCATGGGCCGTCTTAGGAAGGTTCCTTGACCTGAGTGCAGAAGAAAAGGATTATGTGGAGTCTGCTAACCGCGGCGATCTTCGCATGGAACTTCTTTTTCCTGGAAATCCGCAGGAAGCAATGCGGATTGCTGCCCATCCCGCGATCCAATGGAAGATCGCCAATGTTAAGGCGCACGCGGCGAAGTCGAGCCGAAGGGCCGAGTAAAAACTGCTTGTTTCCACATCTCCCCTTTGAGGTCCTGTGAAATTTCGGGGACGCCGGCTAATTTTTACTTATGGGGATTTCAGACGTTCCCGGGCTCCCTTCGAGGTTTTATAGCTCTTTCCCCGTTCGGCGACCAGGCGTTTGATTTTGCCCCATTCCTCCTGCGTATAGGTATCTCTCTCTGTGATTTCGCACGGGAGGAAGAAAACACCCCTGTCGGTCACCTTAACAATAACCGAGGAGCTTGAGCAATTCAGGAAGGAGCGGGTGCTGCCGGCTTATTTCTTCTTGAACACCAGGTCGCGGA
>JAFGGB010000141.1 GCA_016930775.1 Deltaproteobacteria bacterium
CGGCGCCCGCTTCCAGGGACGCCACGTCGCCCAGATCGCCGCGAAGCTGTTTCCGAAGACATGAGAAATGGGCTTGTTTTTATAGACAAGAGACTACTTGAAACTACAATGAATTTTGCTAAAGTTATTGGCAATATAAGCCGATAATCATTTTAAATAATTCTTGACAATCGTCTGAAGGTTTACTATCTAACAACCGACAGTATCGCTTATGGCGCCCCTGGCAGTACGCTTACCCAACAATCGAGGGTTTGCCGAGCCCAGGGGCTTTTTTTTGGAGGTAAAATATGTATAAAAGAGTTGCGATATTAGTTGACGGTGGTTTTTTCCGAAAACGCTTTCCGGAAGTCTATGGCAGCTTACCCCGATCCCCAATTGAGTTAGCAAAAAAGTTATATACTATGGCAATGGCTCATGCCGAGGATTATGATTTATACAGAATTTTTTATTATGATTGTCCTCCGTTATCAAAAAAAGCTCATAATCCCATAAGCGGGAGGGCAATAGACTTTGCAAAAGAACCCCAAGCTATTTACATAAACACCTATCTTGAAGAGCTAAAGAAAAAAAGAAAGATGGCTCTACGGCTTGGTCATATTAGTGAATTTAATGAATGGCACATCAGACCAGCATATACCAAAGATTTGGTTTCTGGAAAATTAAGCCCGACCGCCTTAACAGAAAATAATGTATTCTATGCCATGAAGCAAAAGGGCGTTGATATGAAAATAGGAATAGACATCGCCACTCTCGCTTTAAAAAAGTTAGTGGGAAAAATCGTTTTAATAGCTGGTGATGCGGATTTTGTTCCGGCGGCCAAACTTGCAAGGAGAGAGGGTATAGATTTTGTTCTTGATCCAATGTGGTGTCACATTCACGCAGACTTATATGAGCATATTGACGGTTTAGAGTCCAAGTGTCCTAACCCAAATAAGAAAAGGACCCCTTAAACGATTTTCATTGATAATTCACACAACACAGTTCGCTATTTCTTCCAACATTCAAATGATCCCGGATAATAATTTGGGGGAGCATATATAATCATTGCCAAGGAAAATACTGAGAACAAGGTAAAGCAACCCGGAACACCTAGGAGGAACATCTTGAAATTTGAGGCAAGACAATTCACACGGAGCGGCGTCATTCGCTGCAAGGCAACCGTTGAGGAGGTGTTCCCGCTGCTGTGTCCGAAGCGGGAAGAGGAGTGGATTCCGGGCTGGGAGTGCGAAACGGTCCGGTCGCTAAGCGGCTACAACGAAAGCGGCGCCATCTTCAGGACCACGAAACCCTACGGCACGGAACTATACTGGAACACGCTTGAATACGATATCGACAGGAGGCGGGTCGATTTCCTGATCATGGCCCCGCGCCTCTACATGTTCCGCTTCCGGATCGAGATCGCTGCGGGCGATGACGGCGTCCTGGCATTGACCTTCACGCAGACCTTCACCTCGGTCTCCGAAGAGGGCAGCGCCCTGCTCAAACGTTACGAGGCGGATGACTTTCCCGCTAGACTTAAGGATCTCGAGGCATTCATGACGCGCCATCTGGAAGAAAAGAGAAAGACGGCGGCATCAACGCCGTGAGCCTGACCCGGACAAGACCAACCTGAAAACCCGAAATAACAGAGGGTGCGCGATGTCGGTTCTTTTTTCACCCATCAGCCTCGGGACGCTGCAAATCCCGAACCGGTTCGTCCATTCCGCGACCTACGAGGCCATGGCAACCGAAACCGGCGAGGTGACCGAGGCCCTTGTCAAGCGATACCGCACCCTGGCGAAGGGAGAGGTCGGGTTGATCATTCCCGGCTGCATGCACGTCAATCATCTCGGCCGGGGATGGAAGTTCGGGATGGGAATCCACAGCGACGACAGGATTCCCGGGCTTGCCGGATTGGTCGAAGCCATCCATGAACGGGGCGGGAAGGTCATCTTTCAACTCTACCATGCGGGAATGCAGACCATCAAAGACCTTGTCGGGCAATCCCCCGTCGCGCCCTCCAGCGCCGTCCGGAATCCGGTCAGTTTTGCCAAGCCCAGGGAGATGACGGAAGAAGAGATCGAGCAAACGGTTGCGGCTTTCGCAGCCGCGGCCGGCAGGGCTGCCGAGGCCGGAGCCGACGGGATTCAGATTCACGCGGCGCACGGTTATCTGGTCAACGAGTTTCTCTCACCATTCTTCAACCGCAGAAAAGACGGATGGGGCGGCTCCGATGTCAACCGCTTCCGATTCCTCAAAGAGATTGTCGAGATTGTAAGGAGACAACTGAACGGGGAGAAGGCTGTTCTGGTCAAATTAAGCAGCAATGACCATACGCCAACGAATGGGATCACACCGTTCCTGGCCGGGGTTTACGCAAAATGGCTCGCCGACTTGGGGATCGACGGACTCGAACTGAGCTGCGGAAGCTCCCTCTTCTCTTTTATGAATATGTGCCGCGGGGATGTCCCGGCCAAGGAGATGATCGCAGGTCTTCCCTTCTGGAAACGGCCCGTGGCGAAACTGGTCTTCCGGAAGCTGGTCGGAAAATACGATTTCACCGAGGGGTACAATCTTGAAGCAGCGAAGATCCTCAAGCCCCTGATCGGCAAAACGCCGCTTCTGCTCGTGGGCGGGATGCGAAGCGCCGCATACATGGCGGAGATCTTGGAGAAGGGATATGCAGACGGCATCTCGATGAGCCGTCCATTCGTCCGGGAGCCCTTGCTGGTCAAGAGATTGCGGGAGGGAAAGACGGAGGTTGCCTCCTGCGTCTCCTGCAATAAATGCCTCGCGGCCGTGGCGAATGACCGACCGCTACGTTGTTACGTAAAGGGATTTTCGACAGAGCTATGATCGGAGAAGGGATTGATAAGAAGACGGTAAAAGAAAAAGGAGGGGAGAGGTGAAACACCTTGTATTATCGTTCATGGCATTTTTGTTTATTGTAACGGCAGGGCAGGGCCTCGCGACGGACCAATTGACCATCGCCGCATCAAAGATCGAAATAGGAATTATCAATACGCTTGAAGGAATCGGAAAAACGCTTGCGCATGCCGCTAAAGAGACAGGCAAAGCAGGAGTCGCCAGCGAAACCGACATCAGAAAACTCCTCCAAGCTTGTATGGCCGGCAAACCGTATGCGATCGATTCCACATTCATCGACAGCAAGGGGATTATGAAGTTCGTCGAACCTAAA
>JAFGGB010000142.1 GCA_016930775.1 Deltaproteobacteria bacterium
GCCTTGTTGACGGCGTGATACTGGTGATAGGCGGCGATCTTCTTTACAACGGCGCCGCCATCGTCTTCAAAGACGATGAAATTAAGGATCAGGTCGAGGAAACGGCGCTTGTCGAATATCCCCTTGAGCAGGACTTCCAGTTCCACCGAACCCTTGGGGGCGACATCCGTTCCGTCAACGGTCCGCCAGGGCATGAAGCGGTCCCAGCCGCTGGTGAGAGAGCCGCACCGCGCCTCCAGGCCGTCGGAGATTACCAGAAGCTCGTTGTACGTAAAGAGCGAGGGGATGTCCTGCTTGTAGGTCTGGAACTGATTGAACGCCTGCCGGATCGCCGCCTTCTCATCGGCGGGATTCTTGAGTTCGATCACCGCCAGAGGGAGACCGTTTACAAAGACCACCAGGTCGGGTCTCCGGTTCTTCCGGTTTTCTATAACGGTGAACTGATTCACCACCAGCCAGTCGTTATTGTCCAGATCATTCAGATCGAGAAGCCAGACCTTGTCGAAGACTTCGCAGCCGTCGCTCATATAGGAGACGTCCACACCGTCGGTCAGCATGCGGTGGAACCGCCGGTTGTTCTCGATCAGGCTGGGTGTTTCGGTAATAATGATTTTTCGGACCGCGTCGTCGATTGCGTTCTGCGGGATATTGGGGTTGATATCGTGAAGGGCGGTTCTCAGGCGTTCCTCCAAGATGACATCACCGTAGTTGGCCTTTTCAGTACGCTCCGGGCATTCGCCATCGAAGGCGAGATCGGGGCCGAAGGAGGTGGAATAACCGAGGTTATCGAACCAAACCAAACTTGTTTCCTCGATTATATTTTCATTCAGAGATTGGATCATGCGGCGAGTTCCTCGCGGGCTCTGTCTCTTAAACTCCATAAAACGGGGGTTGTGTCATAATTTTTTAAAGCTTCGACAACTCCCTCAGGAACAGGTTGACTCTGATCGTTTAAGATAGCATATGCTTTTGACTCTGGTGACCGCACCTCCCGTGTGTCAATCCATTTGAAAGCCAAAGATTCAGCTGTATCACGGTTGGGCCTATTAATTGTTTGAAGTATCCTTTCAGGATAGGTTTGGGACTTGGGAATCACAAAATCAAACATATGATCATATCCGCTTTTCCCAGAGAATTTTACATTGGGTGTGTATCGTATACCAACCAAATCTAACCATCCCACAACATCTTCGTAAAACAGGCTCGCAACCATCGGAGAAGCTAGGAAAAACAAATCGTTTACAGCCAACATGGCCTGTAAAAGATTATGTTTTTTGAATGCGAAGTTCTCTCGTGTTGCGTGAACCTTCAAGCTATTTCCATCCTTTTCGACACCGAAGCCGGCAAGTGTCATTTTTAACAGTTCTTCTCGTTTAACGCTGTCTAGCTTACAACCGGAGTTCAAGAGATCATCGATAATATATCCGTCATCAGTAATTATATACCCGCCGTTTTGCTTTTTAGTGTAAATCTGTAGGCAATCATTATGTCTATCCAAATGCGGAGTAGTAATTTGTACCCAGTTGGGACCCACTTGTTTCAACGTAGTCTTTTCTTTAAGCCAAAGGGCATATTGTTCAACTAAATTTCTAATATCTTCTATCATGTGAACAGGCCTTTCCTTATATTCGGTATATCAACAATATTGCAGAAATTTATAAAGTCATGCAATGTTTCCCAATCATCACCAATATGAGAAAATCTGTCAGATGGGACTGGCACGGCCCATTTGTCACCATATCCTTCTCGATAAATATGTAAATGCGGGCATGGCATTTCCGCGCCATCTGGATTTCTATGTGGTGAGCCTCCATAGTCAAGGCGTACGAGCACAACAACTTGTCTCGTTCGATTCTGCAAAGTCCCCTTTGACAATTCAATTCTGCCTCGGGAAACATCAAGCATGAATTCCTCACGCCTGTTTTCCGAAATCAGAGGTATCCTTATAGAACCACCCTGGTCTGGATAATCATGAATATCATCATTGAGTTTCACCTTGTTCATTGATAATAATGCTTCAACTTCTGCTTGGGTAAGATCAATATTTGACATCAAACAACCTCCTTCAAGCATCTATCGAAACCAAACACGTCTAACTCGCCGGAGATGAGTTTTGGTAGGAGGGCGTCTCTAAGTGAGGCGAGTGTACACGATTCTTTCTCGTTCGTTGCAATCTTTGACAACATTGAACCCACGATACCCGAGAACGATTGCAGAATTTCCGCGTTCGGTTTCACAATTCTCGTTGCAGAGACAACCTTAGGCCGTACTGCAGGGTAGGCCGCCCCGTCGGCCAAATGCGCCAGGCTCTCAATGTTCTCGCGCGCGGTAGCTGCCAAGTAAACGAACTCTGCGTGATACTGCTTCGTGGGACGAAGTACTGCGAAGCCTGTACTCCCGGTAAGCCCTTCGACTGTAATAAAAGCATATGAGCCATTACCCGGACGGACAGTTCCAACGATTGTATCGAGCAAACGAAGCACACGTTGAGCCCTGCTCGGTGCTTCTTCCTTGGTGTATTTGGTCACAGCATCAATATGGCCCCATTTTGTGTTGGAGAGATCGACGTAATCAATCGTCTCTGGCCGAGTTTCATTCAACCACGCTTCTGGGTTGAGCCTAGAAAGATCAGAAAGCACCCCTACCTTCCACCCCTTCGGGATCGGTCCCAATTCGGAATCTTGGAAGCTGTCGGGGAAGAGGTCGGCGATTTCTCTGGGGAGGCCGGGGTCGCGGCCTTCGGCCTTGGCGTGGACGGGATCAAAATCGACGAACCAGCTCTTGAAGATGGTGCGGGCCATGGCCTCCAGCGTCTCGTTCATCCTGCGGTTCTGCTCGATCTTGTCGTCCAGAGAGCCGAGGATGTGGACAATGGCTTCCATTTCTTTTTTATCGTTCGTTACTATTATAGGAAATTCACGCAAGGCCCCAAGAGGTATATATTGCTGGGTTGAGCCACGTGAATAAGTTTTCATGAGATGCTGAGCAATTGGCGATAGCAAATAATAGTATAACCATTTCCCTTCAAGTTCACTATTGCTCTTAAACAAACCGATGTTTTTTATGGCAAAATTAGGTTCATCTTTAACAAGACATGGTTCTCCGACTGTTCCAATCATGGTTACCAGAACATCCCATCTATCTACTTTGCTTCTTCTGTTGATAGCTTCAAAGTCTTCGCTTGAAATCTTATACGTCTTATCTAACTCAACACGATTCCCAGTTATATGCCGAGATGTAACCAGATAATTCCCCTCGGAAGCTTGTTTTGGTGAATCATGTGTTCCGTCTCTGACCGAAGCACAAAAATCAGTTGCTGGTATTGTTTTCCACTCATTCCCCATTGCCCACCTCCCTGCCTGCGCCGTGCCCGTCACGGCAGGCAGGCCGTATCTTCTCCTCCAGGAACCGTTCGATCTCTTCCTTTTTCGGGAGTTCGAGCTGATACTTGGAAACAAAGAGGTGGTTGCTGATCCCGGTTGTGCGATTTTCAGGTGTGGGGGCAGATTGTGTTGACATTGGCTCCACTTTTTGACTGTTCACAGTCTTTCGTATTCTCTTCGATTGTTGTGAATACATTGTCCCCCGTATGCACTGTTTTTGTGCATAGCAACCTCATCATGCACAAAAAGTATGGTTATTTGTGCATGAGATTCGCCTCGTGCACAAATTTTCCTGTTAGCTACGCATCAGGACGATTTAAGCAACTCCCAGAGCTGGATGTTCAGATACAGATTCTCCTTGCCCACCCGTTGTTGTTCCAAGATTCCAATATCAGCCATCGATCTTAAATATTTACTTGCAGTGTTACGGGAAGCGATACCGGTCTGGACAAGATTTTGCCCTCTGCAGTAGGGCTCTTCAAACAGTATCTCCACGAGTTCCCTTGAGTATATCTTGGGAAGCTTCTCTTTAACCGTCTCAGCCGTTCGGGAGAGAAGCATGCGGATATTATCAACCAGCTCCACTGTAAACTTTGCGGTCTCTTCGATCCCATCAAGGAGAAACAGAATCCAGGGCTTCCACTCGTTGCTTTCCGTAACGGCTCGGAGCAGTTGATAGTACTCGTCTTTATGTTCGATGATATACTTGCTGAGGTACAACACCGGCATGGGCAGCAGATTTTTGTAGACAAGGTAGAGGATGTTTATAATGCGCCCTGTGCGACCATTGCCGTCGTAAAAAGGATGAATGGCCTCAAACTGGTAGTGGACCAGGGCCATTTTCACCAGCGGATCAAGGGCGTCATCCTCATCATGTATGAACTCTTGAAGATTTTTTAATTTGTCTCGGAGAACAGTCTCTCCTTCCGGGGGTGTGTACAGAATCTTTCCGGATGTGGTGGCAATCGTGGTTCCGGGAGTGGTTCGTATTCCGGCGGTATTGCCTTTAATGGTGTTGACAATCCGAATAAAGGCATTGCTCGTCAGGAGAGATCGCTGCTGCAGTTGCCGGTATCCCTGCCAAATGGCCTCCCGATAATTCAACACTTCCTTCGTACTGGGATCGATTTCCGAACTGATCGCAGCGGCAGACTGGTACAGCTTGTCATTGGTCGTCACCACGTTTTCGATCAGTGAGCTTGATTTGGCCTCCTGGAGGACGATGGCATTGATCAAAATAGCCGGATTGGGAATGGTATTCAATATGCCTTTTAATTCCGCCACGGCGGCGTTGGCCGCGATCGCTTTTTTGAGAACCTGGGGAGATTCCAGCTCGATATCCGGCGGCAACGGCGGCAGATCATTGTATGGTTTTTGAGGGTCAAGAGCCATAGCCCAGGATCTCCAGATTCTTCTTTATCACGGCTTCGAGCCGGTCGGCCTCGGCAAACTGTTCGTACAGCTTGGACGAAAGATCTGTCATCTTTTCCGCGAAGGGGATGCCGTCGTCCTCGACCTCGGCCGCTCCCACGTACCGGCCGGGTGTGAGGACACAGCCATGCTCCCTGATCTCTTCCATCTCGACCGATTTGCAGAAACCGGGGATGTCCTCGTATTCTCCGGCGTCTTTCTCCCCCCGCCACGCGTGGTAGGTCCCGGCGATTCTGTCGATTTCCTTCTGACCGAGTTCCCGGTGGACCCGGTCTATCAGGGTTCCCATTGAGCGAGCATCGATGAAGAGGGTGCGGCCGCTGCGGTCCCTGAATTTTCCGTTTCTCTTGTTTCGCGCCACAAACCATAGACAGACGGGGATCTGCGTCGTGTAAAAGAGCTGCCCCGGGAGGGCGATCATGCAGTCGACCAGGTCGGCCTCAATAATGCTTCTGCGAATTTCCCCTTCTCTTGCGGTATTGGTGGACATGGAGCCGTTTGCCATGACGAAACCGGCGATCCCCGTCGGCGACAGGTGATGTATGAAATGCTGAATCCAGGCGTAGTTTGCGTTATTGACCGGCGGGATGCCGTATTTCCAGCGGGCGTCTTCCTTGAGCCGCTCGCCGCCCCAGTCGCTCATATTGAAGGGAGGATTGGCGAGGAGGAAATCGGTACGGAGGTCTTTATTCAGATCGTTGACAAAGCTGTCGGCCTGGTGTTCCCCCAGATTGGCGTCGATCCCCCTGATAGCGAGGTTCATCTTCGCCAGCCGCCAAGTGGTGTAATTGGATTCCTGGCCGTAGATGGAGATGTCTCCCCGCCTGCCACCGTGTTCCTTGACGAATTTGTCGCTCTGGACAAACATGCCGCCGGAACCGCAGCAGGGGTCATAGA
>JAFGGB010000143.1 GCA_016930775.1 Deltaproteobacteria bacterium
CGCCGCCGTAGCTGGCGAGCTCTTCGGCAACCATGTTCGAAGTCACGCCGCCGCAGAGCGTGTCGAGAACCATCTGTTCGACTGTGTTTTCTTCGTTAAACATGGGCGGCTCCTATTTCCTGATTAGCAATTGAAAGCCGAAGAGCGCGTAGCAACGAAATATGGCTGTCAATTTCAGAGATTTTCCTCTCGAACGACTCGAAGTGCCTCACAAATTCCTGTTGTTTTGGCAGTGGTGGCAAAGGCAGCACCTGCCTCTTAATACCTTTTGTGTTTAGGTTGTAATTTCCAGCGCTTGAGCGAATCTCGTGTCGCAAAGTTCGTCTCATCAATGAGGATGAAAGCGCTGCGTGTAAATATTTTGGAAGCAGGAGTTCCGAATTAGGCACAAGCCGAATTAAATATGACGCATAAATACAGTCTTCTGGGAGTTCCTCGACAACCGCTGTCCTCCCAACATACTCTGGATTGCCATTGGTTCTTACTATGAGCACGTCACCTCTGGACAAACGATATCTGTCAACTTCTGGCGCTGGTAAGTCTACGAATGCGAGATCATCGAGAACGATTCTTCCTCCAATCACATTTGGTATACGAAGAATCGGAACCGTTCCGGAACCAGCCGAAGCGATTCTCTTAGAGCTCCCGTACTGAACATCGACCAGGAGCTTCCCAAGGTTCTTCGTATCCCAGCCTCGGCTTAGGAAATCAGTGGCAAAAGTATCAGCGACATTTAGAAGACTTTCCCTTGCTTGCTCGAAGCTCACCAGTGATTCATCCGCCGCCCACAGGATCTCGGCAATGCGCTTTTGTTCATCAAGGGGCGGCAGCGGGAATTCAAAATCTTGTAACGCGGTCCAACTGGTCCTCGGTGACAGCGAACCGGCCGAGGTGCCAAGCGCATGATCAAAGAAGGCATTGCTCTGGCAGATAAATGGCAGAAGTTCCGGCAGTAGAACCTTTCTGTTTTTCGGCTCAAACGTCAGGATGTCCCCGGAGCAAATGCCTTCAAACTCAGCGTAGGCGACCTTGCGTTGATAGGCCCGGCGCTTACCGAAAAGCGTCTGTCCCGGTACGAATTTGCGGGTAAACGAGGTGCCATCCGCAACGGAGTTCCAGCGCCGGATATGCAGATTCTCGGGGTCAATGTGTTCGAGCCCGACGATTCTTTCAATGTCATTAGCCTCGGGATCACGCTCCACAAGATTGGCGTTCTTCACCACTTCGCCGAACTTGACCATCTTCCAGCCGGGCTTCAGGGATTGTGCGCTCATTTGGCACCTCCCATCACCCGTGCGTCCTCAAGCGCCTCGAAGAGGCCCTCCATCGACTCCCGCAAAGCCATCGAGCCTTCCTGCCAGGTCGCAATGGCCTGTTTGAGACTGACCGCTTCGGCCGCGCCGTTGCCGTTTCCGTTTTCCGCCCGCACGTAGAGCGGGATGCTGAGGCTGCTGGCTTTCTCCCGGACCTCGTCATTGCTGACCACCCGGGCAAAGCCGTCCTCGTCGGCAAAGGCCTGGTAGGCGGCGACAATGCGCTGGATGTGATCCTCGGTGAGGAAGCTCTGTGCCCGCTCGCGGGTCACCTCGTTCAGCGCGTTGATGAAGAGCACCTTGTTCCTGCGCTCTTTAGGCTTGTTCATCCGGCAGATAACAACGCAGGCTTCCATGGGTGAGTTGTAAAAGAGGTTTGGGCCAAGGCCCAGCACACACTCCACCACGTCGTGGGCGACCAGTTTATCGCGCATGGCCGACTCTTCGTTGCGGAAGAGGACGCCATGCGGAAACAGGATGGCGCAGCGACCACTCTTGGCCTTCATGCTTTTGATGATGTGCTGCCAGAAGGCATAGTCAGCGCGGCCCTGGGGCGGAGTACCGTAGATGTTCCGGCCCCACGGATCGGCGGACCAGGCATCGCGGTCCCACTGTTTGATGGAGTACGGCGGATTGGCCAGGACCACATCGAACTGCATGAGCCGGTCGCCTTCGACAAAGGCGGGATTGGCCAGGGTGTCGCCCCGGACGATACGGAAGTCCTCAATGCCGTGCAGGAACAGGTTCATCCGGCCGATGGCGGAGGTGAGCAGGTTGCGCTCCTGGCCGAATAGCCGCAGGTTCCGCCACTCCTTGTTCTGCCGTTTCAGATGGGTGACGGCGGAAAGCAGCATGCCCGCCGAACCGCAGGTGGGATCATAGATCGATTCGCCCGGTCTGGGTTCGAGCATCTCGGTCATCAGATGGACCACGGTGCGGTTGGTATAGAACTCCGCAGCGGTGTGGCCGGAATCGTCGGCAAACTTTTTGATCAGAAACTCGTAGCCCACGCCCAGCTCATCCTCCGGACAGTTGGAGAGCGAAAGCGTCTGCGAGCTGAAGTGCTCGATGAGCTCGCGCAACATGCGGTCCGGCAGGCGGTCCTTGTTGGTCCACTGGGCATCACCGAAAACCCCGTACAGGGTGTCGGGGTTGGCTGTTTCGATAGCCCGTAGGGCATCCTGGATGGCCTTACCCACGTTCTTGACCTTGGTGCGGGTGGCCTTCCAGTGGGCGTCCTCCGGGATCTGGAAGCGGTGCTGTTCGGGAAGCGCGGCATATTCCTGATCGCCGCCGGACTCCTCCAGCGCATCGGCCAGTTCCTCGTCATAGACGTCGCACAGGCGCTTGTAGAACAGCAGTGGGAAGATGAACTGCTTGTAGTCCCCGGCGTCGATGGTGCCGCGCAGCAAGGTGGCCGCGCCCCAGAGGTAGGATTCCAGCTCCGGTTGGAGAATGTGTTTGTTGTTCTTCATCAAAAATCCCGTTTTGTTTTCTCGGTCCAAACGGAAATCGGACGATTCCAGACGGCACGTCGGACGATAATCGGACGATTACGGCTTAAGGACATAATGCCTCCCGCGGCCTTTCCCTCTGGATTCAAACAATCCCAGTTCCACCAGTTCATTCAGATCTCTCACGGCCGTATCCTTAACGATGCCGAACGCTTTGGTACACCAGCCTGTTGAAACGGATCCGTTGGCCACGACTTCTTCAAGGATTGCCTTTTGCCGTTCGTTGAGTTTTGCTTCGATGGATGGTTCCAGTCCGCTACTGGAGGTTTTCGGTGTCCGGATCAAATCGAGATTATCACCCGGTCCACGCAATGTCACAATCACCTCGTTGTCAACAACTTCGATCAACGGTTTATCCAGCCCATGATCAAGCATGGCGTCATGCATGCGCTGAATGCCGGTTCCGCGTTCCTCCATGCGATCGAGAAAGGCCAGCCCCTGAGCAATGCCCGGATTACGGGAACGTGAACGGGCTTTTCCCGCTCGAAGCCGAGCGAGGGTCAAGGTGCCCGGAAGCCCTCCGGGGCTGATGATCTCAAGCCGGTCGGTGTAAACCTCCAGAAGAATACGGCGGCTGACATCTTCATAATCGCGGTGTGCCAGGGCATTTACCATCGCCTCCCGCAAAGCCTCCTCGGGATACTCGTCAACTTCCACACGCCTGAGACCCACAACTCTCAAGGGATGCCTGGTGTTCTTTTGTACAAAAGCCACCGCCTCATCAATGGCCCTGGATAATGGATTGCGGATTGTTGCATGATCACGGGGAGATGGCCCGCGCTTGTCTCCCCCATATGCGGAGGCCTGGATGCGGGCATGCACAAAGCAAGCGGACGGATCGCGCGAGAAAAGGAGAATCCCTGCGGCCGTCATATAATACCGGTTTTGATCATCCCGCCATAAATAGCCCCGTTGCCAAAGTGCCTTTCGTGCAGTATCCGGAGTCATTCCCGTCGGGTCAGCTTCTTCTGCGGCAGCCGCTATCTGAGTGGCAAGCTCAATGTCCGCATCTTCCCACGGCATAAGATCAAGGCGTTGCCTTTCAAAAAAGGAAGCAATCTGGATCGTTTCGTGTGCGGATCTTTCCTGATCCGAAGTGGGTTCAAGGTCATACATATCTTTTATGTGCTTGATCAGCCTGTTCCGGACTGCTTCCTGCAACCTTTCAGTATTCATGAAACGATCATAGGTATGGCCGTCGGTCCGGATTTCCTTGAGAAACGCATGGGTCTCATCATCACGATCCAGTTGACCGTCACCTTTGACCGTAACAAGGGTCGGAAGTTTTAGTTCCCGGGCCAGCCGGTATTCATGATGGGTTGCGGAAAGACCCTTGACCGGATTGCCGTATTGTTTCCAGATGATTGCAATGTATATCTGGCATTCTCTCAGCAGATTCAGATAGGCATTCTGATCTGGGTGCAATGGAGCAGGAGCATCCTCGAATAAGACTGGTACGCAATGACTGGAGAGGAACGGGTCAGTCGTCAGCAGGATTTGCAACGCCATGCGCTCATCCGCAAGTTCCTTCTGAACTGAACTGATAAAAACGCGAATTCTCATTGCAGGAACCCCTCTCGAATCAGCAGTTCCTTTAGTCGATTTTCCGCCACATACGCCGCCTGCAGCGATTCCTTGAGATTGGCGATGGCCTGATCGAGGGTCATGGATTCTTCCTCGATCACCGGCTCCACGTAGCGGGGGATGTTCAGGTTGGAATCGTTCTCACGGATCTCGCCCTGCGTGACCACCCGGCAGATCCCTTCCACATTCTGATAGCCCTCGTACCAGCGATGGATGTTGTCCACGTGTTCCGGCAGCAGCTCGTTCTGGGCGCGGCCGGTCTTGAACTCCTTCGAGGCGTCGATGAACAGCACCTTCTGGCGGTGGGCCTTGGGC
>JAFGGB010000144.1 GCA_016930775.1 Deltaproteobacteria bacterium
AAAGAGAGAAAAGAGACCGGCGCCGCAATAACAGTCCAAGACGGTATCCGAGGGGCCCGGGGCCGCCAGGGCCATCACTTCGTCGACAAGCCTTTCCGCCAGAACCAGATTGGCCTGGAAAAATCCGCTGTACGGAACCCTGAACGTCTTCTCTTTCACCTGCCGTTCTATAAAATGGCTCTCCCGGTAGGAATAGCCGGACCAGAAAATC
This sequence comes from Deltaproteobacteria bacterium, assembly GCA_016930775.1. Lineage (GTDB taxonomy): Bacteria > Desulfobacterota > Syntrophia > Syntrophales > UBA2210 > JAFGGB01. The sequence continues at coordinate 212 of JAFGGB010000144.1, forward strand.
AGCCGTCGGTCCCTGGGCGCGGCGTCGTCGATCCTGCAGCGTTCCCTGAGCGAAAAAACCGCTTCGTCGATGCTCTCCCGGACGATGTGGCACGATACCACATCGATCAGCGCTCGGCCGCTCACATCGAGAAAACCCATGGAAAGCGCGCCGCCGTCCCCGGGCGCCCAATGGTATTCTGCCTTTCCTCGATACCGGTATGGTTCCGGCGACGGGATCAGGGATTCCACCGGAGGGTTGACCATGCCGCCGATTCTCGTTAGCGAATCGCGTACCTGCCGCTCCTTCCACTCGCATTGAGCTGCGTAGTTCAGATGCTGGTACGAACAGCCGCCACAACGATAGAAAAGAGGGCATCGGGGCTGCGTTCGTTCCGCAGACGGCACGATGATTTCTTTGATGTCGCCCACGAGGTACGTTCGCCTGACGTCCCGTATCACCACAACCGCACGATCGCCCGGCGCCGCATAGGGCGTAAAAACCACCCTGCGGCCGATACGTCCCACTCCATTCCCGCCGTAGGCAAGTCCTTCAATCTCGACGATCGCTTCGTCTCCTGCGCTCAACGTTTCCGTCACGGACTGTCGACCTTGTTCCCCTTTCACAATATCCCTTTACAAGAACTCAGCTGATTGATATGTACAACATCTATTTCGCCATCGGATGATTCAATGGAACAGGGAACTATACATAAAGTGACTATCGGAGGCAAAGAAATTATCCTCGTCGGAACGGCCCACGTGTCTGCGGAAAGCGCCGATCTGGTCGAGAGGGTCATCGCCGAAGAACGTCCGGACACCGTCTGTGTGGAACTGTGCCCCGCCCGCTACGATGCCCTGATGCAAAAAACCGCCTGGCAAGAGACGGACATTGTCAAAATCATACGGGAGAAAAGGACCTCCCTGCTTCTCTCGCAGCTCCTCATGGCGTCGATTCAAAAAAAGCTGGCCGACCGATTCAATATCAACCCGGGCGAGGAAATGATCCGCGCCGTAAAAAAAGCCGAAGAGGTCGGCGCCGCCGTCGTGATGGCGGACCGGAATATTCGGACTACCCTCCTCAGGGCCTGGCGTTCCATGGGTTTTATCAGCAAGGTCCGGCTACTCGTTGAAGGGCTCCTGTCGATAATCCTGCCTGAAGAGATAACGGAAGAAGACATAGAAAAGCTGAAGGAGCGTGATGTTCTGGAGGCAGCCCTTGAAACGGTGGGACAAAAGATGCCCGTGGTAAAAACCATTCTTATCGACGAGCGCGACAAGTATCTTGCCTCCCGCATCTTTGAAGCTCACGGTGCGAGAATCGTCGCCGTGGTCGGCGCCGGCCACCTGCCGGGAATTCTCAAGTGCATAGGCAGCGAAATCGACATTTCTTCCCTGGAAACGATACCTTCGAAAAGTCTCGCGGGAAAGTTCGCCGCCTGGTCAATTGTGGCTGTCGTCATCGCCATTGTCATCGGCGGATTCTTCCGGTCCGGAGGTCAGACGACCTTTCGAATGATCGAACTGTGGATCGCCGTCAACGGCATTCTGGCCGGATTGGGCGCCATGGCCGTCCTGGCCCATCCGCTCACAATACTATCGTCCATAATCGCAGCGCCCATAACATCTCTGAACCCTATGGTCGCGGCTGGCTGGGTGGCGGGACTGACGGAAGCCTCGCTCCGGCGGCCCCGCGTTAAGGATTTCACGGCGCTGCGGGAGGATATAGCAACCGTCCGCGGTTTCTGGAAAAACAAGATCACCCGCATACTCCTCGTGGTCGTCTTCGTAAACGTGGGGAGCGCCCTGGGAACTTTTGTGGCTATACCGCTGATGATGCGGTTGCTTTGAGAGGAACTCATGCAGCGACGGTCCATACTGTGCCCCAACTGCCGGCTTCTCATAAGCGGTGATGAGAAGCGCTGTCCCTACTGCGGGACTCCCAATCCGAACTCGCCCTGGCGAAGGGTCTTTTCTCTGGCGCTTCTTAATGATCCACGATTGCTGCTCAAGGCTCTGTTCACCGTCAATATAGCCTTCTTCATTCTTTCTATCCTTCTCGATCCCATGAAACTCGGCCTGTCGGCGAATCCCCTCACCTTCTTTTCTCCCTCGTCGAACGGCCTCTTCCTTCTCGGAGCTACGGGCTCGATACCCATCGACCGTTTCGGCCGGTGGTGGACCCTTATCACCGCCTCCTATCTTCACGGAGGAATTCTCCACATCTTTTTCAACATGATGGCGTTGCGGCAACTGGCGCCCTTTGTCACCCGGGAATTCGGCATATCCCGATTTGTCATTGTGTACGCGCTGACAGGCATCGCCGGGTTCTACGTTTCCTACCTGGCGGGAGTGGCTTTCACCATCGGGGCATCGGCAAGCCTCTGCGGCCTCATCGGCGCGGCCCTTTACTATGGAAAAAGCAGAGGCGGCCCTTACGGGCAGGCCGTTTACCGTCAGGTCATGGGATGGGTCGTAGGCCTGATCCTCTTCGGATTCCTCGTGCCGGGCATCAATAACTGGGCTCATGGAGGAGGGTTGATCGGAGGCATTGCCGCCGGATTTCTCCTGGGCTACGAGGATCGCAAAAGAGAAGAGTCCTACCACCGGATCGCGGCAATTGTTCTGCTTCTCTGCACAGCGGCAGCCCTGCTCTGGGCTGTCGTCCAGGCGCTCGTTGTGATCTTCCGTTCCTTCTGAGATTGACAGCGCCGAGTATGTTTCTTATAGTCAGTTTCGTATTCGTAAAGGAACAGAAGCTCAAAGGACCCATGGCGCGATGACAAGCCGGCCGTCGATGAAGCTGTAGCTTCTGCCGATCCCCGATGAGGATTTCCCGGCGGACCGGAAAATTTTTCGACGTTAACTGCCCCAGCAACGGAAGGATCGAAGGAGACGGTATGAACAGACTCCTGCGGCGGGCGATACCCGCCCTATTGATCATTAGCATGGTCGCCGGATGCAGCACTGCCTTGGTAGTCGGCGACAGGACCATTGGAATACGTTCCGGCAAGTTTATTTTCACGGATGGAACGCTGAGGACGGACTACCAGGGAGCAAGTTTCGAACGGGTCTGGCAGGCCTGCGAAGCGACGATCAAAGAACTGAAGGCCGCAGTCGTGGCTGTGAATAAAAAAATAGCCAGCGGCGCCATCACCGCAAATCTCCAGGGTGAAGAAGTCGCCATCGTCGTGCAATACGTGGAACGGGACATAACGACCGTGGCCGTCCGCGTGGGGATCGCAGGAGACAACGTAGCCTCGCAGATGATCCACGATAAGATTCGGAACCGTCTCGGAGCATCTTAGCAGACAGCGCTAGTCTCTTGTTTTTGTAAAGTTTTTATGATACCGGCGCGTCTATGACCGACCCCCGAAAGCCCCTGCGACTTTTTGACCGGATCGAGAGCGCGATTTTTCTCGATCGTCTCAACCGTTTCGTCGTACGCTGCCGGCGCCGTTCCGAAACCGTAACGGCCTACCTGCCAAACCCCGGCCGTCTCTGGGAATTGCTTCTCCCGGGCCGTACGATCTACCTGGAACCCGCCGACGAAACCACGCCGAAAAAACACCGGTGGACCGCTGTAGCGGTCGAGCGCGAGGGCGTTCCCATACTGCTTCACACCCATTGCGCCAACCGAGTGGTGCATCGACTGATCGAGGATGGCGCTCTGCCGGAATACCGGGACGTCACAGCTATCATGCCGGAGGTAAAAAAGGGTCGCAGTCGCTTCGATTTTCTTCTCCGGGAGGGCCTTCGCCACCGGTATCTCGAGGTAAAATCCTGCACTCTGGCAGGGAAAACAATCGCCATGTTCCCCGACGCCGCAACGGAACGGGGCGCACGGCATATTCGGGAATTGTCCCATCTTGCAGGCGACGGAGAACGTTGCGGCGTTCTGTTTCTTGTCCACTGGCCCACGGCCCGCCTGTTCATGCCCGATTACCACACCGATCTCGCCTTCAGCAGAACTCTGTGCGAAGCCCGCCATCGCATCGCCGTAACGGCCTGTTCAGTGGAATGGCGTCCCGGCATTATTCTTGGGCCAATCGTTCGTCCTCTTCCCATTCCCTGGGACCTCGTGGAAGAAGAGTCGCGGGATCGCGGCTGCTTTCTCATTCTCTATCGCCTATCCGGCGGCATCACAATAAGGGGACCTTCCGCAAAGAACGTGTCGCTCCCAAAAGGCCACTATGTCTATGTCGGCGAGGCCGACAATAATCTGACGGACCTCCTGAAACAGCGTCTGCGGAAGCGGGAAACCTCTTTTGATCCCCTCGCCCAGCTTCGCAGATCGGCCGATCGCATCAGGACCGCGCCTATTCGCACGGCCGATTCCATGAAAGAGAGGATCATTGAAGGACTCCGATCGTTGGGCGGCCGAGAAACGCCGGGATTCCCGACTGCCTCGTCCCCTTCGTCCGGCTGTTGTTTCTCCATGACGGAAGATCCCCTGACGAACGAAGGATTCGTCAACCTTCTCATCGACTGGAGAATCAACCGGCTCGAAGCGAAGATTTCTGAAAGGACGGCGCCGCAAGGTTACGATTGACGAAGTAGGAGAAACAGGGTAGGAATCGTCATCATGGCCGAAAAGCGGGCGCCGCATAGCGCGACGGCATGGAGGCGTGCATGTCAGTCGCCTCTATGGACTAGGCAGTCGAGAAACCGAAAGGGCTTCTCGTCGCTACAGTCCGATGATCGGCCCATTATGAACAATAATTTAAAAAACGCGAAGGGAAGACGGAGAGCCTGAATGATCGCTCGCTGTCGATCCCGCAGGCTGTGATGCAATGGATGTCGTTCTGGCAGGATTCAACGTCGATCACGAGACCCTGAAGACACTCGGGGGAAGTTCCGATGCCCTGACGCCGGAGACGATCTCCGCCGCCTATGCGCGCATCAGCAGGAATCCTTTGCCCGTCACGGAGCTCAGGGCCGTGGCCCGCAAGGAGGTAGCGTCGGCGCGCCGTTCCAACGAGCGCATCATCTTTGACATGGGCCACAACTCCGTTGCCGAGCATGCCGTCTTCAACTTCGACGTCCTCGGCGTCTCCCGTTTCGCCGTCGAAGAAGTGGAAAAATTCCGTCTCTGTTCCTACACGGAGAAATCACAACGCTACATCCGTCTCGAAGACGACTGCGTAATCCCGGCGGAAGTGGAGAAGGCCGGTCTGGGCGGCCTCTTCAGAGAAACACTGGCCTCTCAGATCAGATGCTATCACGACCTCTACGGATTTCTCAGAACCTACCAGTTCGAGACCAACAGGGACCTTGCCGCCGACAGAAAGAATCTCTCTCTGCTGGAGGGCTGGGCAAAAGAGGACGCCCGCTACATCCTTTCGCTCGCCATGGAAAGCCAGCTCGGCATGACGGTGAACGCCCGCAATCTTGAACTTATGATACGACGGTCGGCGGCCCATCCCCTCGAGGAGGTCCAAACTTTAGGCCGGAAACTCTTCGAGAGGGCCCGTCCCATCGCTCCCTCGCTGATCAGGTACACCGCTCCCACGGATTACGACTCCCATACAAGGGAAACATTGCGCCGGGTCGCTGAAGGATTGGCAAAGAACTCCACGGAGAACTGGCCCAAAAAAACGACGTCCGTCCGACTGCTTTCTTCAACACCCGATGCCGACACGCTTCTCGCGGCAGCCCTCCTCCACGGCGTTTCGTCAATGTCCATGGAGGCCTGTCTCCGGCAGGCCAGGACCCTTGAAGCCGAAGACCGCAGGGCTCTTGTAGCGGAAACCTTCCGCCGCATGGCATCTTACGACGCGCCGCTCCGGGAATTCGAAACGATAGATTTTCTCTTCGAACTCACGATCAGCGCCTCATGCTTCGCCCAGATGAAACGGCACAGAATGGCCACGATCCTCTGCCAGGACTACGAGCCTCTCCTTGGAACAACTCTTCCCCCGGCCGTCAGGGCCGTTGGAATGGAATCCCGCTTCAATGAAGCGATCGAGCTAACGGAGAAGACGTACCGCACGATTCTCCCGAATGCCCCGCGGGCGGCGGCGTACATGCTCACGAACGCCCACCGGAAACGGATCATTCTGAAGACCAACGCACGGGAGCTCTACCACATATCCCGCCTTCGGGAAGACAGCCATGCCCAGTGGGACATCAGGGAAACGGCGGCCCTCATGATTTCCGAGGCGCGAAGAGCCGCACCCCTGACCATGATGATGGCCGGCGGGAAAGACCGCTTTGAAACACTGAAGGAAACTCTATTCGACGGTCGACCGGACGGCCGCGTCCGATCATGACGGGGAAATGCTTTCTCATCGCTTTCATTGTCGCTTTCGGCGCCGCTGTCGTTATCCGCCTGGCACTTGCAGTCCTTAACATACGACGCCTCAGAGAGCGCGGCGCCGAGATTCCCCGCGGCTTCGAGGATGCCGTAGACGGGGCTGTCCTCTCCAGGATGCGAGCGTACACCGTCGACAGCTCGCGCTTCGGCGCCATAGCCGCGCTTCTCGACAATGGCTTTCTTCTCCTGATTCTTCTGAGCGGGCTTCTGCCATGGCACTGCCGTCTCGTCGAATCGTTCAACTGGCCCTTCATAGTCTCGGGACTTCTTTTTATGGCCGGACCGGCGGCGGCGGGATTTCTTTTGAATCTGCCCCTGGATCTCTACGATACATTCGTCATCGAACGGCGGCACGGTTTCAGCACGATCACCGCGAAACTCTGGATCACGGACCTGTTGAAGGGTCTCGTTATTTCCTCCGTTCTCATCGGCGGTCTTCTCGCGATTCTCCTGGCTCTCGTCCGGTACGCGGGTCCCTCCTGGTGGCTCTGGGCATGGCTCGCCCTGGCTGTTTTCCAGCTTGTCCTGCTCTGGCTCGCTCCGGTCGTCATCGCTCCCCTGTTCAATACATTCAAACCAATCGACAGCAAAGACGTAAGCGAGAGGCTAACTGCCCTCATGGAAAAAGCCGGTCTGAAAAGCAGAGGCGTTTACAGCATGGACGCTGGGAAGCGAAGCGCCAAGAAAAACGCTTATTTCACGGGCCTGGGAAGATCGAAGCGCATCGTCCTTTTCGACACCCTTCTTTCATCACAGACCGCCGATGAGATTGCCGCAATTCTTGCCCACGAGATCGGACACTGGAAGCGAAAACACCTCCTGAAGCAGCTCATCATCATGGAGGCGATTTCGCTTGTTCTCTTCTACGCCGCCTCGCGCCTTCTTGACTGGGATACTCTTTTCACGGCTTTTGGATTCACCGAAAAGCCGGCCTACGTTGGCCTCTTCCTCCTCTCCGTCCTGGCTCAACCATTGTTTTTCTTAATTAGACCGGCTGCGTCGGCAATGGGAAGGCGGTTCGAAGCAGAGGCCGACGATTATGTCCGGCGGCTGGAAGGAACAACTATCCATCTCGCGACGGCTCTGAAAAAACTCGCCCGCGACAATCTTGCCAATCTCCACCCCCATCCCCTTTACGCATGGTATCACTCTTCGCATCCGCCTCTCGTCGAACGGGTCGCCCGCCTCGAAAGGGAGTTTTGACACGCGCAGGTTGATGAATACACGCTCTCGTGGTATAGAACCATGTCAGCAATTACGGGAGGTTAATCAATGCCGATATACGAGTTCTATTGTTGCCGCTGCAATCGGATTTTCAATTTTTTTTCCCGAAGGATCGACACGGAAACAGCGCCCCTGTGCCCCCGATGCAAAAAAATTAATCTCGAGCGGCTGATGTCCATATTTTCGACGATTTCAACCGGCAAAAAAGACGAAAATGCAGACAGCGGCATGCCTCCCATCGATGAGGAAAAGATGGGGCGCGCCATGGCCATGATGGCTCAAGAAGCCGATAAGATCGACGAGGATGATCCGAGACAGGCCGTATCGATGATGAGGAAGCTCTCCGAGGCGGCCGGCCTGAATCTCAGCAACGGCATGGAAGAGGCCCTGAGCCGCATCGAACGGGGCGAGGATCCCGAAAAGATCGAAGAGGAAATGGGAGATATGTTCGATAACGAAAATCCCTTTGCACCCGACAGTTCAGCCAAGGGCGGATCGCGGCGCGCCAGGCCGGCGGTTGACGAAACGCTCTACGACCTTCAGGAATGGGCCGATGGATCACTACGCTCGCAAACTCAATAACTACATGGAGGACCGGCGCATTGACGGAGAACTCCTCTGTTTCGATGCTTCCTGTCATTCCGTTTCCGAGGCTGCCGCAGCCGCAGGCGTTTCCGAGGATCTATTCGCAAAAAACATCTGCATGGTCGATTCGCAGAAAAGAATGATTGTAGCCATAGTGAAGGGACGGGATCGCGCCAGCGCATCGCGGGCAGCCGCGATTCTCAAATCGGAGAAACCCCGCCTCGCCACCGAAGAAGAAATATTGGAAGGCACTGGCTACCCCTGCGGCGGGACGCCCTCATTCGGCTTTGACGCCCTCTTCCTCGTGGACAGCCGGATCATGGAGATGGACGAAGTATATACGGGAGGGGGTTCGTCGCAGTCCCTCGTGAGAATTAAACCTTCAGAACTCCTCAGAGCCAACGGGGGCCACGTAGCGAGAGTGCGGCGATAATTTCCGCTACCGAATCGTCGGCTTAACGGGCGGCAAAGGAAACAATAATCAACGTGAAAAAGATTTTCTACGGATGGTGGATCGTCTGGGCCTGCTTTACCATCGCCTTTCTTGTCAGCGGCTTCATATTTTATGGGTTTACGGCTTTTTTTGAACCGCTCATCGGCGAATTCGGATGGACCTACACTCAGGTTTCGTTCGCATCGAGCATTCGCGGCATGGAAATGGGTCTCCTCTCCCCCTTTGTGGGATTCCTGGTGGACCGGTACGGTTCACGGAACCTCCTTCTGGTCGGCGTCGTCACAACGGGAATGGGGCTCATTCTCATGGGCCTGACTCAATCGCTCGCCATGTTCTACGGCGCCGTTCTGATACTGGCTTTCGGCGCCGGCGGCTGCACGAGCGTCGTCACACTGACGGCCGTGGCCAACTGGTTTTCCCGAAATTCCGGACGGGCTTTCGGAATCATGGCCTCGGGATTCGGAGCAAGCGGCCTCCTGATTCCCCCCGTAGTATGGCTCGTCGACGCCTGCGGATGGCGCTGGACCCTTGTCATCCTTGGCCTCTTCACCTGGGCCGCAGGCATACCCCTTTCATTGATTGTCCGCAATCGACCGGAAGACTGCGGACTTTTCCCAGACGGGGACCCTGCGCCGCCCCCCCGATCGGCAGTCACGGAGACTGGCAACGAGGCGCCGGCCTTTTCTTTCCTCACGGCTCTCAAAGACCGATCGTTCATCTACATCAATGTCGCCGAAGGAATTAGAATGATGATACTGGCGGCGCTGGCCGTTCATATTATGCCCTACCTCAGCAGCATTAACATCGACAGAACCGTCGCCGGCCTCCTGGCTGCGGCGATGCCCGTTTTGAGCATCCTGGGACGATACGGTTTCGGCTGGCTCGGCGATATCGTCGATAAACGCTACGTCTCAACAATATCCTTTGTAATGATGACCATGGGAATCAGCATCCTCGCCCACGGAACATCGATCTGGTCGGTCTATGCCTTTCTCCTCCTCTTCGCCCCAGGTTTCGGAGGAGGCATGGTGATGCGGGGCGCCATGGTCAGGGAATTTTACGGCCGCGATATTTTCGGCAAACTAATAGGAATCGTCATGGGCACGGCGTCGATAGGCGGCATTATCGGTCCCACTCTGACAGGCTGGATCTTCGACAGCACGGGAAGTTATTATCCCGCATGGATCGGCTTCGTCGTCTCCCTGCTTGCAGCCATTGCACTTATTCTGCTCGTGAAAAAACAGCCTGTCGCCTGCAGGGAATAGGATAACGAAACAAACTTTGCGGCGTTGAACGAATAGCGCCGCCGCCTGATGGGACACCAACGGGAAATCGAAGGCGCGATTTCCTATTGCTGAACGTTCCAAGCTATATCCATCATGCCTGTCAGACTGCCTGTTTCGCCATGGCGATGATTTCAGCGACAAGTTTTTCGATGCCCAGGGCGACTGCGGAGATGGTCGGTCCCAGCATGTACGCCGGAGTGCTGACGACTTTGTTAGCATGGTCGACGACGATGGCGTCCACGGCGGCCGCAATGTGTTTTCCGCCCATGGCTTCGATGGCCTGAGCCGTTCCGGCGTCGTTTCCGATGGTGACCGTGGCGCCCAGAACCTTGGCGGCGATGACGGGAGCGATGCAGATGAATCCAAGCGGCTTCTTCGCGCCGTGCATTGCCTTGATCAGGCGCTCCACCCCCGGTTGAACGGTGCAATCAGCGCCGCTCACGGCAAAGGTGCAAAGGTTCTTCGCCGCTCCGAAGCCGCCGGGAATAATCAGGGCGTCGATCTCGGACACCTTCACCGTTTCGATATTCCTGATGTTGCCCCGGGCGATTCGAGCGGACTCTGCAAGGACGCTTCGCTTCTCACCCGTGGGAGTTCCTGTGATATGATCGATAACGTGCATCTGCGGAACGTCGGGCGCCATGGCGAGAACCTTCACTCCCGCCCGGTCAAGAAAATAGAGCGTCAGCGTCGCTTCATGTATTTCCGCGCCGTCGTAAACGCCGCAGCCGGAAAGGACCACTCCTGCCTTCATTGCACAACCCTCCTGACGGTTTCTCAACGCAAACTTCCCTTGATGCTTTCAAGGGCATACCGTTTCAACTTCACGAAGGTACAATTCAACGGCCTTCCCTGTCAACGAATATTGCGGCGGACAATCGCACAATGAGCATATTCCCCAAACGAACCGTGGCGAGCCCTGAGGGCCCGCCACGGTTTTTGTCGGCACGCACTGTTTTTTATTGTGCAAAAGATCTCAGGCTGCGAGTTTCGTTGCGCCGGGCTTCGAAGGCAGCTCGGGATGCGGCCTCATGTCAACCACCGAGGCTGGGGAAGATTCTCTCCCGTAGGCGGCAAGCGTCTTTTTGACCTTCATCGCTTTGATAATGACAACCGTAACCGCGATGACAGCCGCCGACACGATGGACTCGGTCGTTCCAATATTCGCCTGATCCATATCTGCAGCCATTTTGACGAAAAAGGAAACACCCATGAAGAAAAAGCCCATCAGACCCGGTATGTATACGCTGCCGACCCAGAAGTCCGATGCCCACCTTGGTTCATGGGGATTCCGAGAACCAAGAAGCGAGACGCAGAAAAGAATCGCCGACACACATAAACATAGCACACCCCAGAAAATCATATATTCCTCCTTGGACAAAAGGCGGGCCCTCTGCCCGCCGCTCTGTGACCGTTCCGGCCGGCCACTGCCTGCGTTCGGATGGTCGAGACGACCGCCGCTCCACCCTTCCGACACATTGTACGTTGACCCGTACAGCCGTAATTTTACGCCTTCCTGCGGTGAAATCAACAGTCATTTTATTGCCTTAGAATTATCAAAGGAAACCAAATGGTTGATCTTTAATTGATCTCGAGTCAATACTATCAAACTTTTACTGTAGTGTTTCCCCCTGTCGTCTTCCGAAAAATCGTTTGTCACGGCTTTTTGCACTACGGAAGGCTTGACAGCCGACGCCTTCGGAACATACTATGGCGGCCGCAGAAAGGCTATGGCATGACTCACCAAAAGAACACGCTTTCAGCGGTGATTTTCGACATGGACGGAGTTATCTTTGACTCCGAGCGGCTTTCCCGCGATATCTGGAGGCAGACCGCCGCGGAATCTGGTTTTGAGCTGTCGGATGAAATCTATGGACGTCTCATCGGTCGTTCGGCCGATGACACGAAAGAATGTCTCCGGCGGATCTACGGCCCCCGATTTCCTCTGGATGCCTGCATCGCCCGGGCGCACAGCCTCTTTCACCGGCGCGTAGCCGAGGGCTGCCTAGCCGTCAAGGAAGGGTTATGGGAGATCCTCGATTTTCTTGAGGCGCTTCCCCTGCCGAAGGCCGTAGCGACATCAACGTCGAGCCCGACTGCCCTTTTCATGCTTCGCCGGACCGGTCTTGACTCCAGGTTCGATGCAATAGTTACCGGCGATCTCGTCCCGCGGGGGAAACCCGCGCCGGATATCTTCCTTGAAGCCGCCCGTCGCCTTGGAGCGGCCCCTCGGACCTGCATAGTGCTTGAAGATTCACCGGCGGGCCTTCGGGGCGCGGCCGCCGCCGGCATGAAACCCTTCTTTCTCCTGGATCTCGTGCCGTTGGCGCCGGCCGACCAACACCTGCCTGCCGTCTCGGCATTATCGCTGAACGAGGCCAGGGAACACATTCAAAACCTCATAGAAAACAGCGGGGCTGCGATTCCTTTCCACGTAATTGCCGAGGAGGGAGAAGAATCCCCGGTGCAATGCAATAGATCATAACTGCTGAAGCAAGCGAGGTTTCAACAATGGCGAAATGTCCTTGCGGATCAAAAAAATCTTATGAGGATTGCTGCGGACCGCTCATTTCAGGCGAGCGGCACGTCTCGACGGCCGAGGAGCTTCTCCGTTCGCGTTACACCGCTCACGCGAAGGGAGAGATCGATTACATCATGAAAACGGTTCTTCCGGGAAAACGGAAGGATCACAACAGGGCCGCCATTCTCGCCTGGTGCAAAGAAACGGAGTGGAAAAATCTCCGCATCATCGCCATTGAGGCGGGAGGCCCCGGCGACGCTATCGGACATATAGAATTCGAAGCATCCTATGCGGAAAAGGGCGAAAGTCGCCTTCATCGGGAAATTTCCCGCTTCAGAAAGGAGGGAGACCGCTGGTTTTTTGTGTCGGGACGATCTCCCGATCGGCAGCAAGTTCTCCGGCAAACCCCCAAGATCGGAAGAAATGATTCATGCCCCTGCGGCAGCAGCCGTAAATATAAAAGATGTTGCGGCGCCTAATGGGCGCACTGCCAGACAGCCCGCGGTTGACGGGAAATCCGCTAAAGGATTTCCCGTCATGCTGCTGTTCTTCAATTTCATTCATTATCTGTAGGCGCCGATGGAAACGATAAGATCGCCGCACCGCTGGAAGTAGGCCGTCTTGTTCTCAACCTTCTGATTGACGGGGTTCATGTAATCGTAATCGACGGAACCCCTGCCTGAATTCAAGGCAATGCCGATGATCTCCTTACGGAAGAGCTTGCCCTTTTGATCGGGACGGTCGATCATATTTTGACCGATCAACCCCTTGTTCCAGGGGTGCGCTCGAATCGTTCCCGTCCTGTCGTAAATTACGACATAGAGATCGCGGTCGATGAAACGCCCCTTCTGATCGCTGAACTCCCTCAAGGCTTCGGCGGTTCCGTTTCTCTTTAGATAAGCGACAGCCCCCTTCATGAGCTTTTTAGCATCGTCCGGAGAACCTTTCGTTCCTGCGCCGAAGAGCTTCGTCAGGTCATCGACGTATTCGCGCAATTTCTCCGCCTGTCCGTTGGCGTTGCTTGCGGTCCTGGCAAGTTCCTCGGCTCTGGAGGCGCTTTGCTGGGTTATTTTATCCATCTCGGCCACGGCGACGTTAACCTGGCTTATTCCCTCGGACTGCTCTTTGCTCGCCTCGGCCATCTCATCGATGATTTGTTTTATCTCCTGGGAGACTGCCACGTTTCGATTAAAGACTTCTACGGTCTTCGATGTCGCTTCGGCGCCTCGATGCACGGCGCCGATTGTCCGTTCTATAAGGTCGTTCGTGATGCGGGCCGCTTCGGCCGCCTTGACGGCAAGTCCCCGGACCTCGCTGGCAACCACGGCAAAACCCGCGCCCGCCTCGCCGGCCCTGGCGGCCTCTACGGCGGCGTTCAATGCAAGAAGATTCGTTTGAAAGGCGATGTCGTCGATAGTTTTAATAATCTTGGACGTCTCCTCGCTGGAAGAGGTGATTTCATGTATCGATTTGCTCATCTCCGTCATGCATCCGGCAACTGCCTCCAGGACCTGATCGACCTCGCCCATCATCGACTGCCCCTTAAAGGAATTCTCGGCGTTCCGCTTCGTCATTGACGATATTTCTTCCAGAGACGACGACGTCTCTTCAAGCCCTGCGGCATGCTCGGAGGCGCCCTCGGCGAGCGCCTGGCTCGCATCGCGAACATTTCGCGCCGCCGCTGACAGGGCCTCGCCGCCGGCGCTAAGACCGTAGGCGATGCGATTGATCGGAAGAGTGAGTTTTTTCGCAGTCCAGAGGAAATTGATAAAGAAGCCGGCGCCCGCCAAGACGAAAACGGCTGCGGCAACGGGTATATTCTTTATGCCGTATCTTCCCAGGACATAAAAAGCGAAAATGCCGATAAGGATGCCAGGCACGATTTTGCCCAGAATCTTCGTGGGTCTGTTCCTGCCATAGATGAATGCAAGAAGCCCCATGATAATTCCGGTCATCGCCAACACACAGACCAATAACATTGCAAGTTCTAGCAACACAGTCCCTTCCCCCCCGGTTCAGGATCGTTGCAGACGACTCACGAGTTGCAGCCGTTGCACAAAGTCTATCGGGAATTGTCAGGGAGAACTTTAGGCCCGGATTAAAAAAACCTTTCAAAAAGAGCTTCTTCCTTGAGCGGAAACATCTTTGTGAAGATTCAACGACCGGCCCAGCTGGAATGTCGCATATCGAGTGAGGCCGTCACGCCTTCCCGGGCAATCCTCGCTGGCGCACAGACCGGCGAAGACATCGCCGGCATAGGATATGCGATCACGAAACGGAAGATCTACGAGGGCCGTTCAGTTCCGCAGCCATGGTCGTATTTAAGGCGTTCATTTCTTCGGGACGGTTGAGAGTGATGCATCTTTCCTGTCAAGACTTTCCGTAACAACGGCTTTCCAGGCCATTCGCAACTCCTTTCGGATTTTGAGATTTTCTATCGTTCCCTGCGATCACATCGAGGAGATCTTCAGGGCGATCGATAATGGCGGCGGGACAGGCCATTGCGAGCCTCTTTCGGTCATGCCAGCCCCACGCAACGGCGACAACGGCGATTCCCGCATCTCTGGCCTCGAGAATATCGCCGACTGTATCGCCGACGTATACGGTCTCGTCGGGATTCGCACTCCGGGCTTTCATGGCGGCGAAGATCTTATCCGTCTTGGCGAGACCTTCGTCGGCGCCGAGAATGTCGTCGAAACAGTGCCGGAGACCCTGAAGTGAAAGAATCTTTTCAATAGCGAATCGGGAATTCGATGAAAGGACCGTCAACGACCACCCCTTCCGGCGAAGCCTGCCCATGATCGGAGCGAAACCCTCAACGGGTTTGATGCTTCCGTAGTCGCTTTCTGCGGCAATTTCCCCGGCCGCCTCGTTAAATGCGGCCACGTCGACTCCCCGCCGTTTGAGCGATTCGTAGAAGTTGTTGTCAAAGAGATCGAGGAAATCTTCTCGTGTCTCAATGATCGGATGCCCGATCCTCCTGAGGCAGGTTCGAACCAATTTTTCGTAGAACTCCAGCGAATCGACGACGACGCCGTCGAAATCGAGGAGCATCAAGCGTCCCTTATGCACTATGCTGCGATTCTCCCTTGTAGCATGAACATTCGAAAAGAGAAGCGATTCCTGGGGCCGTAGGGCGGTGAAGCACGCCGGCCTCCGTGATGAGGGCGCCGATAAGGCCGGAGGGCGTTACATCGAATGCCGGATTCATGACGGCTATGCCGGCGGGAGCAATGGGGATGCCCTGGATATGGGTGACTTCCGACGGATCGCGCTCCTCTATGGGGATATCTTCGCCCCGGCTTATGGCCATGTCGATTGAAGATCGCGGCGCTGCCACGTAAAAAGGGATTCCATGGTCGCGGGCGAGGAGAGCAAGTCCGTACGTGCCGATTTTGTTGGCCGTGTCACCGTTGGCTGCGATTCTGTCGGCGCCGACGATGACCGACCGGATCAGCCCTCTCTTCATGAGAGAGGCCGCCATGCCGTCCGTGATGAGCACAGCCGGTATCCCCTCGTTATGCAACTCCCAGGCCGTAAGCCTCGCCCCCTGGAGAACGGGTCGCGTTTCGTCCACGTAAACCGTCACCCGCTTCCCTGCCTCCCAGGCTGCCCTGATGACGCCCAGGGCTGTCCCGTAACCGCCCGTTGCCAAGGCGCCGGCATTGCAATGGGTCAGAATTCCTTCTCCATCGCTGATGAGGGCGCTCCCGGCCCGGCCGATTTCTCTGTTTGCCGCAATATCTTCCGCCAGGATTGTCAGAGCTTCGTCCTTGAGGGCCTGACGCAGTTCGTCGAGCGAATCGCCGGATGTGCGATCGAAGCGCCTCTTCATCCGTTCTATGGCCCAAAAGAGATTCACTGCCGTGGGCCTCGCGGAGGCAAAGTCTCTACAGACGGAAGCAAAGGATTCCCGGAGTTCCACCATCGTTTGTGCGGGAACATTGAGGACGGCAAGGGCGATCCCCATGGCCGCCGCTATTGCTATCGCCGGTGCGCCCCTGATGGCGAGATTCCTGATGGACGCAATGATGTCCCGGTAGTCGGCGAACGCGACGTATCGTTCCTCCCGGGGAAGAAACCGCTGATCCAGGAGAACGACCTTGTCGTCGATCCATTCTATCGTCGCTGTCATCGCAGAGATAATTTTTTCTTTAAAAGTTCGTTGACGGTCTGAGGATTAGCCTTGCCTTTCGTGGCTTTCATAACCTGGCCGACGAAGAAGCCGAAAAGCGGCGCCTTGCCGTTCCGGAACTCCTCAAACTGGCGAGGATGGGCGGCAAGGACCGTATCGATTACACTATCCAGTTCGGCGGCGTCGGTGATCTGAACGAGGCCCTGTTCCTCGACGATAAACCGCGCGTCTTTCCCGGTTTTCCACATGGTTTGGAAAACATCCTTTGCGATCTTCCCGCTGATCGTACCGTCCTCGATGAGAGCGATCATCTCGGCGAGCGCCTTCGGAGACACCGGAATGTCCTGAATTTCTATCTTCTCTTCTTTCACGAGAGCCAGGATGTCGCCCATGATCCAATTGCTCGCCGTTTTCGGCTTGCCGCAGTGCCTCACCGTTTCTTCGAAGAAGTCGCCAAGAGCCCTCGCGGCCGTGAGAACCTGCGCATCGTACCGGGGAATATCGTACTCCCGGATGAAGCGGTCGCGCTTCTCCATCGGCAGTTCAGGGAAAGTCGCTCGAATTTTTTCGATCCATTCGTCCGATATAACGATCGGCACGAGGTCAGGGTCGGGGAAGTAGCGGTAATCGTGGGCTTCCTCTTTCCCCCTCATGGAGTGAGTAACGCGCGCGGCGGCATCCCAGAGTCTCGTTTCCTGGACAACCGTTCCGCCTGCCCGAAGGACCTGTGCCTGCCGTTCTATTTCGTATTCCAGGGCGAGCTGGACATTTCTGAAGGAATTCATGTTCTTCAGTTCGGTCCTGGTTCCGAAGCGCTCGGTTCCCTGCGGCCTTATGGAGACGTTGGCGTCGCAACGGAAGCTCCCCTCTTCCATGTTGCCGTCGCAGATCTCGAGGTAGACCAAAATCTCATGGAGCCGTCTGAGGTAGGCGGCGCCCTCTTCGGGACTTCTCATATCGGGTTCGCTGACAATCTCTATTAAAGGAACTCCCGTGCGGTTCAGATCCACGTAGCTGTATGCCGTTTTTTCGTCATGGAGGGATTTGCCGGCATCCTCCTCAATGTGGACCCTAGTTATGCCGATACGCTTTCTACCCTCTTCCAGGTCTACGTCCACGCAACCCTTTTCGGCCAGAGGCAGGTCGTACTGAGATATCTGATACCCCTTGGGGAGATCGGGATAAAAATAATTTTTCCGGGCGAAGCTGCTTGCGCCGTTTATCCGGCAGTGAACGGCCAGGGCCATTTTCATGGCATATTCGACAACTTTCCTGTTGAGCGCCGGGAGTACGCCGGGCATGCCGAGACAGATCGGACAGGTATGACTGTTGGGATCGGCCCCAAAGGCCGTCGAGCAGCCGCAGAAAATCTTGCTCTTCGTCAGCAGCTGGGCGTGGACTTCAAGTCCGATGACCGGTTCGAATTCCATTACAGGGCTGGTCTCCTTTTTTCAAAAGGCGTCTCTCTCTCAAGGGCCGAGGCGATCGTCAGCAGTTTTCCTTCGTCGAAATGGCGCGCCATGAACTGAACTCCGATGGGAAGACCGGTCGTCGTATAGCCGCAGGGCACACTGATGCCCGGCAGACCTGCAAGATTCGTCGAGAGGGTAAAAATGTCAGAGAGGTACATCTGGATAGGATCGTCCATCTTCTCGCCGATGCGGAAAGCAGGCGTGGGCGTCACGGGCGTCACGAGGGCGTCGCAGGTTTTGAAGGCTTCGTCGAAATCTTGCCGCATGAGAGTCCGGACCTGGGAGGCCTTCTTGTAATAGGCGTCGTAGTAGCCGGCGGAAAGCGAATAGGTTCCTATCATGATCCGTCGCTTCACCTCGCTGCCGAATCCTTCAAGGCGGGATTGCTTGAACATGTCGATGAGATTTCTCGACCCCGCCGAGCGGAAGCCATAGCGAACTCCGTCATAGCGAGCGAGGTTGGAACTCGCCTCGGAGGGAGCGATAATGTAATAAACGGCTACGCAATATTTTGTACGGGGGAGAGACACCTCGCGGAAGGCAACGCCGAGCCTCTCGAGGGTTGCAATAACGCCGTTCACCGCCGCCGATATTTCCGGGTCGATGCCTTCAACAAAATATTCCTTCGGAATGCCCACTGTCCATCCCTTTGCCTCTCTCCCGGGAAACATCCTGTAATCGGGCGCCTCTGCGGGAACGGACGTTGAATCCTTAGGGTCGTGGCCGGCCAGAGCGTTCAACATGATGGCGCAGTCTTCCGCGTCTTTGGCAAAGGGACCGATCTGGTCGAGGGAAGAGGCGAAGGCCACAAGGCCGTATCGCGAAACGAGGCCATAGGTCGGTTTGAGTCCGACCACTCCGCAGAGCGACGCAGGCTGCCGTATCGAACCGCCGGTATCCGTGCCGATGGCGGCGATACATTCATCGGCCGCCATGGCCGCCGCCGAACCGCCGCTCGATCCGCCCGGTATCCGTTCAAGATCCCAGGGATTCCTGGTAAGGCCGAAGGCCGACCTTTCCGTTGAAGATCCCATGGCGAATTCGTCCATGTTCGTCTTTCCTATGATGACGGCGCCAGCCGCTTTCAGTTTGGCAATCACCGTGGCGTCGTAGGGAGGAACAAAATTTTCCAGGATGCGAGAACCGCAGGTCGTGGGAGAACCCTTCGTGCAGAGAACGTCCTTGACTGCGATGGGAATGCCCGTGAGGTCCGTTGCATCGCCGGCGGCGATCCGGCGATCCGCCGCTGCGGCTTCTTCCAGCGCCGACTCTCTCATAAGAGAGATGAAGGCGTGAATTTTACTCTCCACCGCATCGATCCGCCGGAAAACGGCCTCGGCGATCGCGAGGGCCGTTGTCTCGCCGGCGGCAAGTTTGTCTCTCAATTCATGAATTGTCAGTTCGTTGAGGTTCATCGGCTGTCCTAGTCAATTACCTTGGGCACCCGGAAGTACGGTCCCTGCCGTTCCGGCGCGTTGGCCAGGGCGGCTTCCGTCTCCAGGGATTCGCAAACAATGTCCTCGCGAAAGGCATTTGTACGCGCAATGGCGTGGGTCATGGGTTCGACGCCCGTGGTGTCGACGGCATTGAGAACGTCCATATACATGAGAATATCATTCAGTTGCGCCGTAAACCGATTCTTCTCGTCATCGGTGAAGTCGAGCCTGGCCAGATGTGCAACGTACTCTACCTCCTGTCGGGTTATTTTCACCATTGATCCTCCTATCGGTCGATTGCGCCGACATTCAAGCGGAAAAACATCGATGACGCCTGGATTTGCTGATCTGCCGGAGGTCCGGCGTCGCCGGTCCGTACAAACTTAGAATATATTCCAGAGGGGGTCGATCTGATCCTGAACCGCCTTGATGACGGTATTGATTGAATCGTCTGATCCGGCTTCGACAAGCGCCCTTTCTTCCTCGGAGTGCCTGGTTTCATCGGCCATTTCCTTGAGGACGGCCCTGGCTGATTTTCTAAGTCCCACCAGATCGTACCCTCCTTCCAGCGTAGCCACCAGCCGTCCATCGCAACACTCGTCGGCGATATCCATGAGTTCTCGGCAGAGAAGGGCGAAACCCGTGGGCGTCACGTTCATTCCACCCAGGGGATCCTTATGATAAATATCGAAACCCGTTGAAATGAGAACCAGATCCGGCCGATAGGCATGGGCCAGCGGCCGGAGCAGCCTCCTGAAGATTCTAAGATATTCGGCATCGCCGGGACCCGTTCTGAGCGGCACATTCACGGTAAATCCCAATCCTTTGCCCCGGCCTATCTCGTTGATGCTCCCTGATCCGGGATAAAAAGGAAACTGGTGCGTCGAGAAGTACAGGACCCGAGGATCCTCATAAAAGGTGTTCTGCGTCCCGTTGCCATGATGAAGATCCCAGTCCACAACGAGAATTCTCTGATAACCATATTTCTTGACGGCATGGAGAGCGGCAATGGCGACGTTGTTAAAAATGCAGAATCCAGCAGCCCGGTCATGCTCTGCATGGTGCCCCGGCGGCCGAATGAATGCGAAGGCGTTGCTGTAACGCTTCTCCGCAACTGCGTCTACGGCCTCCATCAGGCCGCCAACGGCAAGTCTCGCAATCTCATAGGTCTCGGCGGAAGCCTGAGTGTCGGGATCGAGATAGGTGCAATTTTTGCCCTCGGTCATGGCGACGATGTCTATGTATGCTCGGCTGTGTACAAGGGCGATTTCATCGATGGAAGCGAAACGCGGTTCGATGAGAGGGAATCGGCCGTCCATGTCTGCGGCCTTTAGCATTTCATAAATGACTTCAAGGCGCTTCGGCGATTCGGGATGAAACGTTCCCGTCTCATGTTTGAGGTACCTCGCATCCTTCACAATGGCCGTATTCGTCATAGATCAGCTCCCGAGGATGGCGGCGCAGTCCCTGTTCTCATGTGGGTCAGGCCGCATGATGTCTATCATACAATATTTCAAAATGCAAAAATTTTAGGAATCTTACGCACTCCGACTCTTTCGGTTCAGGAGGTACAGACGAGGAGATGGGATCGCAGGTTGGTTTTCCTGTTCTTCAATCCGAGTTTTCGGCGTATGTTTTCACGGTGGAAACCAACGGTCCGTTGCGTCACATGCATCATCTCAGCAATTTCCCTGTTATTCTTGCCTTCCTTCACGAAATTGGCAATTTGAATTTCCTTCCCTGTGAGTCCGAAATATTCCGAAGAAAGCTTCTGGGAAAAAGGCTTGACGATTTCCTCAAGATTCGATTCCAGCATATCCAGGACAGCCAGAGTCTTTGACGCATTTGTTTGTCTCTTCATCTGATGAATCTGGGGAAATATGATCTTCTTCACGTTGGAGACGATATTATCCTCAAGCTGCTGTTTGTCTCTTTCGCGCGTTTTCAGCAACACTCTCAGAGCCGTATTGGTCTCCATCAGCTCCGCCGTACGCTCTTCCACTTTAGTTTCCATCCCGTCGTATGCCTTCTTGAGGGCCTGTTCGGCCCTTTTCCGCTCGGTGATGTCTCTGACGACGCTCAGAATGCCCATCTCTTCGCCAGCGTCGTTACGGAGCGGCGAAAGCGTATGTTCCGTAGGAAAAATCTCGCCGTTTTTCCGCTTCATTTCATACTCGAAGGTAACGGTTCTCCCCTTCTCGAAAACCTCTCCGGCAAGCCTGGTGCTTAAAAACTCGTTGTAGCGGTCGGAGCCAACATGTAGTTTTCCCGGCGTTTGTCCGATCAATTCCTCTTCGGAGTAACCAAACATCCGGATGAGACCTTCGTTGACCCGAAGGATCGCCCTGTCCGGCCTCATCACCACTACGCCCGCCTGGAGTGAGTTGAAGAGACTCCGCATGAGCAATTCCGATTCCATGAGCGCCCGATGGGCCTTCTTCCGTTCTCTCACGTCACGGGCAATGCCGAGCCTGCCCAGGGGCGTCCTGTCGGCATCGCGAAGGGTCGTCACATGAAGCTCTACGGGAACAGGCTCGTCTGTTCTGGCAAGAAACTCCGCTTCATAGATGGGGCTTTCTTCGCCGGCGATGCCTCGGTTGAAGCGGTCCAGGGTATCCGCCACATAGGGTCCAGCTATGAGATCCGTGAAGGGCCTGCCTAAAAATTCTTCCACGGCGAAGCCCGTCAGCTCTGTCAATGCGCTGTTCAGGTAGGAGAAACGTCCCTGGAGGTCGATAACGTAGACAACATCGCGCAGGGTTTCCATGAGGCTGTGATACTGTTCATTTCGGTCGCGGAGATCCCGCTCCGCTTTTATGCGCTCAAAGGTTTGTCCAAGTCGATGGGCAACTATCCTGAGAAACAGGGCTTTTCCGTCGCGGAAAGCCTGATCGCAGCGCTCCTGCATCCCGGGAGCGGAAAAGAGTTCAATGACGCCGACCGTTCTCCCCCGGGCCAGAATGGGTATTTTTTCCGCCGGCGGTTCCCAAGAAGGAACCGGCGATCCGTAGGTGCAGTTCTCTATGGTGATGCGGATGGAGACATCCCGAGAATCGGGCCAGGACCGCGGAATTACCCGTGCGATACGCCTGCATATATCCGCGAGGTCCCGGTCGCGCTCTTCAACGACCCGGCCAATCTCCAGAAGCGAGAGCAGTTCCCGCATCCGCAGATCACGATAGTCACCATGCACGCGACAATGCTCCTTTCCCCGAAGAGAAGCCGGTTCGCTGTTTCCCCCTTGCAGGGCGCATGAGCCCTCTACCGTTCTCGTTCAATTCCTGTGCCGAATGAAAGAGCGCAACCGGCAAACGGCAGACAGCACTGGAAAGTCGGTCCAAACCGGCGCCACACGCCAAAGTGAACGGTCGAGGAAAAGAGAATCCCTGCGGTCAGGCTGCGAATCCTCCAGGACTAGCGTTCCTTTTCGTCGTCTTTCTTGTCCTCAAGCTGCTCCGTGTCCCGCATTGATTTCTTGAAATTCTTGATGCCCTTTCCAAAGGCCGATCCTATTTCGGGAAGCTTGCCAGCGCCGAAAATGATCAGGATGATTACGAGAATGATGATAAGTTCAGGCATGCCGATTCCAAACATATTCCTTACCTCCCCGGCGGAACGACACTCCCCCGGCTGTAATAGCGATGCTATTGTTAGATTATCCCGATAACTTTGTCAATGTGTGTCGCAGGCATCAAAACACTCCGAACATCCCATTGATCCCGTAAAAACAGGACTATAGATTCAGTGAAGTAAAGAAAGCCTGTCGTCAAAAATACAAGGGAAAACGTGAGGGCGCGAAGGATTCTTCCGTTCAAGAACAAAAAAAAGAAACATACCCTTTCATGCAATTGTTTGACATCATGCGAATTGAAGTTGTATTGAAAAACGATTATTTGCATTTAGCAGCGTAACGATCGAAATGTTCGAAGAACCTCAATAAAACAACCGGGGGACGCGGATGAATCGAGATGTTCAGAAAAAGTCGAAGCGCTTAAGCTTTAGTGAAGACCTCATTGAAAATCTGCCTGTAGGTCTGATGATCCTGAACGACAAGGGCAAGATACTTCGCATGAATAAGAAACAGGAGGAGATTTCGCAAATTCAAAGGGAAAAAGTCGTGGGGAAAACCTTTGCAGAAGCCTTTCCGAAAACACTCGATCAGGGATTGGAAATGCCCTACTTCGATCTTTTGACGAAGAAACGACCCTTTAATATCCTCATAGACCGCTACTTGCCCCAGTATTATGAACAGCAAATGACCTATCGGGCCAGGGGGACGCCCTTCTCGTCCGGGAAAAAATTCATTCTGGTCCACGAGCTGGAGCGAGAGCTCTACCGCGAGAAGAGGCTCGTGGAGGCAAGGACCAGCGAACTCCATGAGTCGAAAAACTTCCTCCGCTCCATGATCGACTCCTCGCCGAATATTGTCATCAGCACCGATCTCGAAGGGAGAATCCTCGTTCTGAACAAAACCGCAGAAAATATTTTCGGTTTCAGAAAACAGGAAGCATTCCGAAAGGATATTCATTTCCTTCTCGACAATCTTCCCAAAGCTTGTAAAAGAAACAAAGAGTCTCAAAAGACCGCGAGTGAAGTCCTCTGCCGCAAGAAGAACGGCGCCACTTTCCCGGCTTCTCTCCTGACTGCGGATGTAAAAACCACTGGAGGAAAGACGATTGCGAAACTCTATCTGCTCAACGATCTGACGGAGAAAAAGGCCATGGAAGAGAGGCTGTTCCTGAGCGAAAAGCTGGCCCTCTACTCGGAACTGATGGGCGGAATCGCCCATCAGTTGAACAATCCGCTGATTGGAGTGGTCAATTTTTCAGAGATGCTGCTGAAAGAAATGGAAGAGGGCTGCGCTCAGAAAGAACTGGCCCTGACCATCTCCCGGGCTGGCAAGGAATGTCTGAAGATCATTACCAGCGTTTTGAATTGCATCAAAGAACCCCAGCTCACCTTCACCACGACCGATCTTCATGAGGTTCTTACTCAATCGGTTATGGCCCTGAAAACTCATTTCGGCGAAGGGTTGAACGGAGTCACACTGAAGACGAAATACGATTCCAGGATTCCGTCCATACTGGGAGACGGCGTTCAGTTGAAGCAGAGCTTTTTAAACATTATGACCAACGCCTTGCAGGCCATGCCTGACGGAGGTCAACTCATCATCGAAACCCTTGGGCAAAACAAGGCCAATGAACTGAGAATAAAGTTTGCCGATACGGGACCTGGAATCCCCCATGAATACATGAACAAGATTTTTCTTCCCTTTTTTACGCTGAAAAAGAACAGGGACCGGCATGGACTTGGTCTGAGTTTTGCGTATCAAATCATCAAAAACCACGAAGGGAATCTGAGTGTGGAAAATCTACCTGACGGGGGCGCGATGTTTACCGTCATTCTACCGGTGAAGAAATGATCCATCCTGCAGCGAACCCTGCCATGACCGAGGAGAAAGTCCTGGTCATAGATGACGAACCTTTTTCCCGCGAGTATTTCCAGAAGCTCCTGGAAAGGTCCCATTCCCGGGTACAAACCGCCGCCACGGCGGCTGAAGGCTTGAAAGCCTTCAGCGATGATTCATACTCCCTGGTGATCCTCGACGTGCGTCTTCCCGACGGCGACGGTATCGACATTCTCAAACAAATCAAAGAAGCGAGTCCATTAACTCCGGTGATCATTGTCACCGCTTACGGATCCGTGGAAAAGGCCGTCAAGGCCATGAAACTGGGAGCTTTTGATTTCCTCGGGAAACCATTCGAGGAAAGCGGGAAAGTCCTTATCACCATCAAAAACGCCATCTACCAGGGAAAACTGGAAAGTGAAAATCTGTCCCTGAAAACACGCCTGAAGAGCGAATCTCTCTTTCCGCAGATCATCGGCCGCACCGCCCCCATGCAGCGAGTCTTTGAACTTGTGAAAAAAGCTTCCGAAGTAGGAAGCAACGTCCTCATTCGTGGAGAGAGCGGAACAGGCAAAGAATTGATTGCCAGAGCGGTTCACATGAGCGGGATGCGGCGTAAATGCATATTCTTGGCCTTGAATTGCGGCGCCTTGCCGGAAAACCTCCTCGAGACCACCCTGTTCGGTTACGAGAAAGGGGCCTTCACCGGAGCGGTGAAAACGACCAAGGGTTACTTTGAGGAAGCCGATGGGGGAACATTGTTTCTCGACGAGATCGGTGAGGCCAGTCCCTCTCTCCAAGTCCGGTTGTTGCGAACACTGCAGGAAAAAGAAGTGATCCGGGTCGGCGGGACCAAATCCTATCCGGTGGATGTCCGAATGATTATGGCCACCAATAAAAATCTGGAAGAAGAAGTGGTAAAGAAGCGCTTCCGCAAGGATCTTTTCTATCGCATCAACGTTATCAAAATCGAGCTTCCCCTGTTGAAGGAAAGAAAAGACGACATTCTTCTTCTCGCCAACCATTTCCTCCAAAAATACTGCGTCATGATGAACAAAAAGAAAAAAACGCTGCACCCCAAGGCCCTACAGATCCTCATGAATCACGAATGGCCGGGGAATGTTCGTGAATTGCAGAACTTGATCGAAAGAATCGTAGCCCTCCATCCGGGGGAAGCCATAACCGGAAAAGATATCGCGCAGCACATCACTATCCTCGACGGCGAAGGAGAGCATGAATTCCAAGGCATGCCCTACGCAAAAGCCAAAGAGATCTTCGAGAAAAAATATCTGGAAAGTCTGTTAAGGAAATATCGCATGAATTTTGAGGAAGCCTCCCGATGTGCGCGGGTCCACCCGGCAACCCTCTATCGAAAAATTAAATATTACGCAATTGATACGTAACATCCTTCTCCTTTTATCCTTAATTTTCAGTCGATTAATCCGGTTCGCACATATGCGAATTTTTCGCAGCGTTGCAACATTGTCCCATCATTGTCTGTCTGTTTGCATCCCTTCCCGATCATAATATTATATGGAATATTGATATCATTGATTAATATTCCTTTGTCTCGGGGCTTGCCCTGGCATATGCCTTGCTAATCATGAATCGTAGCGCTCAGGATCGGGAGAATTCAGCCGGGGAAAGGCCTCGGACGGGATTAATATCTGACGCAATCCAAGATTGACAAGGAGGATGACTCGTAATGGAAGTGATCGCCCAAGGCGGTGGTCCTCTTTTTATGGAAACCGACGCAGACAAGGCTCGGAAGTTCTTCCG
This sequence comes from Deltaproteobacteria bacterium, assembly GCA_016930775.1. Taxonomy (GTDB): domain Bacteria; phylum Desulfobacterota; class Syntrophia; order Syntrophales; family UBA2210; genus JAFGGB01. The sequence goes on from JAFGGB010000144.1 coordinate 26,805, forward strand.
GCTGAAAAAGAGGTCCCTGGTCAACAAATTGATGCCGCTTCAAGAGGCTGTTGCTCAATTCGTCCACGACGGAGACTATCTGGGCATCGGCGGATTCGGCGCCAACCGAACACCGACGGCCGCCTGCCACGAAATCGTCCGGCAGGGCAGAAAGAATCTGATTTTCTGCGGCCATACCTCTACTCACGATTACCAGATTCTGGCGGCGGGAGAAGCTTTCAACCGTTGCGATATAGCCTACATCATCGGCATGGAAATTCGCGGGCTTTCGCCCAACGCTCGCCGCTACTCCGAGAGCGGGAAAGTGCAGTTCTGCGAATGGACCAATTACGCATTGGCGCTCCGTCTAAAAGCGGCAGCCATGGGCGTTTCCTACCTGCCGGGCCGGAACGTTCTGGGAACCGACACCTTTAAGCGAAGCGCTGCAAAGGCAGCCCGGTGTCCCTTTTCCGGAAAACTGTACTGCCTCTATCCTGCTCTTTGGCCGGACGTATCGGTCATTCACGTTCATGAAGCCGACATCTACGGCAACGCCCGCTTCAAAGGAATCTCCATCTGCGACCTGGAGCTTGCCCGTGCTTCCAAACGGCTGATCATCACCTGCGAACGGCTCATTCACAACGAAGAAATCCGCAGAGATCCTTCGGCCACTCTTATTCCCTACTTCCTGGCGGATGCAGTTTGCGAAGTTCCTTACGGCGCCTATCCCGGGAACATGGTTGGCGAGTATTTCTCCGATGAAGATCATCTAAAGCTCTGGATGGAAAGCGAGAAGGATCCGGAAAGATTTAAAAAGTTCCTTGACACGTATATCTACGGCGTAAAGGATTTCGTCGGATACCTTGACCTGTGCGGCGGGATGAAGAGGATGACTCAACTGCGCGCCGAAGAATATATGTTTGAACAGCCTTCTTAAGGAGTGCCTCACATGGCGGAATTTAACACGATGGAATTGATGGTGGTTGTTGCTTCACGGGTGCTGGAAAACGGCGCCACGGTGGGAGTCGGCACCGGCGCCCCGCTGGCGGCATCCATGCTGGCCCAGAAAACCCATGCACCGGACCTCGTGATCATGTTCGAGGCAGGAGGAAT
>JAFGGB010000145.1 GCA_016930775.1 Deltaproteobacteria bacterium
AGGATGATCGGGAGCATGCAGATCGTTGTTCCCGTGTTCGACAGGAACCCGGAAAGAACCGCCGTGACGATCATGATATTGAGCAGGATCAAGGTTTCCTTGCCCTTGCCCTTCTCAACGGCCCACTTGCCAACTTTGTCGGCGAAACCCACGCGGAAGAGGGCCTCGCCCATCATAAACATGAACATGAAGATAAGGGTCCAGGTATTGGCAAAGTCTTTGAAGGCGTCGCCTACCTTAAGAACCCCCGTGACAGTCAGCGCGACCGGGACCATCATCGCCGTGGCAACCAGAGGAAACCACTCCGTAAGAAACAAAACAAATGCTGCTGCCAGGATTGCAATCGTTATCCACGCTTGCGTATAATTTACTGCTGCTTGTTCCATCTACTCCTCTCCTTCTGTTTGTTGTGAAGTCTCTCCGTGGCAAAATTCCCAACTCCTCCGAGCACGAAGAGATGGCAAAAGCCGTACCACACCATAACCATTGGTTATCATGCATGTTATTATCTTTATTGATTGTACGTAGGAATTGGTTGTTCTGGTTCTACATCTATTGTTTCAGAATACTTGCAGCGCTTTTGCAACAAATATCAGAAATGATTAAACTATGATATTTTGAGAATCTCCGTTTCCGAAATATGCTATTTCAGAACAGACGAGACCGCTTTATATGCATCCTATTCATACGGGTTCATTTTTTTCAGTGCCGGGAATTCTGCCAGGCCCGCCGCACCCTGTAGTCTGCCACTCTCATTGTCCTGCGGTTGTCCCGTGCGGTAACGGTTCCCGTCGCTTCGACATCCGCCCGGATGTAGCGCCACAATTCCCTCCCCCGTCCTTCTCTGTCGATATAATATTCCTCCTCTGAAACCGTCGAAAGAACGATATCAGTTACGATGCCCCGATCATCCCAAGCCACAGGAAGGATAATCCCCCTCACGGAATGAAGGTCGCCTTTTACATGTTTCATCGCCTTAACCATTGATTGATCCGAAAGGAGGCGCCGGAGAATGCCCCTTTTTATTATTTGTCGCAAAAACAATGCCTTGAGCTAACATCTAGATATAACTAATTAACCAATAACACCGCCCGCCGTTTGATGAATCACAAGTTCCGATATTGCCGGAGGCTGCCTGCTCGGCATGATTTGCGATACGAATAATCAGAAACAAAACAGCAGGTTATGTACAGGAACCGATTATTCCGTTGTGCCAGGAAGAAGAATTGAAAGTTCCTTTTTCTGCAGGAACAACTGGTTAGGTCATGAATTGCTGAATATTTACAGACCCCGTTCAGGCAGTGTGGGTCAGCGTTCTACAGGAGGATTCGGAATTTCTTATTGGTCCGGCGTTTTATCGCCAAGGGGACGTTTGAAATCCCGTTTGTCAAGGCCGTGTCGTTTCATCAACTTGTGCAACTGGCGGGTCGTGATGCCCGATGCCTTCGCCGTCTCGCTGATGCGACCACGGCGCCGGCGGAGCTGTTCCTCCAGGTATCGCTTTTCAACTTCGTCGATGCCCCTCCTGCGAACCTCGCCCAGCGTCAGGTCTACGTCTATGGGCGAGGCCTGCTGGAATACTTCCGATGTAAAAAGTTCATTGGAAAAACTCTGGGGAGCGAGTATGGAGTCGCTCTCTATGATGTAGGCTCGTTCCACCAGATTCTGGAGTTCCCGGATGTTGCCCGGCCAATCGTATCGTTGAAAAGCCTCGATGACCAGGGGATGAATGCCGATAATGTCCTTCCCGTACAGACGGTTCAATTTTCTCAGGAAGGCGTCGATCAAGAGTTCGATGTCTTCCTTGCGATCCCGCAATGGCGGGATTTCGATAGGAAATACATTCAACCTGTAGTAGAGGTCCTTCCTGAAGAACCCTTTCTGTGCGAGATCCTTAAGATCCACATTCGTGGCTGCGATTATGCGCACATCGGCTTCTATTGTTTCCTCGCCGCCCACCCGCTGGAAAATGCCGTCCTGCAGCACCTGAAGGAGCTTTATCTGGGCGGAAGGCGTTATAGTGCTGATCTCATCCAAAAAAATAGTGCCCCCGCGGGCGATGTCGAACTTGCCCAGCTTCCGCCTGATCGCTCCGGTGAATGCGCCCTTTTCATGGCCGAAAAGCTCGCTCTCCAAGAGCGTATCAGGTATGGCGCCGCAATGGACGCTTATGAATTGTTCGTTTCTTCGGGGACTGTTGCGGTGGATCAGTTTCGAGAGAACGCCTTTGCCCGTGCCTGTTTCGCCGGCGAGAAGCACCGTACTCTTCGTGGGAGCAACGGACTTGATCTTTTCAAAAACGATTTTCATCACGGGACTGCCTGTATGGACGACATCCACCGACTCCATGTCCCAGAACTGGTCGCGGAGATGATCCAGTTCGGAATGCATGAGCGCAGTATCGTGGAGTTGTTCCGTCACAAGACGGATCTCGTCGGCGTTTATCGGATAGGTGAGATAGTTGACGGCGCCCGACTTAACGGCCATGACCGCCTCTCTGATCATCGCCTGGTCAGTCATAACGATGATTTCCATGCCGGGATTGATTTGCCAGAGGGACTGAAAGAGCGACCGGTAGCCGTTGCCCGACGATGCTGCTTGGAATATTCTCATATCGATGAAGAGGATATCGTGCCGTCTTTTTCGCAGCAGTTGCAGGGCATCGGGGTAGTTCTCCGCCAGTTCGAACTTCGATGACCCGCCGAGAGATTTCTTAAACTCCGGAAACACGTCCAGCGATGAAGCTACAACGAGTATCGTTCTCACTTTTTTCTTCCTTCAGTCATTCGCAGTTTCAAGGGAGATAAAAAAATTGTCCTATTTATATCATTCCACAACGAAAGGCTACGAAAAAAAACGAGGCCGCCGCCCTCACAACCACTTCTTTCTTCTGAAGAAGATCACCATGGCCAAACCGACTGCCGCCATGAACGCCAAGAGAACAGGATATGCCCATGGAACCTCAAGCTCCGGCATATACTTGAAATTCATGCCGTAGAGGCCCGCGATAAATGTCAGAGGAATGAAGATCGTCGCGATAACCGTCAGGGCCTTCATGACTTCGTTCATCCTGTTGCTCACGAAGGAAAGATAGAGATCCTGGACTCCTGAAAGTATCTCGTGGAAGGTTTCAATGGCTTCGATCACCTGGACCGTATGATCGTAAAGATCCCGGAAGAAAAGCGTCACGGTCTCGCCGATGACTTTCGTGTCTTCCCGCTCCAATCGCATTATAATCTCCCTGAGAGGCCAGATGGACTTTCGGAGATAGACCATTTCCTTCTTGATGTTGTGGATCCTCGTCAGCGTAACGGGTTTCGTATCGACAGATATCTCCTCTTCGAATCGCTCTATCTGCTCCTGCAGGTCCTCAAGAAGAACGAAGTAATGGTCGACTATTGCATCGATGAGGGAATAGATGAGGTAATCGGCGCCGAGTCGTCGTATCCTGCCGCGTTTTTGCCTGATGCGGTTCCTTACGGTTTCGAAAATATCCCCCGGCTGTTCCTGGAAGGAGAGAAGGCAACGATCCTGGACGACGAAACTTACCTGTTCAACAATCAGTTCCTGATTGTCGTTGTAGTAGATCATCTTGGCAATGAGAAAAAGACCATTGTCATAGAGTTCCATTTTGGGTCTCTGCGCCGTATTTACGATATCTTCAAGGACCAGCGGATGAATATCGAAGCGGGAGCAAATCGTTTCGATTTTTTCAACGTCATGAATGCCGTTGACATTGATCCACGTTACCGTGGGGGTGTCGCGGTACCTGCAAACTTCCTCGACGGTGTCGACGGTCCTCTCTTCGAGAATTTCCTCGTTGTAATCCATGACGGCAATAGCGGTTGCATCGGTCAGACGTTTTCCCGTATGAATAGGCGTGCCCGGGGGGAGACCCAACCGTTCCGAAGACTTGACAAAGAGTTTCAACATCTGCATCACCTCCTGATGGTTAAAAGCGGCATAGGGGACACGGGGCGCCTAATGCGCCTCGTCCCAATTCTTGCCCGAATGCGCTTCGACTAACAGGGGAACGGACAGCTCGACAACTCCCTCCATCTCCCGCCGGACCACTTCAAGGACATCATCGCGCTCTTTCTCGGAAACCTCGAAGACCAGTTCGTCGTGGACCTGCATGATCATTCGGCTTCGAATGCCGGCCCTGCCGAAGGCGCCGGCGATATTGAGCATGGCGATTTTGATGATATCGGCGGCCGTCCCCTGGATGGGCGCGTTGACGGCAGCTCTTTCGGCAAACTGGCGGACTGCCGGATTCCTGCTCCCAATATCGGGGAGATATCGTCGCCTCTTCATGAGGGTCGTCACATAACCGTCTTTCCGGGCCTGCTGGAGAAGATTGTCGATGAATTTCTTCACCCCTTCATATTTGTGAAAGTATTCGTCTATGTATGTCTTTGCAAGCTTCTGGCTGATCCCCAGTTCCCTAGAAAGCCCGAAGGGGCTCATACCGTACAGTATGCCGAAGTTTATGACTTTCGCCTGGCGTCGCATCTCCGGATTCACCATTCCCGGGAAAACGCCGAAAACATCCGAGGCCGTTCTGCGGTGGATGTCCTCGCCTGTCCTGAAAGCTTCGATCAGCGCCTCGTCTCCCGACAGGTGCGCCAGAATGCGAAGCTCTATCTGAGAGTAGTCGGCCGAGACGATCTCATGCCCGTCAGGCGCAGTAAAGGCCTGGCGGATTCGTTTGCCTTCGAGCGTGCGTATCGGAATGTTCTGCAGATTGGGATTGCTGCTCGAAAGTCTTCCCGTGGCCGTCGCTGTCTGGTTGTATGAAGTGTGGATTCTCCCCGTTGACGGATTGATGAGCTGCGGGAGGGCGTCCACATAGGTCGACTTGAGCTTTGCGAAGCTCCTGTACGCCAGGATCTCCGCCGGAAGTTCGTAGGAAAGGGCCAGATTCGTGAGGACCTCTACATCGGTGGAGAAGCCTTCCTTCGTCCGCTTGCCCGCCGGGAGTTTCATTTTTTCGAAGAGAATCCGCTGGAGCTGTTTAGGCGAGTTAATATTGAAGCTTTCACCGGAGAGACTGTGTATCTTCTCCTCCGAAAGATGCATTATGCCGTCGAGTTCCCCGGACATGAGTTCGAGCATATTCCGGTCCACCAGGACGCCGTTCCGCTCCATTGCCGCCAGAACCAGAAGAAGCGGCATTTCCATCGAATACAAAAGTTCGCCGAATCCCCCCCTTTCTATCTCCCCCTCCAGCAGGGCGCCTGTGCGTAAAATATAGTCCGCCCTTCGGCAGGCATATTCGCCGAGAGTTTCCGGCGACGCTTCCGCCGGAGAAGACTCCTTGGCGCCGCCTTCCATGTCTTTTAGCTGGGGCAGTTCCTTTCTGAGATATTCCCGGACGGTTTCATCGAGCCGGTAGCCCCGCTTCGACGGATTGAGGAGATAGGAGGCCACCATCACGTCAAAGTGGAAGCCTCCCGGTTCGATTCCTTCTCTAAGGAGAAAAACGGCCGCATTCTTGAGGTCGTGACCGAACTTTTTGATGGAACCGTCAGAGAGAATCGCTCGCAATGCCTCAGGAATCCCACCGGCAGGAGCTCCTGAGCCTCCAGTTCCGCCGGCAGAAACGGCCGGGACATAGAAAGCCTCTTCGGGCTTTGCAGCAAGCGCCATGCCGAGGAAAACGGCCCGCATGGGTTCGGCACTGGAAAAAATCGGTTCGATGGCGATTCTGCCTGCACTGCGGGCTTCCATTAACACGTCCGAAATATCGTTATCGTTTGCGGCAATGCGATAGACTCCCTCGGACCGTTCAACCTCTACCTTCATCTTCTGAACAAGCGTGGAAAATTCATATTCCGTGAAGAGTTCCTTCAGGACCCGCTCGTCGGGACCCCGGAAAAGGAAATCTTCCAGAGTCAGCGGAATCTCCGCGTCGGTTCTGATTGTTGCAAGTTCCCTGCTCATACGGGCCTGATCGGCATTCTGCCGCAGGTTGTCCCGAAGGCGATTGTTCTTTACCCTGTCCAGGTTTTCAAGAAGTCCTTCGATGGAACCGTACTCGGCGATAAGCTTGAAAGCCGTTTTCTCGCCGATGCCGGGAATGCCGGGGATGTTGTCGGAACTGTCGCCTGCCAGACCGAGGACCTCAACGACCTTCTCCGGCGGGACGCCGAACCGTTCGCGTACGGCCTCAACGTCGTAGGTCTTGTCCTTCATCGTGTCGATCATCGTCACATCAGCCGATACAAGCTGCATCATATCCTTATCGCCGGAAACAACTTTCGTTCGCAGGTTTTCCCGCGAAAAACGGACGGCCAGGGCGCCGATGATGTCGTCCGCTTCGAGCCCTTCCCTTTCGATGACTGGGATAGAGAATCCCCTGATCACGTCCTTGATCGCTGGAATTTGCACCGCCAGATCGTCAGGCATGGCCTTTCTCGTTGCCTTGTATTCGGCATAGGCCAGGCGCCTGAAAGTCGGCCCCGGCGAATCGAAAACCACTGCAAGGTGAGAAGGCCGGCACTCCCGTATAAGTCTCATGAGCATATTGGTGAAGCCATAGATGGCATTCGTGGGAAACCCCTTTGAATTGGTCAGTTCCCTGATGGCGTAAAAGGCCCGGTAAACATAATTGCTCCCGTCGATGAGATAGACCGTCGGTTTCTTCTGTTGTTCTTCCATAATTCGCTCCGGTCCTTTCAAAGGGGAAACGTTGCTTTTATTTTAAACCGCCTCACCGCCGGCATATCCCGGATATCCTTCACGCCCGTTTCTTCCGACAGATTATCGAGAAAGGCGTCTATTTCATCTCTCGATGGCGCCGTCACAGTGAACCAGATATTGTATTCATGATTGCGGCGATAGCAGTGTGTGACTCCCCGACAAGCGCAGCAACGGTCCACGAACAATTTTACAAGCCCGGAGGGAACCTTTGCCGCGCAAAGGGTGCTCGCCTGTCCAAGGGCTCTTCCATCGAAAACGGCGCCGATTCTACGGATCACGCCCGTTTCTTTGAGCCGCTTTAACCTGATCAGGACTTCCTCGCCGCTGATGCCGATCTGCCGCCCCAACGCCTCGTATGGTTCCGAAACCAGGGGCAGGGCCTCCTGAATCATCGTGAGAATTTTTCTGTCGAGTGCATCCATTGCCGCATCACAATCCATGTGCCGCTTTTTTCTTGGCATGACGACCTGTTCCCCGCCGCTGAGGTTCATAGGGACAGAGCGGTTCCTCGTCCAGATAATCGCCCGTCTTTTCGTAGGCCCTGGCACGGCAGCCGCCGCAGACTCTTAGAAACTCGCACCGGCCGCATCGACCTTTAAGGTTCATCGGATTCCTCAGCTTCTGAAAGACCGGCGAGCGTTCCCAGATATCCCTGAAGGGCTGTTCCCGGACCAACCCGCAATCCACATCAAGGAATCCGCAGGGCTGAACCCTCCCTCGGTGCGATATGAAACAGAAAGAAAGACCGCCGAGACACCCCCGCGTCATGCGGTGAAGGGTCGAGTGCGCCGAGACGCCCTCCCCGGAGTGTTGTATGCCGCGCTGCCGCATAATTCTGTGGTATTGCGGCGCGCAGGTTGCCTTCAGCTCGATCGGAGAATTTAGGGACAACTCGTGGAAGCGACGGAGCACATCCTCGTAGGCCTCCCCCGAAGCTTTACCGGAGGCGATGTCCCTGCCCCTGCCCGTGGGCACCAGCAGAAAGACATGGTGCGCCGCGGCGCCGAGACGGACGGCCAGGTTGGTGACGGCTTCGAGACAATCCAGGTTGTCCTCCGTGATGGTGCTGTTGATCTGGAATTCCACGCCCGCTCGTTTGAAGGCGTTGATTCCTTGAAGTGCGCCCTCGAAAGCCCCCGGAACGCCCCTCATGCGATTGTGACTGTCGCCGTCCGGTCCGTCAATGCTTATGCTGACCCGTGCTATGCCGGAGGCCTTCGTTTCTTCCGCAAGGGCATCGGTAGCCAGAAGGCCGTTCGTTGCCAGAACCACCCTGAGACCCTTGCCCACCCCATAACGGGCTATGACGAATATATCCTCCCGCAGATAGGGCTCGCCGCCCGTCAGGATAATTACGGGGCTTGCAACGGACCCCATGTCGTCCATAAGAGACCGGCACTCGTCGGTCGTTAACTCATCACTATAAGGGTGATCCTCCGAAGCAGCCCGGCAGTGAACACAGGCGAGGTTGCATCGTCGCGTCACTTCCCAGGCAACCATCCGGAGAGTGGACGGCAACGGAACTCCCTCCACTTCTCCAATCCCAGAGGAGGATGATTCCTCCTGAGAAGAATTAATCATCGGCCTGTCCTTCAACGGGTGGAACCTCCCTTGAGACCGGCGCTTATGCGGG
>JAFGGB010000146.1 GCA_016930775.1 Deltaproteobacteria bacterium
GGAGGTGCGGGGGATAACGATTCCGACGAAACATACAGAGCAGCATGAACGATAGAAATCACAGGGATCTTTATATTTGCCGCTGCGAGGAAGTAACGCTGGGAGAAATCGACGACGCCATCGCTGCGGGCGCCTCGACGGTTCAGGAAGTTCGCCGCAGAACCCGGGCCGGCATGGGGCTCTGCCAGGGACGGACCTGCGGAAGAATTGTCGCACAGATCATTTCGCGCCGGACGGGCAGGCCGATGGAGGAAATAACGCCTGCCGCCTGCCGTCCTCCCGTTCGAACCGTAACGCTGGGTGAAATGGGAGGCGACGAACCATGATGCCCCATACGGCCGATGTCGTGATCATCGGCGGCGGCGTTATCGGATCATCCATTGCCTATGCGCTGGCGGTCCGGCGGATTCCCGTTCTTCTTCTGGAAAAGAGGGGGATCTGTTCGGCCACATCCTGTTCCTGCGAAGGGTTCGTTTTTTTGCAATCCAAGAAACCGGGCGTTCATTTGCGCATGGCGCTTGAAAGCGCTCGTCGCTTCAAGAGTCTCGAGGATGAACTGGAGACCGGCATAGAATATGTGAATTGCGGGGGCATGGTAGCGATCGAAAGCCGGGAGGAATTTGAGGCCATGAGTGTTTTTGCCGAGCAGCAGCTAAACATCGGCCTCGATGTAAGGCTCCTGGACGGCCAGTCGGCCCGGACGATCGAGCCTGAACTCTCGGAACGCATCGCGGGCGCCACCTATTCGCCTCAGGATTCTCAGGTCAATCCCATGCTCCTGACCTACGCCTTCATCGACAAGGCGAGAAAATTGGGGGCGCAGGTTTGTACGGAGACCGCCGTAACAGCCATCGGAGTTCAGAACGGCGCCGTGGAATCGGTGATCACTTCCCGGGGAGTCATTCAAACGAGAGTCGTGATCAACGCCGCCGGTCCCTTTGCGCCGGAGATAGGACGCATGGCCGGGCTTGCAATACCCATCACGCCGCGACGGGGACAACTCATCGTTACCGAGGCGGCGCCGCCGCTGCTGAAGAGCGTTATTCTTTCGGCAGCGTACATTGCCGCAAAGTTCAATCCCGATTGCGCACGATGGGCAGGGGAAGGCATATCGGTGGAGCAAACGGCCAGCGGAAACCTCGTTATCGGGTCGACCCGCGAGTTCGTCGGCTACGACACCGCTGTAACCGCTCAGGGGATTAAAGCTGTTTCCCGCAGGATCGTCTCATTGATTCCGCGATTGGCGGGGCTTAACATCATCAGGACATTTGCCGGTCTCCGACCTTACACGCCCGACGGGTTGCCGATTCTCGGCGCCGTGGAGGGGGTCGAAGGATTCATCATGGCAGCCGGTCACGAAGGCGACGGAATCGCTCTCTCTCCCGTCACAGGCGACCTCATTGCGCAGCTTGTAGATAAAGGAAGAACGGATATAAGCCTCGACGACTTCGGGCTCGAACGTTTTAACGCCTGATTGCCCGGTCGGTTACGTCGCCGTTCCGCTGCCGTTTCCGTTCCGTTTTCGGTTTCGCAAGGCGGCAGTCTCGTCGATTTCCCCGGAAACCATCTTTTTAGCATAAAGAAGAGCCTCCCGGAGATAGGGTTCGGTAAAAGCCTTGATGGGCGTCGGCGTCTCGAGTATCCTTCGGGGTATTCTCAATTCTTCGAAAGAGAACCCTTCCCGCAGTTTGAATCTGTATTTGGCGGCGTGAATCCTTCTGCCCAGTTCCATCAGTTGCTTTTCGTCGAGGCTGAATCCGGCAACGGGGAGGATTTTTTCGACCGTTTCGGGAAGATAGACGCCCCGGGCGAAGAAACACAAAACGAGACTCGAGAGGATCTGGCGCCACCATTCTTCCTTGAGCAGAGCGTCCACCAGATCCTTTGGCCCCATGGCTTCCTTGAGGAGAGTTTTCTGGTCGATGCTGTATCCGGCGTTGTCGAGGTGACTGTGGCGCGCCCCGATAAGGACTCCCAGGTGAGCCGCCGGACCGGTATGATATCCCGGCATCTCGTTCTTGCCGAACGACAGGGCGAAGTCCCTTCCTCCGTAAAGGGAAGATGCATGTTCCACGCCCTTTGCGAGGTTCCGGTAGAACTCGTTGGGTTGCTCGACGATGTTCTGGGCCGCCTGGATATAGGCCTGCCACCCTCCCCAGGAGAGATTGATTCCCAGGGTCTCCCCCTCGCCGATGAGACGTTTTTCAAGAGCTTCCGTCGCCCAGGCAAGCACAACGCCGGTGCTCATTGCGTCAATGCCGATAGCCTCCACCTTGTCCATGAGCTTGAGGTAACCCATCGGTTCCGTGATGCCCAGCATCGTTCCCAGGGCGTAGATCGGTTCGTAGTCGTAGGAGATCATGGAAGTGCGGTAAAAATAGGCCTCGTCCTCGTAAGGCTCGCGCAGCGCTGCGATATGAATGCAACCCACGGGACAATGAGTGCAGGCCAACCGCCGGCCGAGATAGTTCCGGGCGAGTTCTTCGCCGGAGAGCGCCGAGAAATTATCGTCCTTTGCCGATTGAAGGTTTCTTATGGGAAGACCGCCGTAGGCGTTCAGGGGCGAGACATTTTCCGCCGTGCCGAGGTCATGATATTTCTGCATGACCGGCGACGAGACGGCGTTTTTGTAGATCTGCGTATAGGTTTTTTTATAGAGAGAAACATCGCTGACGGGAATGGAACTCCTGCCGGTAATGACTACGGCCTTGAGATGCTTGCTGCCGAAAACCGCTCCCAGTCCCAGACGGCCGAAATGGCGATAGGTTTCCGTCGTAACGGAGGCATACCTGACAAGGTGTTCTCCGCCGCGGCCGATCCGCATGATTGTGCGGAAGCCAGCTCCTTTTTCCCGTTCCCGGATAATCCGGCCGACGGAAAAGTTGCCCATTCCCCAGAGCGACGAGGCGTCATGAAATCTCACCGTGCTTCCGTCAATAGAGATATAGAGGGGAATAGCGCTTGCTCCCTGAATGATGATGGCGCCGTACCCGGCCATTCGCATTGCCACGGCGCTTCGTCCTCCGCAATGACTCTCGCCGAGATTCCCCGTCAAGGGCGATTTAAACATCGCCACCGTCTTGGAGGCCAGGGGGTAGAGTCCCGTGAGCGGTCCAATGGCGAATATAATCGGATTGTCGGGGCTCAGAGGATCGCACCCGCGTGGGCACGTTTCCTCCAGCAGAGCCGCGGCGACGCCTGCGCCTCCCAGATACGCGTCGAAAAGGTCCTGTCGCGCCGTAACGGAGAAGGTCTTCGTTGTCAGGTTGATTGCAAGAACCCGCGCAAGGTTATCGTTTTGCAGCATGGTTGTTTCCTTCCTTCTTGTCCAAACCCAGGACCTTGTGTGGGCAGAAGTTGACGCAGAAGCCGCAATGTATGCAAATCATCGGTTTGTTGTTTTCCACGTCCCAGAAGATCGCTCCTATGAGGCAGGCGTCGCTGCAGTGCCCGCAGCCGATGCATTTTTCCTCGATGAGCGAAACGCCTCCGCCCTCCCGCAGGGTGAGGGCCGAGGTGGGGCAGACCCTGGCGCAGGGAGGATCGACGCAGGCGCGGCAGACGATGACCATGAAGCCTTTTTCCATGCCGCCTATGGATCTCACGCCGATGCAGGATTTGGTGAGTCCCGCAACATCCTGTCGCCGGGAACAGGCGAACATGCACATCTGGCATCCCACGCACTTTTCCGTTTCCAAAACGGCCAATCTCATGAATGTTCCCTCACGATCTCAATGCTTGTATTTTTTAAAATGCTGCGAGGACCCCCCGGTCTCGTCGGTTCTCTCGAATCAATTCGCCCGGGAGAAGATCCGTAGATTCGGAGACGATTTTTACAACTATCGACGCACCCGCGCCCTTAGCACTTGTAGGGGTAGAAGTGATGGTAGCAGAACCCGCCGGGATCGCTGTATTGGAGCTCCGTCTCGGTCATGCACTGACCGATCATGTTTTTTGAAGCCTCTTCGTAGTCCGGCCGGGCCTCCTCCTCTTTCTTGCAGGTTCTGCAAATGGGCTCATGGTCGTATACGGAAAGGATCCGGGGATCTTCCGGGGCCAGACTTCTGCTGCACCTGGGACAGGTCAGGGCGCACGTCAGTTTGTTTTTCCAGTCGCTCGACATTGCCAAAGCCTCCTTGCCAGCCAGTTTTTCCATTATTCGGATTCGTCACTGTGATAGACTATATGTGAAGCGATGAATCTTTTCAATACACATCGCTGGACCGCGCAATTTATTGAGTTAAATGCCGCCGAAGGATTGGTGCGCAAAGAAGCCTTGACACATTGTTGCATGTTGCTCAACGTCGACTTCTGCTCGGGTCATCGGCCGTGCATCTGCGCTTCAGGCGCCAGCAAAGTGCGAGATGTTTCCTTTAGTCTGCAGCAGCATCCAAATGGCATCGAGCGCAGTCATCTGCAGCGAACGAAGAGCATGCAATTCCTGTAAGTGTGCATGGTTTTCTATCGTGCTCTTGCCGTTTCTATATTTTCTTGGCAACAACTGCAAATTCCTTCGTTTCCCTGTCGTATGGCGAGCCCGCAACATCTGAATAAAACGTGTCAACCGTAAATCCGCACTCCGCAAGCTCTTTCTCCAGCGCTTCAGGACTGAAATACTGCAACCAGTTATAGACGGTTCGTGTGCGGGCCGGTTCAATAATCGTATATTTGTCAAGAACGACCTTTTCCCTGTCGTACTTAAAGGTATTCAAAAATCCGTAATACCTGCCTGCCGCCCAGAAGCCATTGACGAGATCGGCTTTGTACGTTGCCGTTTCTTCCCGTTGTTCAAAGGCATTCAGCGAATACACATCAAGGAGAATGAAACCGTCAGGCTCCAGGAACGCATGGAACTTGGTCAGCATCTTCATTCGCTGGGCGGGGCTGAGGGCGCAGAAATCGCACATGACCATAAGGATGAGATTAAAGCGGTCATTCGTTTCATACTCAAGGTAGTTCTGGTTTTCATAATGGATGGACAGACCCTCTTCCCTGGCGATTTCCTGTGCGTGCTTAATCGACCTTTTCGAGAAATCTATCCCGGTTGCATTAGCCTGCCTTTGAGCCAATTTTGTCGTGTACAATCCCGGGCCGCAACCGAAGTCGGCAATCTTTGTTTTCGGTCCAATCTTAAAATGGCTGGTTATCCATTCCACGGATCGGTTGATAAATGCCGCATTGCGAGACGAAACATCGATTTCTTCGTTGAGGTGGAAAGAAAGCATGTGGCGTGACGTATGTTCGTCCGCCCATAGGTCGATTGCCGTATAGAACTCAAAGGGCTTGGGACGGGCGTTTATTTCTTCAAGGAC
>JAFGGB010000147.1 GCA_016930775.1 Deltaproteobacteria bacterium
CCCTGAGCACCATGCGCATAGACCCGCTTCGCTTCCTCATCGCTCCGAGAATCATGGCATCCATCATCAGCTTCCCTCTGCTCACCGCCTTTTTTGACCTGATCGGAATTATCGGGGGGTATATTGCCGGCGTGCTGATCCTGGGGGCCAATGCGGGAACATATTTTCACCGTGTGCAGGCCAGTACGGACATGATGGATGTCACGGAGGGATTTGTAAAGGCCGTCGTTTTTGCCGTCATTGTGTCCACCGTCTGCTGCTACCAGGGCTATTTCGCCCATATGCGCGCGGAGAGCCACGGCGCCAAAGCCGTCGGTCTCGCAACCACGGCAGCCGTCGTGCTCTCCTGCGTCCTGATTCTAGTGTCCGACTATATTGTAACGTCCCTTTTGCTGTAGAGGAAACCATGGATGCACCGCTGATTGAATTTAAGGATGTGGCCAAACGGTTCGGATCGCGGACGGTCCTCGAACATGTGAATCTGCAAATCTATGAAGGGCAGGTTACGACCATCATCGGTCTCAGCGGATCGGGCAAGAGCGTTCTCCTGAAGCATATCATCGGCCTCATGAGACCGGACGAGGGTGAGATATTATTCCGGGGCGCCCCCCTGGCAAAAATGAAAAGAAAGGAAACGGCGTCGGCTTTGGCGCAAATAAGTTATATGTTCCAGGGTAACGCCCTTTTTGATTCCCTGACCGTTTTTGAGAATATCGCTCTTCCGCTTCGCGAAACAACAAACCTCAGCAAAGTGGAAATAGACAGCCGGGTCCTTGCCCGAATCGAACAAACGGAGTTGGGCGACGCCATTCATAAGTTCCCTTCGGAACTCTCCGGCGGGATGCAAAAGCGGGCGGCCCTGGCGCGGGCTCTTGTTACGGATCCGCGAATCGTGCTCTTCGATGAGCCGACGTCGGGCCAGGACCCTGTCAGGAAAAATGCGATTCTCAGCATGATTGCCCAGTACCAGAAAAAATTAGGATTCACGGCAGTCCTGGTCAGCCATGAAATACCCGATGTATATTTTATTTCCAACCGGATTGTCGCCCTTTATGAGCGATCCATTGTCTTTCAGGGCACGCCGGAAGAATTTGAAGACTTCAACCACCCTTTTAAAGAAGAGGTCATCCGCAGCATAGAAGGGCTGCAGGAAGCATTAACGGGCCTTTACTCCCAACGGAAATTTAAAGTTCTTTATCATACGCAACTCAATAAGAGACCGCTGGGGGAACCTTACTCCGTTGTCGTTTTTACCCTGGCGGAGTTAAATGCCCTCATCGCCGGCCTGGGACATGACGCGGCTCAGGAAGCGATTCGCTCTATGGGCGCTTACATCGACAAACATTTTGGGGCCATGGGAGGTTTTTCGAGCCGCCATCGCTTCAATGAGTTTGTTACGATGCTCCCCTACACGGACGCGGCGGAAGCCGAGGGTATCCTGAAGGACTTTGCCGAAGATTTTCGCAAGCAGGGTATTCATGATATTTTGACGGGCGCACACAAGAAGACAGCGTCCGCCCAATGCATTGAATTTTCGATCCTGGCAGGCCTTGCCCAGGGTCAGCCGTCTTCGGAAATGAACACGGTTATTCATTCAGCCAGTCATCAACAAAAAGAAATTGCCAGACTTCGCTGTGACTATTCAGGAGTGAACACATGAAAAAGATAACTATGGAAACAACCGTCGGCATTTTTATCGTCATCGGCCTTATCTGCATCGGATACATGACCGTTAAACTGGGCCACGTATCATTGTTCGGCGACAACACCTATTCTCTCACCGCTCAATTCAACTCAGCAGCCGGACTGAGAGTCGGCAGCCCTGTCAGTATGGTCGGCATTCAGGTGGGACGCGTTTCCGCGCTTTCGATGGATCAGAACAATCAAAAAGCCGTCGTGGAAATGAGAATTAAGAACGGCATAAAAATCTATGATGATGCCATTGCCGCCATTAAGATCGAAGGACTCATCGGCGACACCTATCTGAGCATCGACCCCGGCGGCGCCGGTTCGCTGCTTCCCGCAGGCGGCATCATCACGGAAACGCAACCTGCCGTTGACATCTCCGACATCATCGGCAAATACGCTTTTGGAGATGTAAAAACAACCGTTGAAAACATCAAACCGACTAAAAATGAGGTGCAAAAATGAAAAACACTGTTCTGCCATTGAGCCTGTTGCTGATTATTCTCTTTTCATTTCCGGCATACGCCGGCGTACCGCTTGACGCCGTACAGGCAAATGTAAACAAAGTCCTCGTTGTTCTCCGCGACCCGGCCCTGAAAGCGCCGTCCGCCAAGGAGCAAAAGAAAAATAAACTTGAGGCCATCTATGAGAATATGTTCGATGAAGAAGAGCTTGCGAAACGCTCGCTGTCGCGGAATTGGAGTAAATTGAACCCAACGCAGCAAAAAGAATTTGTTCATCTGTTTCGCCAAATTCTGGAAAAAGCTTATATCGATAAAATTCTATCTTATACCAATGAGAAAATCGTATTTTACAAAGAAAACATGATTTCACAGAATCAGGCGGAAATTCAATCTAAAGTTGTCACCTCATCGCGGGAGATCCCCATCTTCTACAGAGTCATTTTAAAAAACGGCGCGTGGAAAGTCTATGACGTGGTTATTGAGAACGTGAGCCTCGTCCTGAATTACCGGTCCCAGTTTAACGACATATTGTCAAAAAATACGCCCGACCAGTTGCTGGAGATCCTGAGAAAGAAAGTGAAAGAATAGGAATAACTTACCGGAGAACGGAACCATGAAATTTTCAGCATCGGCGGCCATCCTATTATTCCTTGTTTTCGCCGGCTGCGCTCACAGCCCAAACCAGGGGGGTTCCATTTCACCATCGGGCTCCTTGCACCCCTCTCAGCCGGCGCTTACAGCCCCTGAATCAACGCAGAACGCCGCCACAACCCCCACGGCGGCGACGGCGGCGGAATCGGAATCCGGCCCTGCAAATCTCAGCCCGAAAAACACTGATCATCCCCCTATCGATGAAGGAAAGGCAACGGTTGCCGCCTCCGGCAGCTTGTCTGGTTCGGCAGCGGCAGGCGATACATCAACGACGGCAAATTCCGACGTGGAGGAGGAGGATGCCGAGGACGAAACCGACCATCAGAAAATAACGGACATATCGGACCCCCTGGAACCTTTCAACCGGGCCATGTATCATTTCAACGACAAGCTGTATTTCTGGGTGCTGAAACCCGTGGCCCAGGGCTACAGCGCCGTCGTGCCCGAAGTTGCGCGAACCAGCGTGGGAAACTTCTTCGCAAATATCGGATTCCCCGTCCGCTTCGTCAACTGCCTTCTTCAGGCAAATTTCAGCGGCGCGGCGACGGAATTCGGCCGCTTCTTCATGAATACGGTTTGGGGGATCGGGGGATTGCTGGATCCGGCGGCGAGCAAGAAAATCGGCCTTCAGAAACAGGACAAGGACTTCGGCCAAACCCTGGGCATCTATGGACTGGGCACGGGATTTTACATCAACTGGCCGTTTCTGGGACCTTCAAGCGTCCGGGACAGCATCGGCTTGCTCGGCGATTATGCCCTGAGTCCGGTTACCTACCTTAATCCCTGGGAACTTTCAACGGGCGTCAATGCTTATGATAAGGTGAATGGCGTGTCGCTGAAAATCGGTGATTATGAATCCCTCAAAGGGGCGGCCATCGATCCTTATGTGGCCATGCGCAACGCCTATGTCCAATACCGGTTGAAAAAGGTAAAGGAAAGAGGACCCATGCGGGAGGCGCCGAGACCCAAAGGCCTGGTTTATCTCCGGGACAAGGAAGGCGTCCCTGCGTCGGATAATTCGGGACTTATGGCGGGACAATAGCCGACGGGATTAAATGAATCAGCAAGGAGGAACGGATTACGAAATCAATAAAAATAATGATGATTGCCGCGTTGGCTGTTTTTTCATTTTCTTTGCCGGCACATGCAAGCGGGCCTTTCGGACCGCCCCAGCCCGTCGCCGATAAGACAGGGGGACTGCATACGGCCATCGGATACTGGCGCCAAGCCGATCAACTCAATGATCATGCCCGCAGCGTGATCAGACAGACGCAGGTTTATTCCGAAGCCGGTTATGGATGGTCAGATCGCTGGGACATCTATGGCCGCATCGGCGTTTCGGATATGAAAGTCATCAATGCCTTCAGTTCCGCCAGCGCCGCCACGGTCACGTCAAAAAATGATTTTCATGACCATTGGGGCATATTCGGAACATTGGGAGCGAAAGGTTTCTACCCGATAAACAGGGCCTTGGGAATCGGCGCCTCTGTCCAGGGAACTTATTATTTCCGGGATTTCGCCGATGATATGTCGGGCGCCCAAAACGGCACGCCTTTCTCGACCGAACTAAATGTGAAAGATATCTGGGACGTCCATCTGGGCATCGGCATTCAAGGCAATCTTCCCTATGACCTGAAAGTGTATGCCGGTCCCTATGTTTATTATTCGCAGGCAAAGGTCTCTGCATCACCGAATATCGCCGTCCTCAGATTCGCCTCCGGACCCGCGCGCGTTCGCAATCATTCCCCTCTGGGCGGTTTTGCAGGAATGGATGTGGGCCTGGGCAAAGGATTTCATCTGAATATTGAAGGCCGATATGCAGCGCGATTCTCTGTCGGGGCTGCTGTTACGTATTCATACTAACCCTCATGCCAGAAAGCGTTCGATACGTCTTTCTTCATTGACGCGCAAAAGGACCCGATCAGTCTTGTCATCCTCAATAACGGGAGCCGTGATGTGGTTCTGAATGGAGTGGGAGATTTGAAATGCCTGCACAAGTATACCTGGACTACCAGTCATCTAAACCAGTGGACCCCCGAGTAGTCGACGCAATGCGCCCCTGGTTTACTGAGCGCTTCGGCAATCCCAGTTCACTGCATCTTGACGGCGATGAGGCCACTGAAACCCTGGAGCAGTCGCGCAAAAAGGTTGCTCAGTTCATTGGAGCGAATAGTGACGAGGTCATTTTCACGTCAGGCGCAACCGAGTCGAATAATCTTGCCATGATTGGCTATGTTAGCCGCAACCGAAATCGGGGTGACCACATCGTTATCGCGGAAAATGAGCACATCTCTGTACACAACATCGCCAAAGCAATAGAGAAGCAGGGATTTAAGGTCAGCAAGGTGGGAGTTGATCAGTACGGCCGGGTGAACATCGAGGAGCTGCGTAAAAAGATCGTCGATACGACAATCCTCGTGAGCATCGGTTGGGCAAATAGCGAGATCGGCAACGTCCAGCCCATGCAGGAGATCGCTGATGTGCTGCATGGACGGGGCATCGCATTTCACAGCGATGCAGTTGCCGCCGAGGGCCTCCTGCCTATTGATATGCGCAAAATCCCTATCGATCTGCTGACACTCTCTTCAAACGACATCTACGGTCCCAAAGGCATTGGAGCGCTTTATATCAGAAAAAACATCAACATCGCGCCCATTATGCCCGGTAGCGGCCAGGAAAGAGGGTTGCGATCCGGTTCCGAAAATATGCCGGCCATTGTAGGCATGGCCGCGGCGGCGGACATCATGACCTCCGAGATGCCTTCAGAGGTTCTCAGGCTCGCACACTACCGCGACCGGCTTATCGATGGCGTTCTCAACCGTATTTCCAAATCGCATCTCAACGGCCACCCCAGGGAAAGGCTCCCCAACAACGCGCATTTTCGGTTCGATGCCATCGAGGGTGAATCATTACTGCTGCTTCTGAAGGAAAAAGGCATCGCAGCTTCAACAGGTTCCGCATGCTCGTCAAGGACGCTCGAACCGTCACACACGCTGATATCCAGCGGACTGCTCCACGAGGAGGCCCACGGCTCACTGGAGTTCACCTTTGGCAGGTGGAGCAGTCCCGCAGATGTAGATTACGTGCTTAGGGTTCTGCCTGGAATCATCGAGAGTTTGCGTAGTATATCACCACAGAGTCGAAGACCCTAAAGCCCTCTGCTCCCCGGACGTTTAGTGCGTCTGCTATCGTGCCGGCGCTCCAGCGGCGCCAGTCGCTCCAGCTGCTCCAGTCGCTCCTTCTGCTCCAGTTGCTCCAGATGCACCCGTTGCTCCCGATTCACCGGTTGCACCAGTTGCGCCAGTTGCTCCAGTTGCTCCAGTTGCTCCCTGCTCCGGCGGGGCAGCAGGCGTTCCAGGCGCTCCGGTTGCTCCAGGCGCTCCGGCGATGCCCGGTGCTCCAGCCTCGCCCTTCTCCGGCGCCGGCGTTGATTGATTACAGCCAATCAATGTAAACGTTGCAAAAAAAGTCAATGCTACAAATAACGCCCCTAATTTCTTCATATCCTTAGATCTCCTTCCGTATCCATAAAATGTTGATGCTGCATTATCATTATATGAGAAGCGATACCTACCGTCGTCTAGTCCACCAGTAGCCGCCTCCCCCGCCGAACAACAGGACTATCAAAATGATGATGATGATTAGCGCTGTCGTACCCATGGTCATTCCCTCCTTTTAATTTGCGATGATTGTATTATCATGAAGCCTTTAAAACCTTCTTGACCTGACCGATCTTTTTCTGAACTTTGCCGGCTATCTTTTCACCGGCGCCTTCGGCTTCCATCTCCGGATTATCGATGACTTTTCCGGCGGCCTCCTTGACCTTGCCCTTTACTTCGTGAAACATTCCCTCCGCTTTGTCCCTGGTGCTCGATTTCATGGTATTCCTCCTATAGGATTGAGATTTCATTGCCGGGCCGTAATCCCTTCTGTGTCCCAATGGGATCGCCTCAGTTTATGGCATCAAATGCCTTTTTCAACTGCCCCTCTACCGCTTCAGCGACTTTTTGAAGTTCCATATTATCAACCATCTGCATGGCAACCGTCTGCCGTATAACGGACAGGACCGTCTTGCTGCCTTTTTCATAAACAATGACATTACAGGGAAGCAACAATCCGATATTTTCTTCCGTAAGGATCGCTTTGTATGTATTCTGTGGATTGCAAGCGCCCAAAATTATGTATCTGTTCATTTTAATGCCGAGCTTTTCCTTCATTTCTTCCTTGATATCGATTTCCGTCAATATTCCGAATCCTTCTTTTCCCAGTGCCGCCTTCACCTGTTCAATAACTGCCCCATAAGGAATATCGATCTCTTTAGTGAAGCCGTAATTGATCATAACTGACCTCCCTGACCCGTATCGGTTTAAGTGTATTTCTTACCCTTGCCGGAACTTACGATCGATCATCTCGGCGAGTCGCATTGACCGACCGACTATATGCGTGTGCCGCTTTCTTTATTGACAATCCATGTTTAGCCTGTTGTTCGTTCTCATAATTGTCAGATTCACAACGATAGAATGGGTAAGCAAATAGTTTGCCAATAGCTGAAGATCAATCAGTATTTTTGATTCATTATTTATAACAGGCGCTTAGATCAACAGAAGTCCATTGCGGAAAAGGGGATGACGATTCGTCCCGCCTCAATATTTGGAGGAACCGTAATATATGGTGGGAAGCCTGGAAGAGAGAAGATAGAAGTCAGAAGACAGAGGATAGTAGACAGAAGACAGAAGACAGAAGACGGAAGTCGGAAGACAGAGGATAGTAGACAGAAGACAGAAGACAGAAGACGGAAGTCGGAAGACAGAGGATAGTAGACAGAAGACAGAAGACGGAAGTCGGAAGACAGAGGATAGTAGAAGGAAGACAGAAGACGGAAGTCGGAAGACAGAGGATAGTAGAAGGAAGTCAGGGTATTCTTTTCTGACTACTAACTTCTGACTTCTGACTTCTAACTTCTGACTTCTGACCACCGCCCCCTGCCCCCTTTTTTGCTACCTGCCGGACGATACCGAGTTTGTGCATCCTTGCTCTTAAAGTGCTTGCGTTGATGCCGAGGATTACTGCGGCCCCGTTCGTTCCCTCGATGCGCCATCGGGTTTCGGAAAGGATCTTAAGAATCTGGTTTCGCTCCGTCTCTTCCAGGGTCCTCACGGCGGATGCGGATAAAAGCCCCAGTTTATCGTCCAGTTGCAAAACCGGCCCGGGACATAAAATCACGGCCCGTTCGATGATGCTCTCCAGCTCACGGACATTCCCGGGCCACGCATAATTCTGGAGCGTCTTTATTGTCTCTTTCCGGATCGATGTGATTTGTTTGCCCATTTTCTTGGCATGCCGTTCCATGAAGGCATGAACCATGAGGGGGATGTCTTCCTTGCGCTGCCTCAAGGGCGGCACCGTGATGGGAAAAACGTTGAGCCGATAGTACAGATCCTGCCGAAACCGGCCTTTTTTGACCTCCTCCTCAAGATTTCGATTGGTCGTGGCGATGATCCGCACATCGACTTTGATGGTAGAGGAGGAGCCCAGACGTTCAAACTCGTGATTCTGAATCACCCGGAGCAGCTTGGCCTGCAATGCCAGCGGCAGCTCCCCGATCTCGTCGAGGCAAATGGTGGAATCGTTGGCGATCTCGAAGCGGCCTATCTGCCGGGTATCGGCCCCGGTGAAGGCCCCCTTCTCCCGGCCGAACAACTCGCTTTCAATGAGATTGCCCGGCAGGGCGGCGCAGTTGACTGTGATCAGGGCTTTTTCCTTACGGGGACTCAGGTGATGGATGGCGGTGGCAATCAATTCTTTTCCCGTACCCGTTTCTCCGAGAATAAGGACCGTTGTGTTCGTCGGTGCCACCTGCTCCGCGCGATTAAGGACATATTTGAGGTTGTCGCTTTGCCCGATAATATGCTCGAACTGATGTTTCAATTGGCGCTCGCTGCGAAAGTAAATGTTCTCCGCTTCAAGCTGTTCTTTCATGGTTTCAATTTCAGAAAGAGCCGTCTTAAGCTCGACCGTTCGTTCCTCAACCCGTTTTTCCAGTTCGTCATGGGCTTTTTGCAGCGCATCTTCCATCCTCTTGCGCACGGTGATCTCTTGTGCGTAGATACGAACGACTTTCAGTTTCGCATAAAGAATGATGCTCTCGTTAAACACCCGGCCATCTATTTCCACGTCACGGGATGCGTAGTGCCCTTCTGGTTCTTTTCCCAGGTCACTGATTATTTCAATCAGATCAGGCGGGAGAAAGCGGCGGACGGCTTCCGGGGCGTTTGACGCCCTCAAAATCCTCTTCGTTGCGGCGTTGCAGTAAAGGACCTTTTCCTGAAGATCTATCTCGATGACCGGATGGGGGTTCAGCTCGGGGAATGACGCAAGATGCTCGATTTTTTCGGCCGCCTTTTTGCGCTCGGTGATATCAATGATCGTCGTATGGATATCGCCGGTTTTGCTGTCGATGCTTTCCTTCTCTTTGTCTTTGCTCTGGAGCTGCACATGGATAACAACGCCGTCTTTTGTGTTCAGTCTGATTTCACAGGTTGCGACGCCCTGATTTTGAAATACCTCTTCGCGATGCTTCGAAAATATTTCCCTCCCGTCGGCATCGGCAATAAAACTGTTAAAGGGTTTATTTACCAGCCTCATCCTCTCTGCTCCGAGCAGTCGCGCACCGGTGAGATTGACCTCCCGTATCAGCCCGCGCGCATCAAACGTGAAATAGCCGACGGGCGCAAAGTCATAGAGATCAACATAGTTATTCCACGATAACTCAAGCTCATCATGGGCTCGCTTCAACTCCGCATTCTGGATCTCCAGTTCAATCTGGTGGACTTCAAGTTCATGGACGAGCCTCTTCGCATCTTCCTCAATCCGGGACGGACGCAGATCCGCCGTTTTCTCACCCAACCGGTCTTCCGCCCGGCGGCGCAGGTTCGTGGTTGCGACGGATGCTTTATTGTTGGTGGTGCCCATGGTTGCTCCTGTGGTGAATCAGAAGACAGTAGTCAGTAGTCAGAATAAACATCTTCTATCTTCTGTCTTCTGTCTTCTATCTTCTATCTTTATTATCTTCTCGTGCAATTCGTATAATTTCTGAAGCGATATTCTCAGGTGAAAGAATAAAATTGTTAGCAGCGGTGTTAATGTCCCCCCTTTGAGCGATGAGAACTGCCCCCCGGGGGCGGGTTAAGTTGTCGGTAAGGCGCAGAA
>JAFGGB010000148.1 GCA_016930775.1 Deltaproteobacteria bacterium
AGAGAGACGGAAATAATATCGGGAGTCTGTAAGAGGAATGCTCACAGAGACAGAGGCGATGAAGGGGGAAATGGACGGGCGGATAGTCTATGGCAGGGATAATTTCGTAAAAGGTTCACGGCAAGCTATAATATTTCTGAAAAGACCAAGCGGATGGGGCGACAAAGATGATGGAGAAAAAATATAAAAGACTGTCCCATTTGACCTTCAGTTCTCTTTGCCTGCCGGGAGTCATTTCTTTTCTTTATTGCGATAAATGCATATCAGCGCGCCATGATGATCGGGTATTGCAAATTATAATCGGCAGTTTCAACCACAGCTCGCTTTGGGGGATTGTTGAATCTAATCTGCTATTTAATTACCTTGAATTCTTTTTCTGCGAATTTCTTGTTATTATGCCACAATTCAACAATCCATGAGCCTGGGACTATTTCCCAAGGGTAATCGAACTGATATCCGAAGAAATATGGTTTTCCAATAAGCCTTGGAGTCTTGCTTGTATTCTTGAGGTATACTTTGTTCGTATCCGGATTCTTAACTCCGGGAGGCGGGTATTTTACAATAATGGTTATCTCGGCTTCTTTGCCTTCAGGAGCGCCCTTTACATAGTATCGCAATCCGAACTGATTTCCCACCACAGCCGGGATATCTGTTGTTTTAGTCTTCAGTAAGATATTATCGACATGTGTTGAAAAACCGGAAGGAGAACTGCTGCTCTCCACATCTTCCGCTTTGCTGACAGAGTAAAGACCATATTCAATGATATTTATTCCTGTCACCTCCGCTTCCGCATGGACGGCAGAGGTTGCTGATGAAAAAAGGATACATATACATATCGAAGCAACTAAAGTTCTTATCATTAACAAATCTCCTTGTATGGCCGTATGCTTCGGCTGTCGCTCATTATTTTGTGGAAGAGCATTTCATTCTGAGTGAAACTTGCTTCTTGAATATCTTGCCATGAAGGCAGTTACTATAATAATTATTATCGAGAGTCAACCGTGTAATAAAGATATATGCAAGACTGGCTGGCACTGTTGTGCCCGTCCAGAATTGAATTACTTGTTTAATAATGAGATAAATAGCCGTGATGATTTTGACGATAATGCATAATGAATGGTCTCGGATGCAAGAATAATTATTGATAATACCCTGCTGTTGTTCTGTACAATATAAGTAACGTGATGATAGATTTGCATCGAGTTGGGAAGAGAATAACAACCTAAAAACATTTGGCCTGCTTATACTCAGAATATATGATCCTTTGGAGGACAAGAACATGTTGAAACGGATATTTCTCCTTTTAGTATTCTTTCAATCGTTTTTACCGGCGTCGTTCGTCGGGGCGACGATCATACATCATTTTACCGGAACGGCTGTCGAAGGAAGCTCTCCCAGCGGTTCGCTCATTCTTGAGGAATCATTTCTCTACGGCATGACGACGAATGGCGGATCTCTCAACGCAGGCGTTGTATTCAAAGTACAAGTAGACGGGTCGAATTTTCAGATTCTTCATTCCTTTTCCGGAGGGACCGGTGACGGCGCTTATCCCCGCGGATCGCTATGCTCTGTCGGATCTTACTTGTGCGGTATGACGTCGAGAGGAGGATCGAACGGTCGAGGCATTATTTTCAAGATCAAAAAAGATGGCACAGGCTATTCAGTGCTGCGTTCGTTCAGAGGCGGCGCCGGTGATGGAGAGGGACCTACAGGGTCGCTTCTTGCGGATGGCGAAATTCTTTATGGGATGGCCGTTTATGGTGGAAGCTTTAACGACGGCGTACTGTTTTCAATCAATCTCGACGGAACAAACTATAAGATTATTCATAATTTCAGGGGAGTGGGCGATGAGGGCAAGCAGCCCCAGGGTTCGCTGATCCTGAACGCCTCAACGCTCTTCGGCATGACGACCTACGGCGGCGCCTATGGCCGGGGCGTTGTCTTCAGGATAAACACTGACGGCTCATCATATTTGAATTTACACGAATTTACCGGTGAAGCCGATGATGGAGGATCTCCTGAAGGTTCTCTTGTTTTGAGTGATTCCGTGCTGTACGGCATGACGCGATACGGAGGCGATGCCGACAAGGGCGTCATTTTTAAGTTATCTGTCAACAATGGGGATTATGAAATACTCCATGAATTCGGGGAAGGAACCGATGGCGCCTATCCTATGGGATCTTTATGCCTTTCGGGATCAACTCTCTACGGGATGTCGTCATCTGGCGGAGAATTCGGCAAAGGCATCATCTTCAGGATAAAAACAACGGGATCAGGATATGAAAAGCTTCATGAATTTCGGGGAAGTTCCTCCGACGGAAGCCGCCCCTATGATTCTCTCATTTCCATCGGATCTCTCGTTATGGGAATGACCCACGACGGTGGACTTGGCAATAAAGGAGTTGTCTTTGCCTATTCTCTTATGTCGTATTGCGTTCCACATTTCATGGCCGACGGAAATGTTTACACGGCCTTGGCATTGCGAAACAGCAGCAAAACAGATGCTATGAAAGTAACGATAAATTATTTCAGCAACGCCGGTTCTCTGGTGCAGATGCAGGCTGTCTCGCCGTCGGTTCCAGCGCGGGGACAATGGACGTCTATTCTTTCTCCCGATGCTGCTGCGGAAGGCTGGATTGAGATAAACGCCGATCAAGACCTGACGGGTCTCTGCTGGATAGGAAGCCTTGATGGCGTCGATCTGTGGCCTGTAACGATGGCCGATGTTCCTGTCGTGCGGGACCTTTCAACGGAATTAATTATCCCTCATGTGGCGCAGAACGATAATTGGGATACAACGATTTATGTTTGCAATCCCAACGATGGGATTGCAAACATTGCGCTTTCATACTATGACGCGTCTGGGGTGGCGCTTCATAGCTGGGTCTTCGCTCTTTCCAAACGCGGAAGCGGCGTCTACCCGCTGAAGAATCTTCTGCCGGCTGGAGAATCCTACAGTAACGGCAGTATAGAAATCACGGCTACCAAGAGCGTAGCCGCCTTCGCGCTCTACTACGATACGGAACGGCGGGGCGGGTCCTGTTTTGCAGGAATTACGGCCGTTGAACCAAGAAGGTGACAGAACCATCCCTGATCGGCAATGAAGGTATCGTGAAAAAGGGGTTATGACGGTTGTCATAACCCCTTTCTACAGCGAGCAATGTCGAGCAAGTCTTGCTATATCGCCGCACTTCTCCTTGTAATAAAAAATACGGCGGAGATTGCCAGAATAATCGAAAAAACAATCATGCCCCATTCGGAGAACGTCGGAACGGATACGTTCGAGGAAGTGTACACGGTGCTGTGCCCCTCTACGGTTAGCAATATCGTGCCATCGTCGCCTCCCGAGGATGTTACAGAAAGGCCGGTTGGGAATATGTTGTCGCCTCCGCTCCCAGCATCGTACGGCATGCTTGCATAATGATATTCGCCGCCTTTCAGAACGGCCGGCGAATAGAAGGCGATCGGATCGCCCGGACCGATTCCGATGGATGCAAGGTCTACCCTGAACTCGTAGAATCGGTGCTCATTCATTACACAAGGACTTTCCGGGCAGAATGTAGAACCGTATCCCTTTTCCGAGTCACCGGAGGCGCCGTGTGAGAAGACTCTCGTGGGGGCTGCACCGTAGATTTCGACAATGTGATAAGCAGGGGGCAGGCCGAATACCAGGAGGCATTCGTCATTGTCGCTATTCGAATCATCGCCCCAGGCGTCCACGAGGACATAAAGGTATTGATCGTCGTTCAGGAAATAGACCCAGGTATCAATTTGATAAGGAGGATTTGCTAAATGCAGCCGGTAAGCCCCCTGCCACTCCGTCTCTCCCGCGACCCCGTCGATTATAGGATGCGGCCCCGTTACAGGGTTTGAATAGATTTGTGGCGGATCGCCGTTCGCAACGCCTACGGTTGCGGTAAAGACCAGCGCAAACAATAGGACCGCCGCCTGAAACATACTAAGAAAAAACTTCTTCATGCATCCCCCCTCCAATCTTCTCTCGGTTCGTTCAGGAACAACTTGCTAAAAAATTTTAAAGAATTGGCTGAAACTCCTTTTGAAAACAGTGATTTCCCTGCTCAGTTTCATTCTGTCATATTGAATAAGCGAGCAGATCGGCGATGTCAAGGTTTTTCATGAAGCGATGTTTGACGGTTGGCCGCCGGTTCCGGTCATCCGCCTGCCACCGGCGGGAAGAGAGAGAGGCTGTCTCCGTCCTCAAGCAGCGCATCGAGGCCTCCGGCAAACAGTATGTTCCTGCCGTTTTTCAGTACGATGAAATACTGCCCTACGGCGCCATCATCGTCTAGGAGTTTCCCCCGGAGCGCGGGATAGCGGCCGGCGAGGTCGTTCAAAAGAGATCCCACCGTTGTTCCTCTGGGCAAGGTGAGACGCAGTTCCTTCCCCAGGATGTCCCGGAGCGTCGCGTAGGCCTTCAGGGTAACGGTTATCATGATGATTTTCAGATTCTTTCTCCCGACGATCCGGCCACTTCGAGTCGCCCGTCGCCGCAGGAAGGGCAGCGGTTATCCTTTGCAACGGAGATGATTTCGACGTCTCCCCGCATACCGTCCCAGAGGAGCAGGCGGTTCGCCAGGAGATCGCCCATGCCCGTGAGGCATTTTATCGCCTCCGCGACCTCTATGGAACTTATGATCCCGCAGGCTGAACCGATGACTGACGTTTCCGCCTCCTGCGTCGGTTCCGTGGGAAAGATGCAGCGAAGACAAGCCGACCGGTGGGGGATAACGGTTGTCGCCTGGCCGTTGAATCCGTACACTGCCCCGTGGATGAAGGGAATGTTCAGTTGGAGAGCCGCTTTGTTCAGTAGGTAGCGCAACGTGAAAGAGTCGGCGCCGTCGATAATGAGATTCATGCCCTCAACAATCGAGTCGACGGTTTTCTCGTCGATAGTTACGGACAGCGCTTCGACGACAATGTGTGGATTCAGCGCACGGAGTTTCTCTCGGGCCGAGATGACCTTGGAACATCCGATGTCGGCTGAGGAGTGAAGAATCTGGCGGTTCAGGTTCGTCAATTCCACCCGGTCGTCGTCGACTATCCTTATGTGTCCGACGCCCGCCGCAGCGAGGTACAGGGCGGAGAGAGATCCCAGTCCCCCGATGCCGGCGATAAGGACGCGGGCATCGTTGAGAGCTTCCTGACCTTCCTCGCCGATGACCGGGAGTTGACGCCGGTAGCGCTCTCTCATTTCCTCTGTCAGAGTCATATTCACCTTATAAAAAGGGGCGCGAGGAATTCTCACGCCCCTCCGGATGGTTACCCCCTTCCCAGAAAGGGATGAAAGTGCGCGTAGGAAAGAGCGCCAGAGAGAAGAGTTTCTTCGATTCCCGATACTTCAAGACCCTGTGCTATGGCCGTGACATAGACGCCAGGATCGACAGGCGCGTTGATGAAGATGCATCCGGCGAGCCGGCCTTCCGTGCAGACTATCTTCGCGTAGTGTGCGCCTGACCGTCTGACGAGGGTCTGGAGCTCCCGGGTGTTGGACAACCCGGCCGTAAAGACGCTGTTTCCGAAGGCCGTCACGATATTGCGGGTCATGCTGCCGCTGTAAGGCAGTGAAGGCCGCGTCATGTTGAAAGCGGCGTGGCGTCCCTGCTCTATTGCCACGGGCCAGAGCGCATTTATCCGTCGGTCTCGGAAAAGGCTGTCGTATCCTTGGCAGACGTCGCCGGCTGCAAAAATATCTTTTTGAGTCGTTTCCAGATATTCGTTCACCAAGACGCCCCAGTCCAAATCTATTCCCGACGAAGCGAGGAATTCAACGTTCGGCGTCGTCCCTTTGCCGATGACGAGAATCTGACCGTCGAATTGCGCACCATCCTTTGTTTCGACAACTATTCTATCGCCCTTTATAGAGGCGCCGCCGATGGTTGTGCCGAAACGAATCTCCACGCCCTTGCGGGGCAGGTCCTCCTCGAGAATCGAGCTGCCTTCTTCATCGAGTATAACGGTGAGAAGGCGGCGTGACGTGACGAGAAAGACGGGCGTAAAGCCCAATCGCCAGAGGGCGTCGCCCATTTCGATGCTCACCAGCCCGGCGCCCGAGATGAGAACCTTGTCTGCCGAGGGGCTGCCCAGCGATGTTTTCATTCTCGAGATGTCAGAGAGGTTTCGTACCGTAAAGGATCTGGGCGACAGAGATCCCTCGAAATCGGGAACCGTCGCCCTGGCCCCTGTGGCGATCAGGAGTTTGTCGTAGGAATAGGCCGTACCGTCGCTTGCGAAGACCGTTTTTTCTTCAGGAGAAATCTTGATTGCCCGTTTCCCTTCGAGAAAGAAAACACCTTCGGGAACAGGCAGTCGAACAGCCGTATCGGAGACCTTTCCTGAAAGCAGATACGGAAGGGTCATTTTGGAATAGGGATAGTCTTCCTCCGAGAGAACAATCACCTCGGCGCCGGGCTCAAGTTTCCTCAGGCGCGCCGCACAGGAAATACCGGCGACGCTTCCGCCAATGATGCAGTATCTCATTGCCATCACTCCGTGCGTTTTTGTGAGAGCCAAGCTGTTTTAACGGAGCCCCAATTCCTTCAATTTTTCCTTCGATGGGTTGCCCTCGCTGTCCCAGCCCCGGAGCTGGTAATATTCCGGCAGCATTTTATGAAGGTCGTTCACCTCGCCTTTAGAAGGTCCGCTGGGAATCTGTTCCGTGAGAAACCGTTTCGGAAGCGTATCGTCCTTTGCGGTGAAGCCAGCCTTCTGGTTCCATAGCCGTTCGAGGTTCCAGATGCGTTCGCCCGCCTGAACGAGCGAAGCTTCCGAATATGGAATTCCCGTGGCTGCCGTGAGCAATTCGGCGTAATTGGCGGCATCCATGCCGAAGGTGGTGAACAGACAGGCGCCGCTTGCATCGACGGCAGCTGTGAGATCTTGGAACGCCTTCGTTAAGGCGGCTTTTCCCTCGTAGGCGAGACGGTCGACCGAGACGGGCGTTCCCAGGACTTCCGCGGCAATAGTGTATCCCCGCACATGGCAGGCGCCCCGATTCGATGTGGCGAACTCAAGACCGATTCCCTTGACGCCCCGGGGATCATAGGCGGCAATTTCCTGCTTCTTTACCGACATGGAAAGTTCGGGGTGGCCGTAATGTTCGGCGAGCCGAAAAGATCCCTGGGCCAGGAGAGCGCCGATGCCTTCGCCTGAGCCCATAAGTTGAGTCAGGTTTACCATGGCGGCGCTGTCGCCGAAGCGGATGGGGAAAGGGGCGTCCTTCTTCGGCATATAGCCCTTTTCGTAGAGTTCCATGGCGCAGGCGATGGTCACTCCGGCCGAAATGCCGTCGAGGCCGTAATCGTCGCAGAGATAATGGGCCTTCGTAACGGCGGAGATGTCGTCGATGCCGCACATGGCGCCGAACGACCAAGCCGTTTCGTACTCAGGGCCTTCACCTTTTGATCCCTTATAGGCGCCTTCACGGATTTCCGTGATCCTGCCGCAGCCGATGGGACAGGCCCCGCAACCCTTGTTCTTGATGAGGGTTTTCTTAACCATCGTTTCGCCCGATATGCCGTCCGCTGTGGCGAAGTAGGCGTTTTGGGCGTTTTTAGTCGGGAGGCTGCCGATGTCGTTCAGGATGTTCACCAGAACTGCCGTTCCGTAGGTGGGGAGTCCCTGGGAGGCTACGGGATGTGCTTTAAGCTTGGCGTAAGCTTTTTCAACGGCCTGCTTAAACCCTTCGTAATCGTTGATTTCGACGCCCCTGGTCCCGCGTACGGATATGCCTTTGAAGTTCTTGCTTCCCAGGACAGCGCCGACGCCGGTCCTTCCGGAGGCGCGGTGTCCGTCGAACATGACGCAGGAAATAAGGGACAGTTTCTCGGCAGCCGGTCCGATCTGCATCGTTCTGGCCTCTGTATGAGTCGCGGCTCGCAGGAGGCTGTCCGCCTCGTGCGCAATCTTGCCCCAGATGCCCGAGGCATCCCTGATTTCCACCTGATCGTTCATGATCGAGAGGTAGACGGGGTTCTTCGATTTTCCTTCAAGGACAATCATGTCGAACCCGGCCATCTTGAGCTCCGTGCCAAAATATCCGCCTGCGTTGGAGCAGGCGAGGGACCCGTTCAAAGGCCCCTTGGTGACAACCATCATTCTTCCTGCGGCGGGAGCCGTAGTTCCCCCCAGCGGTCCCGTTGCCAGGACGACCTTATTTTCGGGGGCAAGGGGGTCCGCAGCGGGGTTGACTTCTTCATAAATCAGTTTGCCGCCGTAGCCGCGGCCGCCGATGTAAAGGCGCGCCCATTCCTCGTTAATCTCTTCTCGAAGGATTGCACCCTTGGAGAGGTTGACCCGGAGTATCGTTCCAGCGAATCCTTTAAGCATGGGTTTCACCTCCTCTCTGAATCGCTTGCGCGATATCCATATAGCGTTCCGCTGTTTCACGCTGTTTGGAACTCACTGCCTCGTCGGCCTCGACGAAGCGAAGAGCTCCAGATTCGCAGACTTTGACGCAAGCGGGATCGCCTCCGCAAAGATCGCATTTCATGATGCGTTCGCCTGCGACATCGAGCTTCACGGAGCCCCAGGGACAGGCGACGATGCATTGTTTGCAGCCTATGCAGGTATCCTGGTTCAGGTTAATGACTCCGTTGCTTGCGTCCCGGTTCAGAGAGCCCGTAGGGCAAACCTGGAGGCAGTAGGCATCGCGGCATTGCATGCACACTGTGGGAACAAATTTGATGCTTTCCTGGAAGAAATGGATCTTGACCCGGGAATCGGCGATATTGAACCTGCCTGTTTTCGCGAATGAACAGGCAAGCTCGCAGTTTTTTCCTCCCGCGCATTTAAGCGGATCGACGACAAGGACCTTCATAATCACCTCCGAAATGTCGGGACAATGCTATAAACGCTTGTCCGTTTTGAGATACGGATTTTTCGATGTCGTCTGCATTGAGAGATCCTGGGGTGATCGCCTTGTGCGGCAGGGGCTGGGTTTGCAAAAAAGGATTTAGATCTGCTGGTCCTTTGGAATTGGGAGTCAGGAAGGGAGACACTGCATCAAGGCTTTCGTTGCGATCCACGGGCGATCCTCTTTTGAGCCGACGGCGCCGGTAAAGGACCTTCTTTCCAAGCGCGGGAGGCTTGTCCGTTTCCGGAAAAACCCGGTGGTCCAGTGCCATGGGGACATCCCTTTGGGCATCGGGACTCGAAGGTCGCCATGATCCAACGCAAAGATACTACTGCTTTAAGTGCATGCTGTCAATATGAGGTGGAAACATATGTGGAAACATATTAGGGGAAATGAAGTTGCGCGGGTTCTGCCTGGCGGACGGGGGGCGTAATTTCCCGCCTTTTCTCACCGGAAAGCATCGGCAACAGAAAGGCCGAGAGCTCCGCAGGCGATGACGGCGATAGAGCGGAAAGGCGAGATGCCTTGCTCGGCGTCGCAAAGGACGGCTCAGGTGCCACTTCCGGCACAACGACGGTGCAGTTTGGGCCTGCACAAGCCGCGGCATAACCCTTGTTTCCTTCCGACAAGGAAACAAGGCGACGTTTTACCTTCCTTGCGAATCTCTGGCAGAGGAGACCGCCTTTCGCACCTTACGCCCCGATGGGCACTTCCGTCCCAAGTCCCTTTTCCCTGGCCGCGGCGAGCACTCTGGCGCCGATGGCAAGATCCTGGATGCCCATGCCGTGCGATTCGAAGATTGTGATCTGATCAGGCTGCTCTCGGCCGGGAACCCTGCCGGCGATGATGTCGCCTAGTTCGGGTATTTCGTTCCAGTGGATCCGCCCCTTTTCGAGAAGAGGCAGGAGGTCTCCGCATTCCTTGGCCGCCACGTCTCTGGAGTCCACGGCGATGATGTGAGCCTTCAGCAAGGTCCGTTCGTCCAGCTCGGTCCGTATAAGCGCGTTGCTGCCGGCGGCGTTGATGTGCAGTCCCGGGCCGACCAGATTGTGCGAGAACAACGGCGCCGGCGAGGTCGTGACGGTTGTTACGATATCGCTCCCGATCACCGCCTCATCGGCCGTGGCGGCGGGCGTCACTTCGATGCCGAGCTTCTCTTCGTTGGACCGGCAGAAGGTCGCGAGCCGTTCTTTGTTGAGATCCATTACTTTGGCCTTTTTGATGGGTCTGACCCGGCACAGCGCTTCTATCTGGCCGTTGGCCTGCCAGCCGGCGCCGAAAAGGCCCACGACCGATGAGTCCTGCCGGCTCATCCACCGAGCCGCCACGCCGTTTGCGGCGCCCGTCCGCATCATGCCCATGTAATTCGCCTCGATGATTGCTTCGAGATTGCCCCGCTCTACGTTGTATAAATAGACGAGAAAACGGTTTCCCTCTTTTGTCGACGTATAGGCCTTGTAGCCGAAAACGCCGTGGCTTTCCACGGCGCCCTGGAGTATGTGGAGCGCGCCCTTCCTGATGCGTGTCCGTTCACGCGGCGTATTGTAAGCGGCGCCGAGCGTGTGTTCCTTCATCGCCTCTTCGACGGCCGCTATGGTCATGTCCATGGTTATGACCTTTTGAACGTCCTGTTCTCTGATAAAAAGCGCCATGGTTGTCCTCCTGTTTTTTCCCGATAGGGCTATAGTCAAAGGGACTTGCTTTCACAGGGAAAGTCAATGTCGATTGCCGAACTTACAGTGCCATAATCGTGCGAAGGAGCCAGAAATAAAGAATGCCCGTTGCCATATGAGCCATGAGAGGGATTTTAAGAAGTCGATAAACCGGAACGATTGACGTCCGGAAATACTCGTTTGACAAAAGAAAACAGAAGTGCAACGGCGATGCCATGACTCCGGCGAAACCGCTCACCAGGGCGAGCATGATATAGGGGAGCATGAAGGCCCCCTCGCCGTAGGAGTGAACGAGCGGAATTATAATGGGAAAGGTTGTGCCGACAAAGGCAACAGTGATTCCCACGATGAATCCTACGATCAAGGGCAGGATGATTGCAATTGCAGCCAGCGGTACATTCATGGCCTGAAGTTCATCGCTGATCAATCCAACGGCATTGCTCTTTTCGAGGACGCCCTTGAACATCAGAATCGATACGATCATGAAGATCATTTTAATGATGTGCGGGTTCTTGAGGATGCGGGCGATTTCGTCGACGCTGAGGCCGTTTGTCCGCCATGTCCATGCTATTGCCGCAACGAGAGAAATCAGGAGCCCTGTTTCTCTGGCTATTGTCAAAGACGGCGCCATCGTCCCGAGAATAGCGCCGATGCTCAATCCGGGAACTATCACGATCAGGATGGGCGTAAGTTCTTTCAGAAAAGGAATGAAAGACGGCCTTCGATCTTCGTCGGAGGGTTTCGGTTTCCGCTGCATGCGGCCCCGCAACGGAATGTAGCCGAGAAACAATGCGGCTGCTGTGAGCGGAATGTTCGTAACGATAAAAAGGGACAGGTTGAGATCGGCCAGCGCCGTTCCGAGAAGGATGCCGGGATAGAGGGGCCACCAGTATTCCCATATATGGCGGAACCAGTAGTTTATATAGCTCAACTCGGCGGCGCTGAGATTTTCTTCCGCTGCCACTTCCTTGACCATTGGCGCCGAGAAAATGGCGCCGCCCGGCATGGGAAGAAAGCCGATGAGGGCGGGAAAAATGACGAGATTGATCTTTGGTGAAGCAATAAGACCCCGAAAACTCGACAGAAGTCTCTTGAGCTGATTTGCCGCTTCCATGCTGTTGCTCAGGACAAGAATCAGCGACACAATGGCGGCGAGGGCAAGGGTTTTCGGATACAGAACGGACCCGATGAGAGATGCAATCAGGGTGGAAGGTTTAAGACCGAAAACAAGGCCCAGGAGCACTGCCCCGAGAAAAAAAGAGTTTCCCAGGGACATCTTGAATCGGATCAAAAGAAGGACAAGACCGAAGACGAGGAAGACCAGGATTGTCGCTGGCATAAAAACAACTAGATTCATTTTCCATTGCTCGTTGTTGCAAGAAAGTTGGATCAGCCTTTATCAGAGGCGGGCGAACGAATCAACATAAAAAACTGTGTGAGAAGGGACGCCTCATGGATATCGGCTGCAGTTGCGATGGGCGTTCCTAACATCGCCGGCGCTCATTTTCCTGGGCCGCGAAATTCCGTTCTTCCTTGTTTCGGTAGAGGTCTTCGTCGGCCCGGGCCAGAAGATCGGCGGGTTTTTTCGTCTCTCCTGCTTCCGTCGAAGCGGCGCCGCAGGTAACCGACAAGGGTATGAGGCTGTTTCTCCAGACCAGGGGATTGTCGTTAAAAAAAGCTTTCAAGCGGCGGGCGATATGGCGGGCGCCGCTTTCCGTATTGTCGGGAAGGAGTACGACGAATTCGTCGCCTCCATAGCGGAAGGCCATGTCCTCTTTCCGTATAATCCGCATGATTTCCTCGGCCACTGAACGTATCAGGGCGTCGCCGCAATCATGGCCATGGGTGTCATTCACTTTTTTGAGGTCGTCGCAGTCGATAAAAAGAAGGGCCATATCCTTCTTGTGGCGTTGATGGCTACTGAATGCCCGCTTAAGGGCTTCATCCAGTTCCCTGCGATTAAAAAGACCCGTCAGCTCGTCCCTGGCAGCCAAACTGGCCAGCCTTTCCCGATCGATGAGATTCATCAGGCAGAGCGAGAAGATTACGGCCAGTCTCGACAGGAAAAATGTATCCATCGAGGGGACGAACCGTTTTTCTCCGTAGTCGCCGAGATTCAGGCTGCCGATGATTTTCCCCTCCATGACGAGAGGCGCAACGGCAAGAGACCGGATAACGTA
>JAFGGB010000149.1 GCA_016930775.1 Deltaproteobacteria bacterium
CGAGAAACTGATCCACAAGGATGGGGTGCTCCTCCGAGGCGTCAAAGGCCTCTTTTAAAAATCCTCTCAGTTCGGACTGCCCCCAGACGACTGCCATGGCCCGGCCGCCAAGAACGTAGGAGGGCCTGAGAAGCACCGGGTATCCCATGCGTTCAACGATTTGTTCCGCCTCCTCCATGGAGAGCGCCGTATCGCTTCTGGGTTGTTTGATGCCCACCCTGTCGGCCAGTTGCTTGAAAAGTTTCCTGTCTTCAGCTCTGTCGATGGCCTCTGGCGAAGTTCCAAGAATGCGGACGCCATGCCGTGCAAGCGGCATTGAAAGGTTGAGGGGCGTCTGACCTCCCAGTTGAACTATGACGCCTTCGGGTTTTTCCGCTTCTATGATGTTGAGCACATCTTCCAGTGTAAGCGGCTCAAAATACAGCCTGTCGGATATATCATAATCCGTGGAAACGGTCTCCGGGTTGGAATTGACCATGATAGTCTCGTAGCCCAGTTCTCGGAGCGCCAGCGAGGCATGAACGCAGCAGTAATCGAATTCGATGCCCTGGCCGATGCGGTTGGGGCCGCCGCCTATAATCATTACCTTTTTTTGCCCGCCCTTCCGGCTTTCATCCTCTTCTTCATATGTGGAGTAGAAATAGGGCGTGTAAGCTTCGAATTCGGCGGCGCAGGTGTCCACCAGTTTATAGACGGGCGTTATCCCGGCGTTCTTTCGAAGGTTCCGAATATCCTCTTCTCCGAGGTCTAGAATTCCGCCGATCTGCCGGTCCGAGAAACCGTATTCCTTGGCACGGCGCAGAAGATTCACGGGAAGTCCATCTTCGCCCCGCCGGCTTTCCAGTTCAACCTCCATGAGGGTTATTTCCCGAATGTTTTCCAGGAACCATGGATCTATATTCGTCAATCCGGCGATCTGATCAACGGTGTATCCCTTCCGGAAGGCAGAGCGTATATAGAAAAGTCGCTCGGGAGTCGGCCGGATCAGCACGGCATCGAGATGCTCTTCACGGAGTTTTCTCTCGCTCGCCCGGTCGAGGCCGTGTATGCCTATTTCCAGCCCCCGCAGTCCCTTCTGAAGAGCCTCTTTGAATGTGCGGCCTATGGCCATGGTCTCGCCGACTGATTTCATGGAGATGGTCAGCGTGTTGTCGGCGCCGGGGAACTTCTCAAAGGCAAACCGGGGAATTTTCACGACGCAGTAGTCGATAGTCGGCTCGAAGGAGGCCGGCGTCTGCCGAGTGATATCGTTGGGAATCTCATCGAGCGAGTATCCCACGGCGAGCTTGGCGGCAATCTTGGCGATGGGGAAACCTGTAGCCTTCGAAGCCAGAGCGGACGACCGCGACACCCTCGGATTCATCTCTATAATGACTGTCCGCCCCGTTTCGGGATGGACGGCGAATTGAACATTCGATCCGCCCGTTTCAACGCCGATAGCCCTGATGCAGGCTATGGCGCCGTTCCGCAGCCGCTGGAATTCGGCGTCCGTCAGCGTCTGGGCAGGCGCTACGGTGATGGAATCGCCCGTATGAACTCCCATGGCATCGAAGTTTTCGATGGAGCAGACGATCACCACATTGTCTGTGCGGTCCCGCATGACCTCCAGCTCGAATTCTTTCCATCCGAGAACCGATTCTTCTACGAGGACTTCCGTCACCATGCTCTGATCGAGGCCGTGGGCTGCGAAATGATCGAATTCCTCCTGGTTGTAGGCAACAGCACCGCCCGATCCTCCCAGAGTGAAGCTGGGACGGATAACCAGCGGAAATCCTATCTCCCGAGCAACTTCCCTGGCCTCTTCAAGGCTGTGGGCAACGGCGCTTCTCGGCACGTCGAGACCGACGGCTACCATGGCCTGTTTGAATTCGTCGCGATCTTCGGCACGCCGTATCGCCTGAAGATCGGCGCCGATCATCTCGACATTGTACCGTTCAAAGATGCCTCGTTCCGCCGCCGCCACGGCGGTGTTCAAGGCCGTCTGGCCTCCCAGCGTGGCGAGCACCGCATCGGGCCGTTCTTTCTCGACGATCATCTCCACTACGTCTACGGTGATGGGTTCCACGTAGGTCCGGTGAGCCATATCGGGGTCCGTCATGATCGTGGCGGGGTTCGAATTGAGCAGAACCACCTCGTAACCCTCTTCGATGAGCGCCTTGCAGGCCTGGGCGCCGGAATAATCGAATTCACAGGCCTGACCGATGACTATCGGCCCGGAACCGATAATCAGAATTTTTTTCAAATCTGTCCGTTTCGGCATGATTGGCGCCTCATTCCCACTCTATCGTGCTCGGCGGTTTTGAACTGATATCGTAGACGACCCGGTTGACTCCCCTTACCTCGTTGATGATTCTTGCCGAGATGCGCCCCAGTATGTCGTAGGGAACCTTTACCCAGTCGGCCGTCATGCCGTCCTGACTTGCGACGATTCTGAGAGCGATTACGTTCGCATAAGTCCTCTCGTCTCCCATAACCCCCACGGTCCTTACCGGCAGCAGCACGGCAAAGGCCTGCCAGATGTCCCGATAATGCTCGGACTTCCTGATTTCTTCCTTAACTATTGCATCTGCCTTTCGCAAAACCCCGAGGTTGTCTTCCGTTACTTCGCCGATCACTCTCACGGCCAGCCCCGGTCCCGGGAAAGGCATCCGTTCGAGAAGCCGTGGCGGAAGGCCCAGTTCGCGACCCAATCGCCTCACTTCATCCTTGAATAGTTCCTTCAGTGGTTCTATCAGTTCAAATCCAAGCTCCTTCGGCAATCCGCCCACATTGTGGTGGCTTTTGATCGTCGCCGAGGGACCTCCGCGAACCGATCGGCTCTCTATGACATCGGGGTAAAGGGTCCCCTGGGCAAGGAAGTGGGCGTCCGACACCTTTTCGGCCTCGCGTCGGAAAACGTCAATGAACACCTTGCCGATGACTTTCCGCTTCTCTTCGGGATCTGTCACGCCTTTCAAGGCGTCAAGAAATTCTCTTCTCGCATCGATGACAGTGATATCCAGGGGATAATCTTCGGTGAAAATCGAGCGGATTTCTTCGACCTCCCGCTTCCTGAGAAGGCCGTTGTCCACGAAAATAGCCTTCATCCGATGACCGATTGCACGATCGATGAGGGCTGCAACGACGGAGGAGTCGATGCCTCCGGAAAGGGCGCAGATCACCGTTGAACGGTCGGTTTGCCGCCGTATCTTTTCCACCGATTCTTCTATGAAGCGGCTCATGGTCCAATCGCCGCTCAATCCCGCAATCCTGAAAAGGAAGTTCCTCAGAATCTCCGTGCCGAAGGGCGTATGAACGACCTCGGGATGGAACTGGACGCCATAGATTCTTCTATCGTCGTCGCCGATGGCTGCGACGGGACAGCTGTCCGTGCTCGCCAGAACGGAAAAGCCGGAAGGAACGCTCTCCACCTGGTCGCCGTGGCTCATCCAGACATCCAGTGAGCGGTCGAGACCGTGGAAAATCGTCTGAGGATCCAAGACATCGATGGTTGCCGGTCCATATTCGCCCCGCGTCCCACGGATGACGGCGCCGCCCAGTTTTTTAGTTATCAGCTGGATGCCGTAACAGATGCCGAGAATGGGAAGTCCGCTTGCAAGGACTGCGGGATCGATGTCTGGCGATCCGGCATCGAGCACCGATGAGGGGCCGCCGGACAAGATGATGGCTCGAGGCTTTATCTTTTCGATATCGCTTGCCGTCAACGTATGATCGACGATTTCACAGTACACGCCGGCTTCGCGCACGCGCCGGGCGATAAGCTGCGTGTACTGCGAGCCGAAATCAAGTATCGCTGCAATTTCTCTCATGGTTTGTTTCCTCGTTGCATGACTGCTTTTCCGCCGATCGTCTCAGGTTTTCGCACCGCGGCATTGTTCCATCATGTCGGCGAATCGCCTGAAGAGATGCCGGGCGTCGTGCGGCCCCGGTCCTGCTTCCGGATGGAACTGCACGGACAAGAGGGGAAGCCGTTTATGCCTAATCCCTTCCAGCGTGCCGTCGTTGAGGTTCATGTGGGTGATCTCGATTTCATCGCTGTCGATCGATTTCATGTCCACACAAAATCCGTGGTTCTGGACGGTTATGTCTATTGTGCCTGTTTCAAGGTCCTTCACGGGGTGATTCGACCCATGATGGCCGAATTTCAGTTTGAAGGTTTCACCGCCTAGGGCGAGACCGAGGAGTTGCTGCCCCAGACAGATGCCGAAAAGGGGAATCTTCCCGTAGGCGATGAGACTCCTGATGGCGTCAACGGCGTAGACGACGGCGGCCGGATCGCCCGGACCGTTCGAGAGGAGCACGCCGTCGGGCCGTTCAGCGATTATTTCATCGGCCGTCGCGCTCGCAGGAACGACTCTCACGGCGGCACCGGCTTCCTGAAGCTGGCGGAGAATGCTTGTCTTCACGCCGCAGTCCAGGACGACAACGCGGTATCGGCCGCCGGTGCAATAGTCGTAGGCTTCTTTGCAGGTTACGTCCTGAACGAGATCCCGTCCAACAAGATCGGGCGACGCCTTGGCCTTGGCCGCCAATGACAGGGGATCGGCATCTACAGTGGAAATAACGGCCTTCATGGCCCCGGCCAGGCGGATGTGCTTCGTAAGGGCTCTCGTGTCGATTCCCTCGATGCCCATGATGCCGTGGCGACTCAGGTAGCCGTTCAGATCCTCTTGTGAGCGCCAGTTGCTTCTGATGGCGCTCAGTTCCTTCACGACGAAACCTTCAAGCCAGAGATCCCTCGATTCGCTGTCTCCGTCGTTTACTCCGTAGTTGCCGATGAGTGGATAGGTCATCGCCACGATTTGTCCCTTGTACGAAGGATCCGTCAGCACTTCCTGGTAGCCTGTCATGCCCGTGTTGAAGACTGCCTCGCCGGTGCGCTCGCCTCGAGCGCCGAAGGATCTACCCTCAAAATGCCGTCCGTCTTCAAGGGCAAGTATTGCTTTCATGCGGTATGCACCTTTCTGGTCGCCGGGCAACACCCAGAGATCGTGATGACTTTCGCTCACTTCCTGAGAATAACGCGATCGACTCCGAGATCAAACAAACGGAGCTCCGCCAGTTGCCGCCGGTCTACCATGGACGGGGCCTCCGTGAGGGGGCAGTAGGCGCTCCTGTTCTTCGGAAAGGCGATTACCTCGCGTATCGACGGCGTTCCGAGGATCATGGAGACGACCCTGTCCATGCCGAGCGCCAGACCCCCGTGTGGTGGAGCTCCGTAGGAAAAGGCCCTCAGGAAGAAGCCGAATTTTTCTTCTATCTCTTCATCGGATAAATCCAGGGCTTGAAATATCTTTCTCTGCACTGCCGGTTCGCTGATGCGGATGCTTCCGCCCCCCAACTCTTCCCCGTTCATTACGAGGTCGTAGGCCCGTGATTTCAGAGAGAGCAACTCGTCTTTGTTCCGGGGATCGAAGTCGTTCCTGTCGGGCGATGTAAAGGGGTGGTGGGTTGAGGTAACGCCTTTCTCCGTCGCTTCGAAAAGAGGGAAATCCGTAATCCAGAGCGGACGATATTCCGCTTGCCGTATGAGTTCCAGTCGTTCGGCAAGATGAAGCCTGAGAAGACCCAGAACTTGGCATACAAGCCTGTATGAGCTGTCAGCGATCATTATCAGTACGTCGCCGTCCTCTCCCTGAAACCGCTCCTTGATGGCCTGCTGCTCGGCCTCATTGAAGAACTGGACTATGTTCGACTCAAGCCGTCCGTCGGCAACACGCACCCATGTCATGCCTCGGCCGCCAAGGGATGGCACGATTGTCTTAGCATAGTCGTTCTGAAGAATATTCTTGCTTAGTTTCTCCGACTGACCCTTGACGTTGATTCCCTTGATATGCCCGCCGGCATCGACTATTTTTCTAAAGATGCCGTAGCTCGTCTCGCGGAAAAGATCGGTGGCGTCTATAAAGGAAAATCCGAAGCGAAGATCGGGCCGATCGGCGCCGAAACGATCCATGGCCTCGCTCCAGGTCATGCGCGGGAATGGACGTGGAAGGCTGATCCCCCCAATGGCAAATATGCGGACGGTCATTTCCTCGACATGCCGATAGATGAATTCCTCGTCTATGAAAGAGGCTTCCAGGTCCAACTGGGTGAATTCGGGCTGCCGGTTCGGCCTGGGGTCCTCGTCGCGGAAACAGCGAGCCAGCTGGAAATAACGCTCGAAGCCGCTCAACATAAGGAGTTGTTTGAACAGCTGCGGCGACTGCGGCAGGGCGTAAAAGTGCTGGGGCCTCAGTCTGCTGGGCACGAGATAATCCCTTGCACCCTCGGGCGTGCTTCTCGTGAGAATGGGAGTCTCGATCTCGATAAATCCCTGGCTGTCGAGGTACGACCGGAGAGTTTGAAAAATCCGGTGCCGCTTTAGAAGGTTCTCCTGCATGCTCGGCCGCCTGAGATCGAGGTACCGGTATTTTAGTCGAAGATCCTCGGCAACCGTTTCTCCCTTCTTCAAAGCTGCGCCGGCCACCATCGCCTTCTCCGAGATTGGGAAAGGAAGATTCTCCGCTCTATTGATTATAAAAAGTCCGGAAACGACTACTTCGACGGCGCCCGTCGATATATGAGGATTCACCGTTGCAGGGTCCCGCCGAACGATCCGCCCGGTGACTGTGATGCAGTACTCGCTCCTGAGATTAGCCGCCTCCAGGCAGACACTCTCCGGCGTCTCTCGAGGACTGAAAACAACCTGGATTACGCCGGTTCTGTCGCGAAGATGTATGAAGAGCACCTCTCCATGATCTCTTAGGGCG
This sequence comes from Deltaproteobacteria bacterium, assembly GCA_016930775.1. Lineage (GTDB taxonomy): Bacteria > Desulfobacterota > Syntrophia > Syntrophales > UBA2210 > JAFGGB01. The sequence goes on from JAFGGB010000149.1 coordinate 6,753, forward strand.
TCAACCCAACCGGCAAGCATGACCGTCTTCCCCACATCGTCTTCGCCGATATCTCCGCAAAAGGTTCGTTCATCGAAATTCATCGCATACATCTCCCGAATGCTTCTCTTCCTTCCTCAAGCCATGCCGAGTCGGCAGAAATCGAATTTGTCCTTTTTGCAGTCCTCGGAGATCATCGTCGGGTAATCGCCGGTAAAACAGGCGGTGCACTGGTGTTCCGGTTCCGTAACGGCTCTCAGCATACCCTCCACCGAGAGATACCGGAGACTGTCGGCCTCGATGTGGCGTCGGATGTCCTCTACGGATCTGCTCGCTGCGATGAGATTCTTCTTTTCTGGAATATCGATTCCGTAGAAGCATGGATTGACCAGGGGCGGCGAACTTACCCGCACATGGATCTCTCGAGGTTCGGCCGATCGGACAAGCCGGACAAGCTGCCTGAGCGTAGTTCCCCGGACGATGGAATCCTCCACTATCACGACTCTTTTGCCTCGAAGAACTCCTGCCACGGGATTGAATTTCACCCTCACATCGAGATCGCGTTCATCCTGGTGGGGCGCGATGAAGGTTCTTCCTACATAGTGGTTCCTGATGAGGCCGATTTCAAAACGGATTTTTGATTCCTGAGCGTACCCCAGGGCCGCCGTGCTTGCCGAGTCGGGCACGGCTATCACGATATCGGCATCGCAGGGTGCTTCCTTAGCCAGTTCCTTTCCGAGAAACCGCCGGGCCTTATCGACCTTTTCGCCGAAGATAATGCTGTCAGGCCGCGAGAAATAGATATACTCGAAGATGCAGCAGGCTCTCCTCCGCGCCGGCGTCATTCTCCGCGAGGCGACGCCTTCCGGGCCTATGGACAGAATCTCGCCGGGCTCTATGGATCGCTCGTAGGCGGCGCCGATTATATCCAGGGCGCAGGACTCCGATGCAACGACAAGGGCGTCGCCGAGTCTGCCAAGGCAGAGAGGACGAAAACCGTAGGGATCACGGGAGGCAATCAGACGGTCTTTTGTAAGAAAGACAAAGCAGTAGGCGCCATCCAGATGGACGAGGGCTTCGGCAATTTTATCCTCAAGGGAGGGGGCATGAGATCTGGATATGAGATGAAGAACTATCTCACTGTCAGTAGTAGTCTGAAAAATTGAACCCTCTTCTTCCATCCGCCGCCTTAATTCAAAGGCATTGGAAACATTTCCGTTATGGGCGGCCGCTATCTGGCCGATCTTGCATTGGATAAAGAGAGGCTGAGCGTTTACGAGTCCTGTGCTCCCTGTCGTGGAATAGCGGTTGTGCCCTATGGCCGCCGAGCCGGCCAGGCGAGGCATGATCGAAGGATTTGAAAAGACGGACCAGACAAGACCGGTCCCGCGATGGACCGAAAGGAGGGAACCATCCGAAGCTGCGATGCCCGCGCTCTCCTGGCCTCTGTGCTGAAGTGCGTAAAGACCAAGATACACCTTCTCGGCCGCATGGGGATCTCCGTAAATCCCGAAAACGCCGCAGAATTCTCGCAATTTTCTGTTCATGTCGTTACCGCCGTATTCCCCGAATGACAAGGATCGCATCACCCGCAAACCTTACCACTCTACCTTCAGGGCCGCTATCCGTTCCAGCGCCAGGGCCAGACGATCCTCCGGCACGGTCAGGGTCATGCGGACGAAGCCCTCTCCGTTATCGCCGAATCCCACGCCGGGGGTGCAGACGATTCCCGCTTCCTTAAGAAGTTTGGCGCTGAATTCCATGGAAGAATATCCCGATGGAAGGGGCGCCCAGACATAGAAGGTGGCCGGCGGAAGAGGAACCTTCCAGCCGATTTCGTTAAGGCCTGATACGAAGGAATTCCTTCTCGCCTCGAAGCGTTTCCGTATCCCTTCGGCCTCCTCTCCGCAGTCTGTAAAAGCAGTAATGGCCGCTTCCTGGATGGGCAAGAATATGCCGGAATCGAGATTCGTCTTGACCTTCGCCAACGCACCGATAGCCTCTCCATTGCCCACGGCGAAACCTACGCGCCATCCCGTCATGCAGAAGGTCTTCGACATAGAGTGAAACTCGACCCCCGTCTCCTTGCCGCCGGGAATCTGCATGAGGCTTACGGACTTCCTGCCGTCGAAAGCAAGCTCGGCATAGGCGGTATCGTGACATATAAGGAGACGGTTGTCCTTGGCAAGCTCCACCATGCTGCGGAAGACATCCTCCGTGGCAACGGCGGTTGTAGGATTGGAAGGATAATTCATCCAAAGCATTTTAGTTCGCGGCGATATCAGTTTTTGTATCTCGTCTATTTCAGGCAGGTAATTCCGATCGCTTCTCAAGGGGAAAAACCGAGAAATCGCGCCGGCAAGAGTGGCCGCCGCCGCATATACGGGATATCCCGGATCTGGGAGGAGCGTTTCGTCGCCGGGATTGCAAACTCCGAAAAATATGTGCCCGATCCCCTCTTTCGACCCGATGAGCGGCAGGATCTCGCGGTCGGGATCCAGGGAAACGCCATAGCGTTTCTCGAACCATGATGCAAAAGTCTTTCGAAGCCGCGGCAGACCGCTGTATGAAGAGTATCGGTGTGCACCCTCCCCATGGACCGCGCTTTTCAGACGCTCGATTATCTTGTCGGGCGTTCTCACGTCGGGATCTCCGACGCCCAGATCGATTACATCGATGCCCGAAGCGATGGCTTCCTGCTTAAGCTCGTCGATGCGAGCGAAGAGATACGGCGGAAGTCTTCTGATGCGTTCGGAAACAAAGGCCTGTGTCATTCTCTCCAACCCTCCTGAATGATTTTCCCCCGGTAGATATACGATATAACGCCCTTCAGCCAGACATTGCAAAAACTCTCCCCCTGGCGCTCGAAGGATACCGTCAGAACACCCCCGGGCATGGCGACGTCAATCGACGGCCCCGACAATCCTTTTTCCAGGAAACTTACCAGTGCCGATGCGACCGCTCCCGTGCCGCAGGCAAGAGTCTCCGCTTCCACACCGCGCTCGTACGTCCGCACGCGGATTGATCGAGGTCCTGTCGCCTGGACGAAATCAACGTTCGTTCCTTCCGGTTTGAATAGAGAGTTGAAGCGCACAGCCCTGCCAAGGGACTCCACCTGTTCGTTGTCTACATCATCGGTAAAATAAATCGCATGGGGAACGCCCGAGTTGATGAATGAGACTTCGATCCGCTCGCCGAGCAGCTCGACATCGAAAGCGCTGCGGTATCCACGAGGATCCGTAAGCCTGATTGCGGCATCGCAGCCGTCGACGGAGGCCTTGATTATTCCGGCAACAGTCTCAAAAGTCATGTCTGCCGGCGCTATTCCTTCCGTATAGGCGAAGCCGGCGATGCAACGGGCGCCGTTTCCGCACATTTCCGCCTCGCTTCCGTCGGCATTGAAAATCCTCATGCGGAACTTGGCGCGACTGCTCTGCTCAACCACGAGAATGCCATCGGCGCCGATGCCGGTGCGACGGGCGCACCACTTCGGTGCAAGATTCTTCCAGGGAAGATCGATCCTCCCTTCCAGATCGTTGATCACGATGAAATCATTTCCATGACCGGCCATTTTCATGAAATCGATCATGAGGGCCCCTTTCTTTTCACAGGTCATACTATACTACTCCCGAAGGCGCTTCGACAGACCTTTCCGCTCGCTTAGCAGCAAATTCGGCGCCACGTGGACTTTTCAAGAACAACTTCTCATTCATCCATCATTATAATATGTTACAAGTCGACATCACCGCTGAGCTCGCACACTCAACAGAAACATCCTACGATTCGGTAGGATTTCATCGATAGAGTCTACTATCCTGTGTGAATGACATCACCCGAAAGGCTGTGAAAAAACCTGTTTGAACAAACCGGTTTCTGGAAGGCGGATTCCGCGTTGCGGCAGGCACAGTTGAGGCCTTGCATCAAGCCTCTTCATAATCTCTCTTCAAGGGTTCCCGTGCTGCTGCACTCCCGCCGGTACGAGCCACGTCGACGAGACCCCTTATAATACCTATGGTCCGGAAAATCAAGTCTGCGACCCTCGCCTGCGAGCGTCTCGCAACATCGAGGCATTATAGACCTCAGGTGGAAAAGCGAGCGGCCTTCCTCGGTTCAGTCGGCCTGTTTTCTCAGAAAGGCCGGTATCTCGAAATCGGGGTTCTCGTCATCGTTTATGACGCCCGTTTTAACAACAGGCGATGGCTCCTGCTTATCTCTTGCCCGGATGTACGCGGGTTTCCTGAGATCTTCCCGTATTTTCGTTCCCAGAACGAATGGCGTCACCTTCGACAGCGTCTCATCGACGCCCTGCCGGGGTCCGAAACCCGTCGCAATGACCGTCACTCTCAACTCATCGCCCATGCTGTCGTCGACAACCGTCCCGAAAATGATGTTAGCTTCCTCGTGAGCTTCGGCCTGAACCAAAGAGGAAGCTTCGTTAACCTCGAAGAGAGTCATTTCGGAGTTTCCGGAAATATTGATGAGCACTCCGCGGGCGCCCTGAATTGAATTGTCCTCCAGGAGCGGCGATGATATGGCTTTCTGTGCGGCTTCGACGGCTCTATTTTCGCCGCTGGCTATTCCCGTACCCATAAGGGCCATGCCCATTTCCCTCATTATATTCTTAACATCTGCAAAGTCGAGGTTAATGAGCCCCGGCACTATAATGAGATCCGATATGCCTTTTACGGCGTGGAAAAGAATATCATCGGCCTTTTTGAAGGCCTCAAGAAAGGTCATGTTCCTGCCGCTCACACTGAGAAGCCGCTGGTTCGGAATGACGATAAGCGTATCGACTATTTTTTTTAACTCCTCCAGTCCCTTGTTGGCCTGCCTCTCCCTGACTCGACCTTCGAATTGAAACGGTTTCGTCACAACCGCGACGGTGAGGGCGCCGCTTTCCTTGGCTATCTCTGCAACGACGGGGGCGCCGCCTGTTCCCGTACCGCCGCCGAGGCCCGCCGTGATAAACACCATGTCAGCGCCTTGAATGGAGTCCTTGATAAGTCCTTGGGACTCCTCAGCCGCCCGGCGTCCCACGTCAGGATCGGCGCCGGCCCCAAGACCTTTCGTCACTTCCGGACCTAGTTGAATCTTGATGGGCGCCCTGGAGACCCTGAGGGCCTGCGCATCCGTATTGGCGGCTATGAAATCGACTCCCGAGAGATTTGAAGCAACCATCATGTTGACCGCGTTGCCGCCCCCTCCTCCAATGCCGATGACCTTCACCTTCGCCGAATTTTCCTGCAAACCCCCGATCATTTCAAACATAATGCGACCCTCCTTTCTAAAATGTATCAGTAAACCAGGTTTTTACTCTGTTCGATACCCGCGTTACAAATTTTGCCTCTCCCTGTTTTTTATAGATCTTCGACGACTTGTGCTTGCTGCCGTAAAGTACAAGCCCGACGGCCGTTGCATAGAGGGGGCTGTTGATCACATCGACGATTCCACCGACGTTCGCCGGGATCCCCCGTCGTACAGGCATCTCGAAAACCTGCTCGCCGAGTTCCGTAATGCCGTCGATTATAGAGGAACCGCCGGTGAGAACTACTCCGGCCCCCAGGAGATCCTCGTAACCAGATTTTGCAATCTCCCGCTGTGCAAGTCCCAGAATCTCCTCAATACGGGGTTCTATTATCCCTCCGAGGATCTGCCGGGATATTGTGCGGGGCGCTCGGCCGCCGACGCTTGAAACCTCTATTGTCTCTTCCTGACCAATGAGGGATGTATAAGCGCATCCGTACTTGATCTTTATCTTCTCAGCTTCAATCGCCGGAGTTCTGAGTCCGACTGCGATATCGCTCGTAACGTAATTGCCTCCCAGAGGAAGAACGGCGGCGTGCTTGATGCTTCCCTCAAAAAAAACTGCCACATCGGTGGTTCCTCCGCCGATATCGATAAGGGCTACGCCCAGTTCCTTTTCATCCTGACTCAGTACCGCATCCCCTGCTGCCAGTTGTTCCAGCACTATATCGTTCGCATCGAGACCGACGCGGTTAATTGATTTGACGATGTTCTCCATGGAGGTAACGGCGCCCGTTACGACGTAGATTTTCGCCTCGAGGCGAATGCCCGACATGCCGATGGGATCCTTGATGCCATCCTGATCATCGACAATGTAGTATTGAGGCAGAGCATGGATGATTTTTCGATCCAGCGGTATGGCGATAGCCTGGGCGGCCTCCAGGGCTCGCATCACGTCGGCCTGATCGACTTCGCCGCCTTTCACCGCGACAATTCCATGGCTTTCGAGTCCCTTGATATGACTGCCGGTAATGCCGGCATAGACAGAGCGGATTTCGCAGCCCGACATTAGTTCAGCCTCTTCAACGGCGGCTTTGATTGACTCTACGGTATTGTCGATGTTAATGACGACTCCCTTGCGCAAGCCTCGTGAAGGATTAGTGCCTATTCCAATGATATCGACACCCGAATCCGTCACTTCACCGACTATGGCGCAGGTTTTCGTCGTTCCGATATCAAGACCGACAATTATGTTTCCGCGTCGTGCCATGTTTTCGCCCACCTTGTCCGGTAGTATTTTACGTGCTCAATTTATCGGTTGCGCTGCCGGCGACCGGCAGGTCCCGTTGAATCACTACAGCCCGCGCTACATCGACAAGATCGATCGTGAGACAGGTTCCCGCCCGCGCCTGCCATTGAAGCTCCCTGAGAACCCGCTGAAGACGCATAAACTTCTCACTGTAATCACCAATGCCCAATCGCAGATAAAGCCGGTTATCCGTGTAGATAGTGATGCCCACCGCTTCGTCATAATGAATTTCCGAAACATCATCGCACCGTGGAAAGGCGTCGTTCTCTTCCAATGATCGAACGAGCTCGCAGGCCCTCTGCAAAGCCTCTTTGTTCAGACCATCCTTCTGCACGACTCCCGTAATAACGGGGCAATCAATGGTCTCCTTCGGGTCCCAGGTCTTAAATATCTTATTGTCCCTGTCGACGATGTGGATGCCGTCCTTGCCCTTAATCAGCGCAAGTGGTTCGTGTTCCAAGACCTCGATGACGATCCGGTCGGGGAATTCCCTTCCCACATGAACCTCCTTGATCCAGGGATGGCGGCCGACCCTGTCTCTCAGAGCCTCGAGATCGGCAGTGAACAGAGTCCAGGAAGAATCGGGACAGGCCATCTCGCGGATTTCCGTCTCCGTTAACCTGTTCAGTCCTCTCACGACCGTATCCCGCACAGTGAAAAAGGGATGCGAGAGAATATAAGCGAAGCCGCAAACCATCAGACTGGAGAGCAGAACAGCCGCAGCCAGAACGGAGACGGCCGCAGCCGTTTCCGAGAACCATCTTCTCGATCGCCGACGGATTCTTCCTTTGCGCTTCGTTACGGTACTGGTCAGCCATTTACCGATTTTCATCAGCGCGCTCGCTTCCCTCATCCCTGTCGTCACGTTGGTCGGAACCTATTATCTTTACCTCGGGATCTAGGTCAATGCCGCTGGCGGCATGAACTCTCCTATGCACTTCTTCGATAAGGGAAATCACGTCCGAAGCCCGGGCGCCGCCAAGATTGACGATAAAGTTGCCATGGAGTTCAGAAACCTTCGCTCCGCCGATCTGAAGCCCTTTCAGTCCCAGTTCGTCGATGATCCGGCCGGCGGGGCGACCGGGAGGATTCTTAAAAACGGACCCGGCGCTCCGGTACTCCAGAGGATGCCGCTGCCTCCTGAGGGCGCAGATGCTTCTCACCTGTTCGGAAGAACTCGCCCGGTCTCCCGGGGCGACTCTGAACAGGGCCTGGGCAATAATGAGACCCTCATCGATGAACAATTTGCGATAACCGAACCGAAGATCCGAACTGTCCATCATGCTGAGCCTTCCGACGCCGTCCGCCACCAGGAGGGCCGCCACGACATCTTTCATCTCCCGACCATAGGCGCCGGCGTTCATTCGGACTGCGCCGCCGACCGTCCCAGGAATGCCGGCGCAAAACTCCAGGCCTTCGAGTGAAGAAGCAAGGGCAAATTCAACAAGCCGATGAAGCGGCACGCCCGGCTCGGCGGATATGGCAGTCCTCTCATTGCCGCCCTTCAGTTCCAGCCCCGTGAGACCCCTCGTGGAGACGACGGCGCCTCGAATGCCTCCGTCCCGGACTATGACATTCGATCCGTTTCCCAGTGGAACCAACGGCGTTCCTGCTTGTGCGAGCAGCCGCAGCACCGCAGACAGTTCGTCCAGGTCCGCCGGTTCTATGAACATATCGGCAGGACCGCCCACACCCATGGAGGTATGACAGTCCATTGGCTCGTCAAGGAGGACAGGCCCGCTGATAAGTTTTCGCAGACTGTCGACTAGTGTGCGATACCTGTTCACGATCGGCCTCTCCGTGCAGCGAGAAATAGCTCTCCGACCTTCCAGACATTTCCCGCCCCAAGGGTGAGCACTGCATCGCCCGGTCCCACCGTACCGTTAAGGTAGTCAACAATCTCCCCAAAACCGGAAAGATAGAGAATCCTTTCGTAGCCTCTGTCCTGGATGGCCTTGCACAGGCCGATTGAATGAATGCCCTGAATCGGCTTCTCGCTGGCTGCATAAATATCTGTGACAATAGTCTCGTCGGCGGCGTCGAAGGCGTCGAGGAAATCTTCAAAGAGAGCCTTTGTCCTCGTGAACCGGTGGGGCTGGAAAACGACGATGAGTTTCCCCTCCCAAGCCTGGCGAAGAGCGCTGAGAGTGGCCTTGATTTCCGTGGGGTGATGACCGTAATCGTCTATCACGGTGATCGAATCGGCAGTGCCTTTTATTTCGAGACGCCGGTGAACCCCCCGGTAGGAACGGATGCCTTCCCGGATCACGGAAAAATCGACGTCAAGTTCTCTCGCCACGGCAACGGCCGCCATGGAATTGTACACATTGAACAAACCGGGAACCTGAAGGGAAATGGGGCCAAGAATTTCTCCCCGGTTTCTCAGCGTATAGGAACTGCCGAACCCCTGAAAAGAAATATCGGAGGCGCTATATTCGCATTGTTCCGTCAAACCGTAGGTAATGATCCGCCTCTTTACCCTCGGCAAGATATCCCTCACGTTGGAACAGTCGCCGCAGAGCACGGCGGTTCCGTAAAAAGGAACGGAATTGACAAATTTGATAAAGGCGTCCTTGATCTCGCCGATGCCGGAATAGTAGTCAAGATGCTCCCGGTCGATATTCGTAACGACCGTTATGGTGGGGCTGAGCATCAGGAAGGAACCGTCGCTTTCATCCGCTTCCGCTACGATGACTTCACCCTTCCCGAGCCGGGCATTGCTTCCGATGCTGTCAAGCCGGCCGCCGATAACCACAGTGGGATCGAGCCCCCCGTTTGCCAGGATCGTGGCCACCATGGATGTCGTGGTGGTCTTGCCGTGGCATCCCGAAACGGCTATGGAAAATTTCATCTTCAGGAGTTCCGCCAGCATCTCCGCCCGGGCTATTATCGGCACGCCCCTGCTTTTCGCCTCCATCACCTCTGGATTATCCTGTGTGATGGCCGTAGAGGTCACAACCACGTCTGCGTCGCCGAGATTTGTTGAGTGATGGCCTTCATAGATCCTGGCGCCGAGCCTTGCGAGACGCTCGGTGATATCGCTGGCTGCAAGGTCGGACCCGCTGATTGCATAATCCAGATTCATGAGCACTTCCGCAATGCCGCTCATTCCGATCCCGCCAATCCCGACGAAATGGATCCGCTTGACCGTGCGCTTCATAAAATCCGTTGCTACGCCGTGATGCATCATTGTTTTGCAAGCTCCATCAGTTCGTCAACTATCCGCCGGGTGGCGTCCCGGCGGCCCCGGCGATAGGAATGTTCCTCCATGAGCAGGCGGGTTTCCCCGTCATCTATGAGACCCATAATTGCCGCGGCCAGATCCCGCCCCGTCAAGTCCTTTTCCTCGATCATGACAGCCGCTCGATCATCGGCAAGCATTCGGGCATTAATCGCCTGATGATTGCCGGCGGCGTAGGGATAGGGGATCAAGATAGACGCTTTCCCTAGGGCTGTAATCTCCGCGATAGAAGTTGCTCCGGCCCGGCAGACAACAATATCGGCCCTGTCGTAGACCTCTCTCATGTCATTGATGAATTCGTGAACATCCGCCGCAATCTCGGACTTTTTGTAGGCCTCCACAAGAATCTTCCTGTCCGCCGCGCCCGTCTGATGGATAAACCGGATTGCACGTTTCCGGTCAATCATATATGGCAGGGCCTCGATGACAGTCCTGTTGATAGCCGCCGAACCCTGGCTGCCGCCGAAAACAAATACTGTCGAGGGTTCTCTGGAGCTTTTCCGGATGGTTCGAACATTGCAAATCTCCCTGCGGACGGGATTGCCCGTCACAACAACCTTCTTTTCCTGGAACCATCGAACCGATTCATCAAAGGAGAGGAAAACCCGGCGCGCCACATGCCCGAGAAGTCGATTAGTCAACCCCGGCGCCACATTCTGTTCCTGGATGGCTGTTGTGATTCCTGCCAGAGCGGCGGCCAGCACGACCGGACCGGCGGCATAACCGCCGACCCCAAGGACGATATCGGGCCGCAGACTTTTAAGAATTGCCAACGATTGCATGATGCTGCCGGGAATTTTAACTGCCGCCCGCATAATCAGGAGAGGATTCTTCCCTTTCAGACCCTCCACATCTATAAAGTGAAGCGGATAACCGAGCCTGGGAATTACACGGGCTTCCATGCCTCGCCGGGTGCCCAGGAAATGAACGCTGTTCGCCTGGTTGCGGTCCCGAAATTCCTCAGCGACAGCCAGTGCCGGGAAAAGATGTCCCCCCGTGCCGCCGCCGGCGATTAGCATTGTCCATGCCACCCGTTCCGTCACTGACGCGCTCCCTGCCGGCGGGAAATCGAGGACTCGGCCCGATAACCGGAAATATTGAGCAGAATTCCTACAGCGGCCATGCTTGTCACGAGTGATGAACCGCCGTAACTGACGAAGGGCAAGACAAGTCCCTTGAGGGGTATCAGCCCCATAACGCCGGCCATATTTATGAAAGCCTCCAGACCGATGACCGTAACGAGGCCAGCGGCCAGCAAAGAACCGAAGAGATCCTGAGCCCGGAAAGCGATCATGAAACCCCTGACAATGAGAACCAAGAAGAGACCGATTATTGCGCCTACGAACAGGAATCCGCCTTCCTCGGCGATGACCGAGAGAATGAAATCGGTGTGAGGTTCCGGGAGGTAATAGAGTTTCTGCATGCCGCTGCCGATACCCACGCCGAAGGGTCCGCCGGACCCGAAGGAAATGAAGGACTGAATGATCTGGAAACCAGATTTCAAGGGATCCTTCCACGGATCGAGAAAGACCTGTAGACGAGCCAGGCGGTATCCTCCGCTCATTATGAGGAAAACGCCCACAGGAACGGTAAGGGCCGTAATGGCGAGAAGATGCGACACGCGGCAGCCGGCCAGAAAAAGCATAGCCATAAAGACTGCGGCGATGATCATGGCGGCGCCGAAATCCGGCTGCTTGAGTATCATAAAGTCACAGGCCGCAAGTATAAAGAGGGGTACGGGGAAAAAGGCCAGACGGCCGATCCGATCCTCTTTCTTCGCTATGTAATGGGCAAAAAAGAGCACGAGCCCGATCTTCACCAGTTCTGAAACCTGGAAACGCATAAAGCCGAGACTGAGCCAGCGGGTCGCCTTGCCTGCGGTGACTCCAAAACCGGGAATAAGAAGAAGCGCAAGGAGAATCGCCGAGAGGACAACTCCACCGTAGGCGAAATGCCTCCACCAGCGATAGGGAACAAAGGTGGTCACCATCATGGCCAGGAGCCCCAGGACAACCATGATGATCTGCTTCTTGATAAAATGGAGGCTGTCGTTGTAATGATCGACCGCGATTATGGAACTGGAACTATAGATCATGACCGTACCGATGCTCACCAGTATGAGGGTCACCACTGCGAGCATTATGTCAGACCGACTGCGTTCCATGGATTGTCCCCTTCCGGTCGGCGGCTATGCGTCCGACCTCGCTTCGAAAGAAATCTCCCCGGGCCTCATAATTCGAGAATTCGTCGAAACTGGCGCATCCCGGCGACAGCAGGACCGTATCGCCCGGTTTCATGATCTCTGCGGACCTGGCCATGGCCTCCTTCAGCGTCGGATACATTTCCCGGGAAGGAAGTCCCTCGGCAGACCCAAGACTTCTGTCGATGGCATAGCGGGCTTCACCGAAGATTACGAGCTGCTTTACTTTGGCCGCCAGGGACGCCCGGAGAACCGAGAAATCGCCGCCCTTGTCCCTGCCTCCAAGAAGAAGGATTATGGCGCCGCTGAATCGTTCCAGAGCCCGGAGCACGGCATCGACATTGGTGCCTTTCGAATCGTTGTAAAAACTCGCCCCGTCGATTTCTCCCACAAATTCGATTCGGTGCGGAGGTCCTGCGAATTGCTCAAGAACCGCCCCGATGACTTCGGGAGAACAGCCGAGGGGTCGAACAGACAGAATGGCCGCCATGGCATTCTCGAGATTATGATTCCCCTTCAGAAAGATCTTGCCGATGGAATAACTCTCTTCATAGGGAAGCCCCGCATAGAGGAGACGATCGTCCTGGCTGTGCATGCCCCGAAGAACAGGCCCCTTCGCGCTGAACCATTCAATCCGCCCCTTGAGCCGCCCCTCCAAGGCCTTCAAGGCCGGATCGGACTGGTTCAGGATTGCCCGATCCTCCGGACCCTGGCAGGCAAAGATTCGTTCCTTCATCGCACGGTATTCATCGAACGATGAGTGATAATCCAGGTGGTCGGGCGTCAGGTTCAGGTGCACCGCCACCGCCGGCCGGAATGTTGCGGACCACTGGAGCTGAAAACTGCTCACTTCAATCACGAGGTACTCGTAGGCGCCGTCTGCGGCGGCGACACCGATAAGAGGATTGCCTATGTTGCCTCCAACGAAGACGTTGCGGCCGCCCCGCCGCAGCATCTCACCGATGAGCTGCGTCGTCGTCGTCTTGCCGTTTGTCCCGGTGATGGCGATGACCGGCCGTGTGAGAAAACGCGAGGCCAGTTCCAGTTCGCTCATGACGGGAATGCCCGCCGCTGAAGCCTCACGGAGAATGACGTTCCGCGGAGGCACTCCCGGCGAGGGAACGACAAGATCTATGCCTGCGAGAATGGCCGGATCATGGGGACCGGTAAGGACAGTTGCGCCCCTTTCGGCAAGGGAACTCGCCTGCACCTTCAGCTCTTCCATTCCTTTCTTCTCGGTGACAACCACCTGGGCGCCATGTCCGGCGAGAAAACGTGCGGCAGCCAAGCCCGTTCTCGCCAGTCCGATGATCAAAACCCTCTTTCCGGAAAGATCCATTGCTCTTACTACCTGATCTTCAGCGTACTTAAGGCTAGAAGCGCGAGTATTATCGAAACGATCCAGAATCGTACTATTACCTTGGGCTCAGCCCAGCCGTTCAGTTCGAAATGATGGTGGATCGGCGCCATCCTGAAAATCCTTTTACCGTGGGACATCTTGAACCATCCAACCTGGAATATTACAGAGACCGTCTCTACAACAAAGATGCCTCCCACTATAGCCAGGAGGATCTCCTGCTTGGTCAGAATGGCGAGGGTTCCCAAGGCGCCTCCGAGGGACAGGGACCCCACGTCTCCCATGAATATCTGGGCTGGATAAGAATTGTACCAGAGGAAACCCAGTCCCGCCCCCGCCATGGCGCCGCAAAATACGGTCAGTTCACCTGCGCCGGCCACATAGGGAATCTGGAGGTATGCAGCAATTTTCAAGTTGCCGGCAAAATAGGCGAATAACAGGTAGGTTGCGAAACAGATGGTGGCGGGACCGATGGCGAGACCGTCCAGGCCATCGGTAAGATTTACGGCATTCGCCGCGCCCACTATGACGAAAACCGCGAAAACAACATATCCCCAACCCAGATCCGGGAGTATCCTCTTGAAAAAGGGGATTGTCACGTTGGAACTGAAATTCGGATTCAGATAGAGGAAAAAACCAACGAAAAGAGCCAGAGCGAATTCGGCGGCGAGCCTCTTCCTTCCCGAGAGTCCCTTGCTGCTCAGGCCGCGGAGCTTGAGATAATCATCGGCAAAACCGATACAGGCAAAACCCACGGTCACGACAAGCATGATCCATGTATAGACATTGTCGAGTCGCGCCCACAGAAGAGTGGACGCCACAACGGAAAATATGATGAGGATGCCGCCCATAGTGGGCGTTCCTTTCTTCGAAAGGTGGCTTCCGGGTCCGTCTTCCCTGATGTGCTGGCCGATCTGGAGGTTCCTCAATTTTTCTATGAACCAGGGGCCCAGAATAAAACAGATAACCAATGCAGTAATGGTCGCATAGATGGCGCGTAGCGTAATGTACCGGAATACATTGAAGTATGAATAGGTCGCGCTGAGCGGATAGAGGAGGTGATAAATCACGTTTGCGTCCCCGCGAGTCCCTTATTCTTTTGTTCCAATCCGAACCTCTCCGCAAGAGCGGCTGCGTAACGTTCCATCTTCATTCCCCTGGATCCCTTTACGAGAATCCAGTCGCCTTCCCCGATCCAGGCTTCCGCATCGTCGGCGATATCGGCCCACGAATGGAATATCTGAACGGCATCCTCGCCCATGCCTCCCGTCAGAGCGCCTCGGCGAACTTCTTCGGCATGATCGCCCGTTGCATAGAGGCGCTCGACACCTCTTTCGGCAACCAGCCGCCCCATTTCTTCGTGCAATTCTTCAGCCCTGTCCCCCAGCTCGAGCATATCGCCCAGGATAACGCAGGCCCGTCCTTCGCCGCTCAGATCCTGAAGTGAGTCCAGGGCAGCTGTCACGGACAGCGGATTTGCATTGTAGCTGTCGTCCAGAAGGGAGGCGCCATTGGCAAGCCGGACAATTTTCATCCTGCCTGACGGAATATTCAGGCGAGACAGTCCCGCAGCTATGTCTTTCAAGGAAAGACCGAGCGCCCTGCAGGCTGCGGCAGCCGCCAGTGCATTCATTACATTGTGACTGCCCGAGACTGGAAGCGCAACCTTCATCTCTTCACCCTCCGCAGAAAGAACGAACTCCAACAGGCCCGCCTTGTTCCTCCATAGATGCACGGCCTGGAAATCGGCCCGTTCACTTATGCCGAAGGAGATGGAACGCCCGGCTGTCCCAGTAGAAGCTGTACGGATCAACGGCTCGTCGGCGTTTATCACAGCGACGCCTCCGGCACGAATGTTCCTGAAAATCGCCGTCTTTTCTTCGGCAATGGCATTAACTGTTCCGAAACCTTCGAGATGGGCGGGGCCTATGGCTGTCACGACGCTCACATCGGGATAAGCGATCTCCGCCAGACGTGATATCTCGCCTCGCCGGCTTGCGCCCAACTCGACAACGGCAACCTCGTCGGCTGGTTCCAGTTCAAGGAGCGTCTTTGGCAGGCCGACGAGATTATTAAAATTGCCGTGACTTTTCAATATCCTTTTATGACGCGAAAGAACGGCGGCGATCATTTCTTTCGTCGTTGTCTTCCCGACGCTTCCTGTAACGGCAACGACAATGCCGGGCCATTGGCGGCGCCAGGTTGCGGCAATATCTCCGTAGGCTTTCAGTGTATCCTCAACGGCAACAACGGCGACGTCCCCGGCAATCGATAATGCCTGTTCCGCCTTCTCACGGGCTGTGAGGAACCCTCCCGCTTCTGCTTTCCAAGCGGCCAAGAGAAAGTCATGACCGTTGAAGGACTCGCCGACGATCGGTACAAACAGATTTCCCGGCTTCAGAGTCCTGGAATCGGTGGACACTCCCCTGATGGGACAGTCCGGCTGCCCTTGCAGAAGGACGCCGCCCGTCATTGCTGAGATATCCGCCATCGTCAGTTCAATCATGACGCCGCCTGTTCGAGGGCTCCGGCCATGGCCGCTTCCGCCACTGCTCGATCGTCGAAGGGAAAACGCAACGTCCCGACGATCTGGCAATCCTCATGACCTTTCCCTGCAATAAGGATGATATCCCGAGGCGTGGCGGCGCGGATGGCCGCCGTTATGGCGCTTCGCCGATCGGGGATAACCGTATAGATCCCTGTCTCGGTCGGTCCGATATCGACAGGAAGCACTTTTTTAACAGCTGTTTTGTCTATTCCTTCCTCTATTTCACTGATTATCGACAGTGGATTTTCCATCCGCGGGTTGTCCGACGTCACTATCGTCATGTCGCTCAGTTCAGTGGCTGTTCTTCCCATAAGGGGCCGCTTCAATCGATCGCGATCTCCTCCGCAACCGAAAACGGTTATTATTCGTCCGTCCCTAAACTCTCCGAGAATGGCCAGGACCTTGCGCAGGGCGTCCTCTGTATGGGCGTAGTCCACGAAAAGTGAAAGACTTCGGTTGTTATCCACTCTCTCAAGTCTTCCTCTGACGCCCTTAACGGCCGCGATACCCGCCGCCACAGCATGATGAGGCACTTCAAAAACAGAGGCCGCCGCGATTGCCGCCAGAATATTCGAAAGATTGTGTCGGCCGAGAAGCCGCGATGCTATGACGAAGGACTGTTCCTTCAGGTGCGCTGTCGCCTCGATGCCATCGAGGGTCAGGCGGTAATTGTCGACGGCCGCATCGGCTGCGCCCTCAATCCCGAAAGTAATTACTCTCTTTGAAATCTCTCCGATGAGAGAAATCACCGAGGGGTCGTCGGCATTTAATACGATGCTGCTATCTTTGAGGAGTTCAGTAAAGAAGCGCCGTTTCGCCTGGAAATAATCACTCATAGTCCCGTGGTAATCGAGGTGATCTTGCGAAAAGTTGGTGAAGACTCCGACATCGAATCGGCACTGATCGACACGGCGGAGGGCCAGTGCATGAGAAGAAACCTCCATGACCACGTGGGTGATGCCTGAATCGGCCATATCGCGGAGGATGCGCTGCAGTTCCAGCGGTTCAGGCGTCGTGTGGGAAGCGGGAAGAACCGTGCCGGCGTAACGATAGTTGATTGTTCCCAGCACGCCGACCGAATGCCCTGCCTCCGAGAGAATCGACTCCAGAAGGCGGCAGACAGTTGTCTTGCCGTTGGTTCCCGTGACGCCAATAAGGCTTAGTCTCCCGGAGGGATCGCCGTAGAAATTCCTGGCGAGCGGCCCAAGAGCAGAACGACTGTCAGCCACCCTTATGTAGGTTACACCTTCCCGGTAGGGCAGATCCCGATCATGGACAACGTACCGGGCGCCCCGGGCAAGCGCCTCGGGCACATGAACGTGTCCATCCTGCTTCAAACCCTCTATAGCAATGAACAGAGAGCCGGGGGTCACCGTCCGGGAGTCATGGCTCAGGAACGTGACATCGCCCCGTCTGTTGCCTTTCATATCCAGTACAGATATATTGTTAAAAAGATCGATTAATTCCATCTGGTCTCCATGAAGGGTCCCGAACTGAATATCACGTGGTACTGCGGATTGCCGTCCTTGTCGTTCATTCGTTTCTGAGCTACGGCCCAACCGCTTCCATTGACGGAGACTGTCATACCTCTATTGCGTGCAATCTTCAAGACACGCCTGAGCGACATTCCCCGGAAGTCCGGCTGATCTCCCTCTCTTTCTTGTGAGCTCTGTTCTGCAATATCCGGCGCCGAAGTCATGACAATCCGCCCACCCGTACCTTCTCCCCCAGCCATGCGGCGGGTCGGCATGTCGTCGGCAAAAGACCTCACCAGTTGTTCTGAAATATCTTTGAAAGCAGGCGCCGCCGCTTCACCCCCCCATCGATTCAACTGCGGTTCATCGAGGATTACCAGAACAATCATCTGTGGATCTTCCACAGGAAAAAAACCAATAAAGGATGCTACCACGCGATCGATCGAATAGGCGCCCGTTGCAGTATCGTATTTTTGCGCCGTTCCGGTCTTGCCTCCCACCAAAACGTCAGCCAGACGGGCTGCCTTGCCTGTACCGTTCTCGACGACTTCCACAAGCATTCTTCTCACCTGACGAGCCGCCTCGGGAGAAATTACTTTTCGCACGACTTGCGGCCCGAATTCTTCCACAACCTTGCCTTTCGAATCGATAACGGCTTTTACGATATAGGGCCTCATAAGAACACCGTCTCTGGCAATGGCCGACATTGCGGCAATGAGCTGAATCGGCGTAACGGAGAGGCCCTGGCCGAACGATATGGCGGCGAAATCGACGGAAGTCCAGTCCGACGCGGAACTGACAATTCCAGAAGCCTCACCGGGCAGCCCAACGCCTGTTTTTTCGCCGAAACCGAAGGCTTTGAGATACCTGTGAAGCGGCTCCTTGCCGAGGCGCTCGGCTACCTTGACGGAACCGATGTTGCTCGAGTGCTTCAGAATTTCTGAAGCCGTCAACTCCTTATACTTTTTGTACAAAGCCTCGCGAATTGTCTTAGGCCCTACTCGATAGGAACCGTTTTCGCAGTTGAATCGATCGCCTTCGACAACTACGCCTTCCTCGAGGGCTGCGGCAACGATAAAAGGCTTGAAGATGGAACCCGGTTCGAAAGAGTCTATGACGGCTCTGTTTTTACGGATCTGCCGGGAATAGACCTCGAAGTTATTGCAGTTGAAGGAGGGGACATTCGCCATGGCGAGGATTTCACCGGTTCTTGGGTCCATCACGATAGCCGTTCCGGCGCCTGAACGACTTCGCTCCACCGCCTCTTTCAGCTGCCGTTCCACTATGTACTGCATGGGGCCGTCTATGGTAAGCATAACCGAATGTCGCCGCGTCTTACTGTCGGCCTTTTCTACTGCTTCCGTATAGAGCGCCTTGCCTTTGGCATCCCTTCTCCAAAGAATCTCCGGACCGCTTTCTCTCAGATTGTCGTTGCACGCCAGTTCAAGCCCTTCGAGACCGTCGGAATCCAAACCGCAGACGCCGAGGACATGACAGGCGAGTTCCCTGTTGGGATAAAATCTCTTCGATTCTTTGACGAAGTAAACTCCTTTAATATTAAGCGCCTTCACTCCCTCCGACTCCTGGGGCGTAATCTTCCTCTTGACCCAACAGAAGGACTTCCGACGCGACAATTCTGCGGCAAGTTGCCGGGCGTCAAGCGAGAGAATCGGCGCCAGACGACGGGCCGCAATCCGTGGATCAGAAATATGGGTGGGGTTTGCATACAGGGAATCGACCATTATTGTCGCGGCCAGTTCCTGGCCTCCCCGCTCCAGAATCACTCCCCGAGTCGGCGTCACTTTCAATTTACGCGTATACTGGTTCTCCGCTCTCACCTTCATCGCCCTTCCTGAAAATACCTGAAGCTGAAAGGCCCGGGAGAGCAAAACAACGAAAAGCGCCGCAAAGACGGTTAGCGTCAGGATAATCCTGAACCGAAGCCAACGATTTTTGTTTTTACATCCCTTCATTTCACGAACACGACCTGATCCCGAGACGGCATGTACATGCCCAGCCTCAGCCTGGCAATGCCTTCAATCCGCTCGGGCGCCTCGAGGGAGGCGATTTCTAAGGAAAAACGTTTTTTCTCCTCCAGGAGGAACTCCCGCCGGCGCATCTCTTCGGCCATCCTGTATTTCAACTGCGTCGCTTCCGTGTGAAACCATACATTCACAAGCAAGAGCGCCATGACGATGAAGATGCCGATGAACACCTTCACGCAGTCGTTCGACTTCACTCTTCGAATTAACAAGGACGACATCGTCACTCCTTTTCCGCAGTTCTGAGCTTTGCACTCCGGGCCCTTGGGTTCTCTCGTCGTTCCTCATCGCCCGCAGTGACGGGGCGCCGGGTTATAACCTTCGCTCGTCGTTTCCTCCCGCAGGTGCATATAGGGAAGGAGGGGGGACAGGTGCATCGACCCTCCCAGGAACGAAAAGCCCGCTTAACCGCCCTGTCCTCCAGCGAATGAAAAGAAATAATCGAAATCCGGCCCCCGGGAGCAAGAAGTTCTATCGCTTCTTCCAGCGCCTTTTCGAGATTATTCATCTCATCGTTGAGCGCTATCCTGAGTGCCTGGAACGTCTTTGTCGCCGGGTGTATCTTTCCTCTATCACGGCCTTTGCCCACGGCGAGCGCGATAATGGCGGCGATGTCCCCCGTTGTTGCGATGGGAGACTCTTTTCGTCGTCGAACAATGGCCCTTACTATTGATTTTGCCCTCGGCTCTTCGCCATATTCGCGGATGATTCTCAGGAGATCTTCGGCGCTCCAGTCATTGACGATGTCTGCAGCAGTGCGGACGCTTCCGGCATCCATCCGCATGTCCAATGGGGCATCCCTGAGGAAACTGAATCCTCGTTCCGTCGTCTCCAATTGATGGGAGGAAACGCCGAGATCAAGAAGGATTCCATCAAGTAATGAGAACCCGCAACTCGCTGCTATTTCCCTCATGTCGATGAAATTGCACTTCCTTACGACGATGCGGCGATCGAGGGGTTCAAGCCTCCGGCGCGCAGCCGCAATAGCGTCATCATCAACGTCAAGGGCTATGAGGAATCCGGAAGGACCCATTCTTCGGGCGATCTCTTCCGCATGCCCTCCTCCGCCGACCGTTCCATCGAGATACCGCCCCCCCTCGCGAATAGCAAGAGACTCCATTGCCTCCTCAAAAAGAACCGGCCTGTGGTAGCATGCATCCATCAGATTCCCAGTTCGGCCATGAGATCGTCGCTGTTATGCTCGAGATCCCGGGCCGACGTGATCAGGTTTTCTTCAAAGCGATCTTTGTCCCAGATTTCCACAGTTCGCAGCATGCCGGCCGTTACGATATCCTTCTCCAATCCGGCATATTTCCTCAGGGACGGCGGAATGAGAATCCGACCTTGAGCATCGAAGGTCAAATCAATCCCTCCCGACATAAAAAGACGCTGGAACCCTCTTACTTTGTCCTGGATGATCGATTTTTGGGAAAGCTTCTCCTCAAGATTTCGCCATTCCTCGTAAGGGAATACGACGAGGTAGCCCTTCCAGCCCGTAACGATAAGCTGATTGTCGTATTTCTCCTCGAAAATTTCACGAAGCTTGGCGGGAAATATAACCCGTCCCTTAGCGTCTATACTGTGGTAATATTGGCCTCGAAAGTAAGACATGGTGATGATCCCTCCACAATCTTCCACTTTTCACCACCTGGTGCGACTATAGAGGCACTCATGCTCTTTGTCAAGGAAAATATTCGTTATTTCTCTTTTTTAATCTGATAGGTTACGATTGCTTTTTGATGGCTCTCAAGGTCTGCGGAGAAGCAATGCGTTCCGTCGTTCCGTGCGACGAAAAAAAGAAATTTCACATCGGCAGGATAGAGAGCTGCCATGAGGGCATCCAGGCCTGGATTGCATATGGGTCCCGGAGGAAGGCTGCGTATTACATACGTATTGTAAGGCGTTTTTTGCCGGAGGTGTTCACGCGTGAGATTCCCATTAAAATTCTCGATGCCGTATATTACCGTGGGATCGCTTTCAAGCCGCATACCCTTCTTCAGGCGGTTGTAAAATACGGCCGCTATAAGAGACTTTTCCCTGACGGGTCCTCCTTCCTTCTCGACTATCGAAGCGAGGGTTACAATATCCCTGATACTCATGCCAAGCTCGGCCGCTCGCGCTTCGTGAACCGGCGTGAAGCGACGGCGGAATTCCTGTACCATCATTCTGATGATCTGTTTCTCATCCATCAGCCTGGTAAAGCGGTAGGTTTCGGGGAAAAGATATCCCTCAGCCCTGTCTCCTTCGATTTTGAGAGATCCTAAAAAACCGGCGTCCGAAGCCGCCGCGAGAAAAGCGGTTTCCGATACGAGGCCCTCATCGGCGAGTCGGCGGGCTACCTGGCGAAGAGTAAATCCCTCGGGAAAAGAGAGAAGGTACTCCCTCACCTCGCCCCGGACCATTTTGTCCAAAATTTGCGCTGGGGAAAGCCTGCCGGACAATTCGTACTCTCCGGCCTTTACATGAACGGTGGCTCTCCGGAGACAGGCAAAGGCAATGAATATTCTTCGATCTCTCACCAGGCCCGCTTCTTCCAGCTGACCAGCTATCCAGGAAAAAGAGACGCCTTTCGGTATATTCAGAACCATTGTCCGCAACGGATCGCCAGCAGGAGCATTGATATAACTACCGTACAAAATGACCGACGCAGCTCCTAAAAGAATCATGGCAATGGAAATGCATACAAGGCACTTCAAAGTCTTAGTCATGTTCTCCTCGGATTTTTTTCATCTCCACATAATCGAGGTAACTTTGAAGAATTATCGAAGCGGCCATTCTGTCCACCCATTCGCGACGTTTACGCGGACTCAATCCCTGCTCTCTCATGCGTTCTTCCGCTTCCTTCGTTGAGAGCGTTTCGTCCCAGCGTTTGATGGGCAGGTGCGTCATTGAGGACAAAATCTCTATAAACCGGTCGACTTTGAGACACTGGATTCCCATCGAACCATCAAGTCGAAGGGGATATCCAATGACAATTTCCTCGACAGACAGTTCACCAGCCATCCGCACTATTTCTTCGGCTACAGCCCGCCTGCTCATGCGATCGATAGTCTTCAACGCCCGGGCCGTCCATTCCATCTCATCAGAGACGGCAACGCCCACCCGTTTAGCGCCGTAATCAATGCCAAGGATTCTCATGATCAGCTGCCCACTATCACAACAGCTTTGATATTACCACAAAAAAGGAAGGTGGCAAAAGCTGTGAAGTCGATGGTTTATCTATTGAAGGGGTGCAGCAATTCTGCTATTGTCGGTTGAACGCACAGACTCGACGACGGGTCGGCGACAGAAATGGGAGAATCATGCGCCATATTATCGTCGGCACGGCCGGCCATGTTGATCATGGCAAAACGGCTCTTGTAAAGGCCCTGACAGGCATCGATACGGACCGCCTGAAGGAGGAGAAGGAAAGGGGCATCACCATAGAATTGGGATTCGCCTCTCTGGTCCTTGACAACGGTCGGACCGTTGGAATCATCGACGTTCCCGGCCACGAACGGTTTGTGAAAAACATGGTTGCCGGCGCCGGCGGCATTGACCTCGTCGTAATGGTCATCGCCGCCGACGAGGTCGTCATGCCTCAAACACGCGAACACCTTGAGATCTGCGAACTTCTCGATATCAAAAAAGGCATTGTGGCCCTCACTAAAACCGATCTTGTTGACGATGAATGGAGAGGGTTGGCTGAAGAAGACGTCAGGGAGTTCCTTAAAGGAACCTTCCTGGAGGAAGCATCGATCGTCCCTGTATCGGCCCTCACAGGCGAAGGCATCGCAGATCTCAGAAAAGGAATAACAACCCTTGCCGAGAATACGGAATACCAAAGGCATGGCGAGTTCTTTCGTCTCCCCGTAGATCGCGTATTTACGATGAAGGGTTTCGGCACAGTCGTGACAGGCACTCTTATATCAGGTTCAATCTCGGTGGGCGACATCGTTCAAGTCATGCCGGACGACCGGACGGCAAAGATACGAGGAATCCAGGTTCACGGTAAATCGGTCGAAAAGGCTGAAGTAGGACAGAGAACGGCAATCAACCTC
This sequence comes from Deltaproteobacteria bacterium, assembly GCA_016930775.1. Taxonomy (GTDB): domain Bacteria; phylum Desulfobacterota; class Syntrophia; order Syntrophales; family UBA2210; genus JAFGGB01. The sequence goes on from JAFGGB010000149.1 coordinate 30,188, forward strand.
CAGGGAATAGAGAAAACTTCGATTGAACGCGGAGAAATTCTCACGCAGCCGGATGTCTTCAGTCCCACCAGTCGAATTGATGTATTCCTTCGCTATCTTAATCGCAGCGGTAAAAAACTGAAAAACAGAAGCCGCGTCCGTTTTCATTCGGGAACCAGTGAAATCATGGCCCGAATCATCCTTCTCGGAAAAACCGAGATGGCTCCGGGGGAATCGTGCTATGGACAGATACTATTGGACGAGCCGACAGTGGTCATGTCGAAAGATAAGTTTGTTCTCAGAAGTTATTCGCCAATCACGACGATCGGCGGTGGCGATATTCTCGATCCACTGGCAACAAAAATCAAATCATTCGATGAGGTTGCAGTACGAGATCTAGCAAGGTTGGCCGAAGGAAGCGACGATGAAAAAACAGTCGCTATCCTCAATCGGGCAGGCATCGAGGGCATCACTCCAATAACCCTGGCTCTTCGGACGGGCCTTTCATTGAAACGGCAGGACAAGATCGTTGAGGACCTTCTTTCACGGAAGGAAGCTATTCTCATCGACCGTGAGGAGCGAAGGCTTCTCTCCCAGAAAACATACAACGCCTTTATAGAAACAATCCGTGAGTTGGTTACGCTCTATCATAAAAAATTTCCATTGAAGGAAGGAATCTCCCGCGAAGAACTAAAGGGCTCTGTTGCCCGCTTCGTAAATGCCAAGATCTTCAGTAAAGCCATGATAGACCTGGAACAACAGGGCCTGCTCGTCATAGACCAGGATTCCATCAGCCTGGCGGAACACCGAGTGAGTCTCAGCGTCGACATGGAAGATCTAAAAGAGAGCATTATCCGGTGGTACCGAAAAAACAGCCTGTCGCCCCCGACGACGAAGGACGTGAAAGAGGCCTACCCAGGGAAGGAAAAAGAGGTAGCGAACGTCCTGGAAATATTGGTCAACAATGGAACTCTTTTGAAAATAAGCAACGACCTCCTGTACGACGCAACGGCAATTGCGCGACTCAGAGAAGCTTACCGGGCGCTTCTTCTCAAGGAAGGCAAGACATCGCTTCAACATTTCAAGGATCTCACGGGAGGACTTACGAGGAAGTTCCTTATTCCACTCATGGAATATTATGATGCCACTAAACTTACCATACGGGTAGGAGATCATAGAATTTTAAGGGAAGGAAGAAATGACAATAGCTGAAACAGTTTCTGTAAATATCGGGTATTTCGATGGAACATCACTTTGCCGTCGTCCGTTGACGGTTATACGGGAAACCTCCGTAACGATAACGCTCAATGGACAAAATATAACAACCAATGCCTGCACGGGCATTCATCTCGACGAAATGGCAGCGGGCTACCTCAAATCAACAGGCCTGATACGCGGCTTCGACGAAGTCGTATCGATTGAAGCCGATGAGCCCGGTAGAATCATATCTGTGACAACAAACAGGCCGACGCCCCATCAGAAAGGCATGTATATAGGTTCCAGCGGCGCCAGGAGTGCGCTGCTTGATAGAACAGGCCCGCCCCTACAAACGGACAGACTGCTGTCGCCTCATCTGGTTCTAAAATTGATCGAAGAACTGTTGTCGTCGACGACCTTGCACGATGCGACCGGCGGCGCCCACTGTTCAGCACTCGCGTCGCACGAAGACGGAATCATTATTGCGCGAGAGGATATAGGCCGCCACAACACCATCGACATGGTCTGCGGTTATGGTCTGTTGAAGGGTCTCGATCTCTCCGACAAGATAATTCTCACAACCGGCCGGGTTTCTTCGGAAATCGTCCGTAAGATCTGGCGTATTGGAGTGCCTTTCATAATCTCTCATTCTGCGGCGACGTCAAGGGCTGTGGAAGATGCAGAGCAGGCGGGAATTACCGTTGTTGGCTATGTTCGCCGAGGGACCATGAGAATATACAGCCAGGGGAAACGGGTGGAGATGTGAGCGCAAAGCCCTTTATTCAGGATATACAGGCAGGTGACCGGGTCAAGAGTTCGTTTCTTGTGATCGAAAAGAACCTGGCTTTTTCGCAGAAAGGCAATCCCTACCTCTCGTTGCGGCTCAGCGACAAAACAGGCAGCATCGACGGCCGCATATGGGACCGTGCTCAGGAATGCAGCGAAACCTTTCAAAAAGGCAATATAGTTGCCGTCGATGCCAGGGCTCTCAAATATAAAGATGTTATCCAGCTTTCCATTCTGGACATTGTCCCTCTTCGCGACAATGAGATCGATCCCATGGATTACCTGCCGTCGTCGAAAGAAGACGCTTCTTCCATGTTCAAGCGCCTTCTTGCTTTCATCGACAGCATCGACGATCCCCATCTCCAAGCGCTTCTCCAATCGATTTTCCGTGATGAGACAGTGGCGTCAGCCTTCATGCGATCACCGGCAGCAAAAGGATTTCATCACTCCTACATCGGCGGTCTCCTGGAACACACCCTATCAATGGTGATCCTGCTCGACGTTGTGGCCAATCATTATAAGGGCGTTAACAGGGATCTCCTCCTTGCCGGCGGCATTCTCCACGACATCGGCAAGATCGAAGAGTTGGCTTGCAAGCGGATGATCGATTATACGGATGTTGGACGGCTGATCGGCCATATAGTCCTTGCCGTTGAAATGATAGATAAAAGAATAGCAGACATAGTAGATTTCCCCGAAAAACTGGCCATGGAGCTGAGACATATCATTCTCAGCCACCACGGCATTCTCGAATACGGCTCGCCAAAGCGGCCGAAGACCGTTGAAGCCCTGATAGTCAACTTCGTCGATGACATGGATGCAAAGGTAAACGCCTTTCAGGAATTCATTAAAGATTCCGGAGATGATTCGAACTGGACTGGATTTCACCGCCTACTGGAGAGGTTCATTTACAAGGGCGGCGGCACTGCGGACAGAAGGAACGATCTCGCTGATGCGTTCGAGGAAAGCGGATTGGACCGACGTGAATAATCGGGCAAGCAACCTGCGGATCAAACGAAAACTATGGATTTTATCTATCGTCTCGGTCCGAATATGGCCGTTCCGATTCGGATAATGGTAGCCCCCTCCGAGACCGCAACTTCATAATCACCGGACATGCCCATGGATAATTCATTCAGGGCGATCCCCGGCAGCTTTTTACCGTTTATCCGTTCTTTCAGTTCACACAGCTTCCTGAAATACGGTCGAGCCGCCTCAGGATCTTCACACCAGGGCGGCATGGTCATAAGCCCTTTCAGCGCAAGGTTTGGAAAGCCTGAACAACCGACAGCCAGATTGAACGCTTCGTCAGGAGAGCAGCCGCTCTTCGATTCCTCGCCGCTAAGATTTACCTCCAGAAGCACATCGATCACACGGCCAGCCTCCCGGGATCTCCTGTCGAGTTCGCGGGCAAGATCCAAACTATCAACCGAGTGGATCATATCAAAAAGCCGGACGGCGTACTTGGCCTTGTTCGATTGCAGATGGCCAATCATGTGCCATTGCACATCCTTTCCCATAAGCTCTATCTTACGTTTTGCCTCCTGAACATAGTTTTCTCCCATAAGGGTGATACCCGCCTCAATGGCTGCCTGTATGCGGTCATCCTCAACGGTCTTTGTTACCGCCATAAGCCTTACGGCAGCGGGATTCCTTCCAGCGCGACCCGCCGCCTCGGAAATACGGTCCTTGATGCGAGTTATGTTCTCTCTAACGGAATTCATTAATCTCCTTCTGTGGATTCGTCAGGATTGCTCAGGCCCGAATGCAACCAGGCTTCGTTCCTCCAGTGCGGCAACCACTTCGGAAAGCGGGAGGCCTATCACATTCGTATGGGAACCCCTTATCTCTTTGATGAAGAAAGCAGCCTTGCCTTGGACTGCATAACTCCCTGCCTTGTCGTAGGGTTCATTAGTGGCAATATACCATTCAATCTCGTCTCGGGATAGTTCCTTGAAAAGAACAGAGGACTCAATGGCCCGGTTCACCGCGATTCCTTCTGTCCCGTGAATCAGAGCGAAAGCCGTAATGACCATATGCTCCCGGCCGCTAAGTTTCCTGAGCATTTCCCTGGCCGCCCCAGGCGAATCGGGTTTTCCCAGGACTTCTCCATCAATGTGTACAATCGTATCGGCGCCCAGAACCCAGGTATGAGGGAATCTTCGCACGACGGCCAAGGCCTTCTCCCGGGCCAGACGGAGTGCGTGATTTACGGGTGATTCTCCTGATCTGAAGGTCTCATCGACCTCGCTGGGAACAACTTCGAAAGAAATTCCAAGGTTCGAAAGAAGCTCCCAACGGCGGGGCGACAGCGATGCCAGAATGAAGCTCTCCCCCATGATCTGTTCTACGCTCCTTCTCTAGCTCTATGTAAAAAGTCCCCATTGTGTTTCTGCACAATGGGGACAGGCCGTGCACTTCCTATCCTCTTAAACATTGAACCGGAAATGGACGATGTCCCCGTCGGTTATTTCATAATCCCTGCCTTCGATCCGGACAAGCCCCCTGTCCCTTGCCTCCACGATGCCTCCCGATGCCGAAAAGTCGTCGTAACTCAGGACCTCCGCCCTAATAAATCCTCGCTCCATATCGCTGTGGATTTTTCCGGCTGCCTTCAACGCCGTTGTCCCGGCCTTCAGCGTCCATGCCCGAAGTTCCGTTCCGACGGTAGTGTAGAACGTTATAAGGCTGAGAAGTTCGTAGCCCGTTCTTATAAGATTTAACAGACCTGACTCCCTAAGGCCAAGATCCTCCAGAAATACTTGCTGCTCATCCGGAGGCAACAGGACAATTTCAGCCTCGAGATCACCGCAAAGGACCACCATCGCCGATCCTTCAGCCTCTGCTGCCGTTTCAACAGCAGCGATGCAGTCGACTCTCCCCGAGCCTCGGAGCATGTCCTCGCTTACATTTGCCACGTAGAGCACCTTCTTGTCCGTGAGGAGATTCAAATCCCGACGCAATTCCGGCATTATATCATCCTGAGGGACAGTCCGGGCCGAAACTCCGCGGGCAAGAACTTCCTCCATGACTACGAGAGCCTCAAGCTCCCGGAACATTGATTTATCACCTACCTTGGCTTGCCGCTCCGCTTTTTGACGCCGCCTTTCGACGGTTTCCAGGTCTGCCAGGATCAGTTCCGTCACCACCGTCGCGATGTCGCCGGCAGGATCTACGATACCATGGACGTGGGACACATTTGGATCGTCGAAACACCGCACGACGTGGACGATGGCGTCAACATCGCGGATATGCCCAAGAAACTTGTTGCCCAAACCTTCCCCTTTGCTCGCTCCCTTGACAAGACCGGCGATATCGACGAATTCCATCACTGTGGGAGTGCACTTCCGCGGTTTGACAATGCGGGCGATCGAATCCAATCGATCGTCAGGAACAGTTACTGTGCCAACATTTGGTTCGATTGTACAGAAGGGATAATTGGCTACTGCGGCGCCTGCTGCGGTAAGGGCATTATAAATGGTCGATTTGCCCACATTTGGAAGACCGATGATGCCGCAGTTGAATCCCATGGAAGAGCCTTTGTAATATCAACGAGACAAGAACCTGAATGATTGACTTTGTTCATGAAGTTATTGGGTTTTACCATGCCTGTCAAGGGAATTATTGGAAGCGTATTGCCGAACCCCAGCCAAAAAAAAAGGGCCGGTTTCGGACCGGCCCTTTGCTCATTTTTGAAAAATCTCGTTATTTCTTCGACTCAACGGGAATCCTCATCGCATAGAAGGACCGGTAGACGAAGACAACGGCCACGATAAAGAAGAACCCGCCCACCCAGAGGGCAACGCCTTTCATGGCCGGCACAATGGCAATTTCCATGGCGAGAAGCCCGAAGAGTGTCGTGAACTTGATGATGGGGTTCATCGCCACCGAAGAGGTATCTTTGAAAGGATCTCCCACCGTATCGCAAACAACGGTCGCCGCGTGGAGCGGCGTACCTTTTTCCTTCAAATCTACCTCGACAACTTTCTTGGCGTTATCCCAGCAACCGCCGGCATTCGCCATAAAGATGGCTTGGAAAAGCCCGAATATTGCAATCCCGATCAGGTAACTGATAAAGAAAGAGGTTGATTCGTTGCTGAAAACCGGCGCCGAAAGGAAAGCAAAGGCCAGGGAAAAGCAGAAAACGGCGATGAAAATATTGAACATGCCTTTCTGTGCATAATACGTGCAGATCTTTACAACCTGCTTGGAACTCTCCGTAGATGCCTTCAGTGAAGCTGACTCATCGAGCCGGATGTTTTGCTTGATATACTGAACGGCCCGGTAAGCGCCGGTGACAACGGCCTGTATGGAAGCGCCCGTGAACCAGTAGATAACGGCGCCGCCGCAGATCAATCCAAGGAGCGTATAGGGATTGATGAGATTCAGAATCATTTCGGGCTGAACTCCCAAGGCCTGCCGCAGGAGAAGGATCAGCGAGAAAATCATAGTCGTAGCCCCGACAACGGCAGTGCCGATAAGGACAGGCTTAGCCGTCGCTTTGAAGGTATTGCCGCAACTATCGTTCTCCTCGAGAAGATGTTTTGCCACGTCGAACCGGGGCGCAAAGCCCCATTTTTTCTCAATTTCCTTCTCGACGTCGGGAATTGATTCGATGAGCGACAGCTCATAGATTGACTGGGCGTTGTCCGTCACGGGACCGTAACTATCAACGGCGATAGTCACGGGACCCATGCCGAGAAATCCGAATGCGACGAGACCGAAGGCGAAAACCGACGAATACTCCATATACTGGTTCAGTCCCAGAGTGCTTGTGAAATATGCAAGAAGCATGAGGAAGAAAATGGACATGCCCAGCCAGAAAGCGCTTAAGTTGCCGGCCACTAATCCTGAGAGAATGGACAGCGAAGGACCGCCTTCACGGGCCGCCGTTACAACCTCTGCACAGTGACGGGAGTGGGCGCTCGTGAACACCTTCACCAGTTCAGGGATAAGCGCCGCAGCGATGGTTCCGCAGCTGATTATGATGGAAAGCTTGATCCAAAGGCTGTTCGGATGATGACCGAGTTGCCATCTGCTGATGATAAAGGTTACGATGATCGAGACGATTGACGTAATCCAGACCAGCGAGGTCAACGACCCTTCAAAATTCACTTTCTCCTTGCCGCCCCAGAGGGAATCGGTGATCCCCTTGTTGATGTAATAGGACACGATGGAGGTAATGATCATGAGGATGCGCATGACAAAGATCCACACGAGAAGCTCTGACTGGTATTGAGGGAAAGCCGCAAGGACGATGAAACTGATAAGGGCCACGCCGGTGACGCCATATGTCTCGAAACCGTCGGCCGTGGGACCCACGCTGTCGCCGGCATTGTCGCCGACACAATCGGCGATGACGCCCGGGTTCCGTGGATCATCTTCCTTTATCGTGAACACAATCTTCATGAGGTCGGAACCGATATCGGCGATCTTCGTGAAAATGCCGCCGCAGATTCTGAGGACGCTGGCGCCGAGGGATTCACCGATGGCGAAACCCACAAAAGAAGCGCCTGCCACGTCGCGAGGCATGAAGACCAGGATGAAAAGCATCATGACGAGTTCCACGCAAACCAGGAGCACGCCGATGCTCATTCCCGCCGTGAGAGGAATATCAAGCAACTTGATCGGCTTGCCTTCAAGAGAGGCAAAAGCCATGCGCGAATTTGCCAGCGTGTTCATTCGTATGCCGAACCAGGCCACCCCGTAGGAACCAAGAATGCCGATAATCGACCAAAGCACGATGAGCAGCACGTTGCCGGTGGTCATACCCTGGAGAAAACTGAAATAATAAATGATACAGACAGCGATAAAAACAAAAAGTATCAGCAACAACTTTCCCTGCTGGATGAGATAAGTCTTGCAAGTCTGAAAAATAACATCGGCCACATCCAGCATTGACTGATGAGCGGGGAGCTTCTTAACCTTTGTGTACATGATGAAACCGAATACCATTCCCGCAAAACAGATCAGGAACCCTATTAGCAACAGATGGTTCTGCGCAGCGGTCAAGTCGGGAATTTTCAGCTCTGCCTCGCTTGCGAGAAGCGGGGCTGCGACGAACGACAGGCACAGCGTCAGGAGACCGATTGTGATAAAATGTTTGAATTTCCGACTAAACATCTCCTTATCCTCCCTAAATGTAATGGCTGTAATAATAGATTAGCATATAAATGACCCTTTACGAGAAGCGGCCGTGACATAACAAATATTGGCCGCTTTGTCAAAACTATTATTGCGGTTCGGCATCGGCAGGGATAATGCGGGCAGTGTTCGTCTCGAGTTCGGGTCCTTTCCCTGCCGCAATCATTCTATCTATTCTACGGACTGGCCGATGATTCCTCCGGGCCGTTTTGTTCTCGAATGTTGCAGCGGTTCATGGCCGCAACCGGTCCCGCTTGAACGATATCGCAGAGAACATCACAGGCCCGGTTGATCAGGTCCGGCAAACCCGCTTCCTCCTCTTGTGAAAAGCCCGTGAGGACATAGGATTCCACCGTCTCTTGTCGGCAGGGCCTGCCGATGCCCACTCGAAGACGCGTAAAATCTGCGCCGCCGATATAGTCGATTATCGATCGGAGCCCTTTATGGCCTCCATGGCCTCCGCCGGTCTTGATTCGAAGAATGCCGAAGGGAAAATCGATCTCATCGTGTATAACGATAATGTCTTCAATATTGAGGTTATAGAATTTCATAAGCGGCGCTACAGAACGCCCGCTCAGGTTCATATAGGTCTGGGGTATCGCAAGAACGGCAGGTTCCCCCGCCACCACTCCTTTGCCGATGAGGGCTTCAAACCTTCGCTTATCCATGGGAATGGATAGCAGCCCCTCCAGGCGCTGAAGCACCAGAAAACCGGCGTTATGCCTCGTTGCTGCATAGCGCGGACCGGGATTTCCTAAACCGACAAGAAGTTTCACTGATCTTCTCCGGGCGCGCTTGACCGTCCGTCTTCAGTGAGTTCTTTATTCTTCCGGTTCGGCCGCTGGTTCAGCCCCTTCGGAAGCTGCTTCGGCGGAAGCCTCCCCGCCGGAAAGGCTCACCCGTGTCAACGCCACGGCGGCAAGGGCCACATCGCCGTGATCAAGCACCTTGACACCCTCAGGCACCGCAACATCGACGACTTTTATGGAATCTCCCACATCCAGGAGGCTCACGTCGACTTCTATAATCTCCGGAAGCTTATCAGGCAGCGCTGAAACCCTGATATCCCTCTTGAGGTGTTGGAGCTCGCCGCCCTTCTCAAAACCAACGGGCGTACCTTTAAGAACAACGGGAATTTCGGTGGTCAATTCACGGTTCAGATCGATCTCGTAAAAATCAGCATGGATTAATTTCTTTCTCAGAGAGTTAACCTGAAGTTCCTTGATCACTGACAGTTTTTTATTCTCGCCATCTTTATCCTGTATAAGCAGGTTGACAAAAATGCTTTCTTTTTTGTCACGGCTGAGAAGATTCACAAATTCGGCGGCATTGACCTTCAAAATCCGCGGATTGCTTTTATAACCGTAAAATACTGCAGGAACGAACCCTCCGGACCTGAGGCGTCGCGAGGCGCCCTTCCCCTGTTCATCTCGAACCTGTGCATGCAATGTGACTCTTTTCATAAACTACTCCTATACAAAAAGTGAACTGATTGACTCATTATAATAAATCCGTTTCATGGCCTCGCTGAGGAGAGCGCCGATGGACAGAACTTTGATGCACTTGCAATTCTTGGCCTCTCCTTGAAGAGGTATAGTGTCCGTTACAATGAGTTCCTTAAGGCAGGATTTGTTGAGCCGCTCTATCGCCGGCCCCGAAAGAACAGGATGGGTGCTGCAGGCCGACACCTCCAAAGCGCCGTTGTTCATCAGCGCTTCCGCCGCCTGCACGATCGTTCCGGCCGTATCAACCATATCATCCAGTATAATCGCCCGCTTGCCTTTTACATCGCCTATTATATTCATAACCTGAGCTTCGTTGGGCGCATCTCGCCGTTTGTCCACGATCGCCAGCGCCGCTTCAAGGCGCCGGGCGAAGGCCCTGGCCCGGACAACGCCCCCCGTATCGGGAGATACAACCACGATGTTGTTTTTATATATTTCCTTTACATATTTCAGAAGAACCGGCGTGGCATAGAGGTTATCCACGGGAATGTTGAAGAATCCCTGGATCTGTCCTGCATGGAGATCCATGGCGAGAACACGGGTCGCGCCTGCCGTTGTGATAAGATCGGCCACCAGTTTCGCAGTGATGGGCGCCCTCGGTGCAACCTTCCGGTCCTGCCGGGCATATCCGTAATAGGGCATGACTGCAGTTATTCTATCGGCCGAGGCTCTTTTCAGGGCATCGATCACCACGAGCAGCTCCATTAAGTTGATATTCACAGGCGCACAGGTCGACTGGATAATGAAAGAATCCATTCCACGAACGTTCTCGGCAATTTCCACCTGGCTCTCGCCATCGCTGAACTGTGAAATCTGAGCCTTGCCGAGAGTTATACCCAGTTCCGAGCAAATTTTCCGAGCCAGCGGCAGGTTTGAATTTCCCGCGAAGACTCTCATCCGTTCCAGCATGAAACAACCCGCTTTCCTGTCTTTTCCAAGGCTCTGGTCCCTTGCTGTCCGAGCCTTTTTCTAGAAACAATCGGCCGTTCCCTCCCGGGCAACCCGACCGTTACGAGGTGATTGCTAGACCCTGCTAGTCCCGATTATCTATCATGGCTGGGGCGGGAGGATTCGAACCTCCGAATGCAGGAACCAAAATCCTGTGTCTTACCGCTTGACGACGCCCCAACGATTCATTGTCAGAGTGACGATGCCCTGTATGTAGCGCCCAGTCCCAAAACCTTCAGGCGCTGTTCCGCCCGCGCGACATCATCGCTCCCCTTGAATATGCCAAATACAGTGGGACCGCTTCCCGACATGAGAGCTCCCAGAGCGCCTGCGCCGATCAGAGCCTCTTTTATATCTGCCAATACGGGATGGCGCACAACGGACACACTCTCCAGATCATTATGCAGTTCTTCAACGACACGGGGCACCGTCGTAAGAGCCGGGATATTATATTGTCGCCTATCCTTTGTCAATCCCCTTTTCAAACCCTCGTAGACGCTTTTCGTCGATACTTCAAACCCTGGATTTACCAGGAGAAGAGAGAGGCTAGGCATTCCCCGCGCTTCTTCAAGCCTATCGCCTATTCCCCTCGCCCAGGCTGTCTTTTCGAAGACAAAAAAGGGGACATCGGCGCCGACAGTTCCGCCAAGGTTCATTAATTCCCCGCGGGTTAGACCTAATGATAAGAGTTCGTTGGCCGTCACAAGAGCAGCAGCAGCATTTGAACTCCCGCCGCCCAATCCCGCCGCTACCGGAATTTTTTTTCTAATCGCGACATCAATGCCGCCCTTATGAGAAACTTTTTCAAAAAGGGCATTGAGCGCTCGATGGACAATATTATTCTCGTCCTCCGGAACCCTTGGATGGTCGCACCGTACAGTAATTCCCCGGGGTCGCGCTTCAAAAATCATTTCGTCGGCGAGGGTGATCCTCTGCAGGAGACTCACAATATCATGATAGCCGTCCTCCCGCCGTCGCATCACCCTGAGGACCAGATTTATCTTGGCCGGCGCTTCCTTGACGATCACTATTTCTTCACTTCCTTGACGTAGCGCATCCGTAATTCATAAAGGATGCCTTCGATGAGGCCTTCTTCGTCCTCGCTGAGATTGCCTGCCGTTTTTTCCTTCAGCATGGCGATTATATCTATAGTATGCTTGGCGGCGGAAAGATTGGTCTTCGGCCCATCAGCAGAGGAATCAGCGAAATCGCCAAAGTGGAAAAGGACCGAGGTATGAAGCGAGAGAATAAAACTGGTAAAATTTACTTCAGGAAGAATATAATCTTCGTGATTCTCGGCAACGGCCTCCCGTTCCGTATTCTTCGGCGACGACGATTCGATGGACTCACCGGGAGAACTGGCGCCTTTCTCCTTCGGCCTATCAGTTCCCTCGTCATCCCTCAGTTCACCCGATTCATCAAAGAAACGCCTGTCCTTAATGACAAAACCCTTTTCCTCTTTGTCACCGGGCATACAAACCTCCTCTCGTTATAACTCATTGTTGCTGAACGGAATCCCCTTCGGCATTCCGTGATCGTCAGGTTTTTCTAACACAGTTGCCGATAAATGTCCAAAAAGTCCGGTCTCTTCTTTTTCTTTACCGAAACCGTCCCCTGAAAAAGGGATAATCCCTGTTATATGTGAGTTCAGCAAACTTTCCCCCTGCGACGGCGAAAATCCTGATCTCACCGTCGCTGATCCCGGCGCCCGGAAGGAACACCCTGAAACCCGATAATGCAAGAGATCGTTTGTCGAAGACGCTCGCCACATCGGATCTTGGCTCATTGCAGGGAACAGTCGTAACCAATTCTCCCTCCCTGAAGAAAAATACCGCCTCTGCCGCTGCGCCCATCGCAACATCTCCAGCCCAGCCCCGGAAAGCGATGCCGCCGTTTTCAACAGCAGCCGTGTCGACCCAACCCATCAGGCCGCCCAAAAAGGCTGTTGCCCGTTCGGGATGAGCCAACCAGGGCGCGCGGCGGAATTCCTCCCCTCGGAGAAAAGCAGCCACCGTAGCCTCGCCACCGAAACGCGAGTGCAATGCCGACCAGAGCCGCTTTCGGTGTTCCGGCAAGGGATACATGAGAGCGATACCCGCCATTGCATCAGCAAATACTTGATCCGTCGCGGATACCTTCCGTTCCTCGACCTTTTTTTCTATCTCTGCAAGAAGTCTGGGTGCAATCACAGCCGCCGAAGACATAACCTGTTCATGAACGGCGCCCGGCCCCACGGAAACGGAACCCGTTACAGCCGGCGGCAATAGCTGGGAAAAAGCAGTAGCAGCAATGCCCATTGAAATGGCTATTGCGTGAAGGTTCGGTTTTTTAAGGTAAATGGAGGCCCAACATAGCATGGCGGCAAAACATCCAAACATTGTGATCGCATTGGGCCAGTGAATGAGAGCGAAGAGGCCCGCCGTGACAAGAACAATCTCCCACGGTGAGCGACTGATTTGTTTGAACCTCCGAACGGGGAAAAGCAGAAAGACAAAAAGCTGGCCCCAGGCGTAGAGAGGATAGGTTGCCAGCGAAATAATAATGCCTTTCGGGTTAACTTTCAGACCCACAATGATACTCGTGAAAAGTACGAGGAGAACCATGATGATCGTCGGTAAAACCAGGGTCTTCAGTGTTTCCGGAAAATTGTCGATGGAAAATCTCCAATCAGCCAGGTTTCTGAAGTCGCCGCAGCTGAACAGGAGCAGAAACAGAAGAAGTGGCGCAGCCAAGAGCCAGTCAGCCGCTTCTTCGATCGGATAGGCAATCCAAACAATGGCGAAAAGAAGGGGAAAGAAGAGGAGCAATTCGCCCAAAGGCCGGGCTACGCGTCTCCAGCCTGACCTGATTGTCAGAAAGACCATGAGCGTGGTGGAAAAAGCCAGACCGGCCAGCGCAGTTCCAAGGCCTGCGATTGATGTAAAAGGTGCAGCCGCGGCCTGCGCAAAAGAGGGATACCGAATGCCAATGATGGTCTGAATGAGAAAAAAATTGAAGAAAAAAAAGGCTCCCAGGATTCCCACTAGTCTCCACCGCGTTCCTTTGCCCGCTAACGGCCGACGCCGACATATTTTAACTGCTGTGGAACAGTTTGCCGGCCGTATCCTTTAATTTGAATTCATAAGATTTCTGCACCTTCACGTTTACGGCCGCATCGCCTTAAGGCGGGCGATCCGTTTCTCGATCGGCGGATGTGTGCTGAAAAGATTCATTAACGACCGCCCCGAAAGTGGGTTCACAATAAAGAGATGGGCCGTCGATGGACTCACCGCAAGCGGCCTCATCTTGGAAGCCCGGCCAAGCTTTTCCAGGGCGCCTGCAAGACCGTAGGGAGTGCCGGCGATCTTCGCACCGCCCTCGTCGGCAAGATACTCTCGGGAACGCGATATGGCCATCTGTATGAGCATGGCGGCTATGGGAGCAAGAACGGCCGTCGCAACGATCCCCAGAAGCCCGCCCCCTTCCCTGTCGTCACGGTTGCCTACACCAAAAATCGCCGCCCACCGGGCCATATTGGCAAGCAGCATGATCGCTCCCGCCAGGGTCGCCGCGATGGACCCGATGAGAATGTCACGGTTCTTTATATGGGTCAACTCGTGAGCCAGAACACCCTCCAACTCGTTCTGATCAAGAAGATTCAGGATGCCCTCCGTAACTGCGATAACGGCATGCCGTTCATTGCGGCCCGTTGCAAAGGCATTGGGAGCCTCGCCGGGCATTATAAAAACTCTGGGCATTGGAATCCCGGCCCGCTGAACAAGATTCCGAACAATCCGGTGAAGATCCGGCGCCTCCCGCTCCGTCGCCTCCCGCGCCTTGTACATGGCCAGAACGATTTTATCGGAAAACCAGTAGCTGCCGAGATTCATGATTGCGGCGAAGACAAAGGCGATGACCATGCCGTTGTTGCCGCCGAAATATCCCCCTATAAACATTAAAAGCCCCGTCAGAGCCCCCAAGAGAAGGCCCGTCCGCAATCTGTTCATTGTTGAGACTCCTTGTGCCATTCAATTAATTTTTAAGAGTTCTTCTTCTATGGTTCGTCATTCCGGCAACGAATCCCTGTTGTGCGCCATGGTCCATATACCGCGTCACAGGCTTATTTTTCGACACCACAGGCTTTGCTTATTGCACTGTTTCCTCTTTATCTTATTCCTTTCGCAGGAAAATCGGATTGCCCTTCTCATCGAGGTCGCCTATGATCCTGTCGCCTTCAACGAGTGAACGCTGGAGAATTTTCGTCGCAAGAGGATCCTCTATGCTCTTCTGCATCGACCGTTTCAACGGCCTCGCACCATAGATGGGGCTGTACCCTTCCCGGGCGATCCTGTCTCGGAACCTTTCAGTGATTTCCAACGACATCTTCTTCTCCTCCAGCCGTTTCTTCAGCCGCGCTATTTGAATGTCAATTATGCGGTCTATATGGGCTGTCGTAAGCGAACGGAAGGTTATGATGTCGTCGATCCGGTTGATGAACTCGGGTTTGAAGGTAGCCCTGAGAACCTCCGTCATGCGCTGCTGTTTCTCCTCATCGTTCAGAGCGACATCGGTGATCCACTGACCGCCGATATTAGACGTCATGATGACAATGGCGTTCTTGAAATCGACGGTTCTTCCGTGTCCGTCCGTAAGCCTTCCGTCATCGAGAATCTGAAGCAGAACATTGAACACGTCGGGATGCGCCTTCTCTATTTCATCGAAGAGAAGAACCGAGTAGGGACGGCGCCGCACCGCTTCCGTCAGGTATCCGCCTTCATCATAGCCCACGTACCCGGGAGGCGCCCCGATGAGCCGGGACACGGAATGTTTCTCCATGAATTCAGACATGTCTATCCTAATTATCGCCTGTTCGTCATCGAACATGAACTCGGCCAGAGCCTTGGCAAGCTCGGTCTTTCCTACGCCTGTCGGACCCATGAATATAAAGGAACCGATTGGGCGGTTGGGGTCCTGGAGACCTGACCGGGCTCTCCTCAGCGCGTTCGACACGGCGCCGATTGCTTCGTCCTGACCAACGACGCGGCGGGAGAGGCGCTCCTCCATATGAACGAGTTTTTCCACCTCCGTTTCAAGCATCCGGGACAGGGGAATACCCGTCCAACTGGCCACTACCTCCGCTACGTCCTCGGCATCGACCTCTTCTTTGAGCATCCTCGATCCCCGCTGAAGCGCCTCAAGTTTTTTCGAACGGTCCTCCAGTTCCCGATTCAGGTCAACCAGCTTGCCGTATCGTATCTCTGCCGCCCTGGCGAGGTCGCCCCGCCGCTCAGCCTCCTGCTCGGAAAGCTTCAACTCCTCGATGGAGCTTTTGATAGACTGAATATCCCTTATCGCCTCTTTCTCGTTGGACCATCGAAGCTTCATCTCATTCTTCGAGACTTTCAGGTCCGCCAGTTCCTTGTCAAGTTTTGCAAGCCTTTCCGTTGACGTCGCGTCCGTCTCCTTCCTAAGAGATTCCCGCTCGATTTCCATTTGAACGATCTTTCTCTCCAGTGTGTCTATTTCTGCAGGCATGCTGTCGAGTTCTATCCTTAGCCGCGATGCCGCCTCGTCGATGAGATCAACAGCCTTGTCGGGCATGAAGCGGTCCGTTATGTAACGCTGGGAAAGCACGGCGGCGGCCATCAAAGCTGAATCCTTGATGCGGACGCCATGATGAACCTCGTAGCGTTCCTTCAAGCCCCGGAGAATTGCAATCGTATCCTCGATGGAGGGCTCACGGACAAAGACAGGCTGGAAGCGCCGTTCCAAGGCAGTATCTTTTTCTATATATTTGCGGTACTCGTTCAGTGTCGTGGCGCCGATACACCTCAAATCCCCCCGCGCAAGAGGCGGTTTCATCATGTTCGATGCATCCACGGCGCCTTCGGCAGCCCCGGCGCCCACGACCGTATGAAGTTCGTCGATGAAAAGGACGATCTCGCCCTCTGCGGCCGTCACTTCCTTTAAAACCCCTTTGAGCCGGTCTTCGAACTCGCCTCTGTACTTGGCGCCGGCCACAAGAGTTCCCATATCGAGACCCAGAAGCCGCTTATTCTTTAGACTTTCGGGGACGTCGCCGTTGATGATGCGCTGCGCCAATCCCTCAACTATGGCCGTTTTTCCTACACCGGGCTCACCGATGAGCACGGGATTGTTCTTCGTCCGGCGGGACAGAACCTGCATGATTCGACGTATCTCCTCGTCCCGCCCGATAACCGGATCGAATTTTCCCTTTCGTGCAAGTTCATTAAAATCCCGGGCGAAGCGCTTCAACGCCTGGTATTTGTCTTCGGGATTCTGGTCCGTCACTCGCTGGTCGCCTCGAATGTCCACAAGAATCTTAAAGATTCGATCCTTTGAAATGCCGCTTTCACCGAGAATGCGTCCCAGGGTATTTTTGTCGCCGGCCATGGCAATGAGCACATGTTCAACGCTCGTATAATCATCCTTCAGTCTCGAAGCCTCACCGAAAGCTTCATTCATAATTGACTGCAGCCTCGGGGCGATATGCCGCTGCACGGCGCCCGAGCCGGTCACTCGAGGCATCCCGTCGAGGGTCTGCCGGATCCTGTCGTCAATCAAGGCAGGCTCGACTCCAAGTTTCTTGAAAATCTCCGGAACAATCCCCTCGGGCTGACCAATCAGGGCAACAAGCAAATGTTCCGCATCGATCGCCTGATGACTATAGGCGCCCGCGATTTTCTCCGCCTCTTGAAAGGCCTCTTGCAGTTTCAAAGTCATTCTGTCAAAACGCATGACCGCTCCTTATCGGTTCAGTAAACAAACCGGTCTTGGAAAAATAATGGGACTCCTTCGGATACAGGCAATTCCGTCCTTTGATTACACCTCTTTAACCGTTTTAACCGTGGGTTCCAATAGCCGGTTTTCTTGTTTCAATCCATGTTGTTCCAACTAATCCGTTCCTTTCTCAATATCCACAAATATTCTACCCTTCTTGAAAATCCGGACAGTGCCCGTGGACTCCGATACGACAATTGCGATGGCATTGGTCACACTGGTGATGCCTGCCGCCGCTATGTGCCTGCTGCCCAAGCCCTGAGGAAAATCCTTTCCCTCCAGAGCTGCATTAAGATGCCGCCCTGCTGTAATTAGAGCGCCGTTTTCCTTGATGACAAAGGCGCCGTCTAGGGCTGAAAATTCCTTGATCGTATCCTTAAGGCTCAGATCAAGAATGTTCCGCTGATCTTCCGTATATCCCTGGAATGGATTTATTATCATCTGACGCGACAGTTCCAGAACTTTTTCATGGTCTCCGATAACGAATATGGTGCCAACGGGCCGGCCCTCCCGGCCTTGCGCGGCCAACTCCAGGGCAATGTTGAGAGCCGTTTCGAAAACTTCCGGAGATGCCCCCTCGAACATGACAGCGTTGTCATCGGAGGTAAAAATTTCAAACTCCTTGCCCACATCGATAACGAAAAGACTGTCGAGGCAGCCGAATTTGGGGATGCCCGTAAGGCAGACAAGCTTGTCCCCCTTCGTGAAAAGTCCCGCCGCTATGCCCTTTGTAATGGCTATCTTGATCTGGCTGAGTCGAGTCACCTTGACTCCTGGTATAGATATAAGCTTAACGGCATCCTGGAGAGATTTTGAGATATCCTCCACATTCCTCGTTATGAGAATTGTTTCGTAACAGCGTTTCTTTTCAATTTTAACCAGTATGTCCTGGGCCACTTCCTGATAGAGGACAATCGCTCTAGCCTTGATTTCCTCAGCAAGCCTGCAGGCAAATTCCATAATCAGTTCGTTTGATGAGGGCATATCGTCCTTCCTGTTCCCGTGATTGCATTAGCGCTTTTCTATTAATACTTATTTGATTTTCTTGATCTAAAGTATGCACACCAAATAGAGATGTCAAGCACTCGCATATACATCACGGGAAGAAATTATATTGATGGAACATAATTATCAGTATATTATTACGAACTTCAATAGAGCAAGGACCACGGACGACATTATGATGCATCTGCCCGCCGTTACCGATACACTGGATCTCTATATGGCCGAAATCAATCAGTTTCAGCTGCTGACGGCCGAGGAAGAGTTCAAGCTGGCCGTGCGTTTCTACCGGAACAACGACATGTCGGCAGCACAGATGCTTGTAACTTCCAATCTTCGCTTCGTTGTTAAAATTGCTCATGAATACCGGAAGTACGGCGTGAAGCTCATCGATCTCATTCAAGAAGGCAACATCGGGCTCATGCATGCGGTGAAAAAATTCGATCCATACAAGGGATACAGGCTCATCTCCTATGCCGTCTGGTGGATACGGGCTTATATCCAGAACTTCATAATCAAATCCTGGAGCATAGTGAAGATCGGTACGACTCAGGCCCAACGAAAACTGTTCTTTAAGCTCAATCAGGCCAAAAGAGAGCTGGAAGGCCTCTCCGATGAATATCCAGAGTTCAAAGAACTGGCGGCGATGCTGGATGTATCGGAAAGCGCAACGGAGGAAATGGATATCCGGCTGAATCGCCGCGACGTGTCTCTCGACGCCACGCTCGACGAAGACGGCGAATCGACTTTTCTCGATCAGCTCGTCGACAGGGGCGAGAGCCAAGAGGCCAGTCTCATCAGGAAGGAAGAAACGGGTTTGGTGAAGAAGAACATAGCCGGCGCATTGGCCACGTTGAACGAGCGGGAAAGCTATATCATCCGCAACAGGACTATGGCCGAGAGTCCGCAGACCCTGCAGGAGATCGGCGAACGGTTCAACATAACCAGGGAAAGAGCCCGGCAGATCGAGAAGGAAGCCTTTAAAAAACTCCGCAAAGCCCTTCCCTACCTGGATCCCCAGCAGACGCCGCTGACGCCAACCGCAATAGAAAACTAATACCCATCATAACCGAAGGCAGGATTCTCAAAGCGTGTGAATTCCTTCTGAAATGTAAGATTGACGATTCCGGTGGGACCATTCCGCTGTTTTCCTATGATGATCTCCGCCTTGCCGCGTTCGGGATTATCTTCCGATTTGTTATATACTTCGTCGCGATAAATGAAGAGAATTACATCGGCGTCCTGCTCGATGGCTCCGGACTCCCTCAGATCGGCCATCTGGGGCCGTTTATCCACACGGGCTTCAACCTGACGGTTCAACTGGGACAGCGCCATAACCGGCACTTCCAGTTCCTTTGCCATGGATTTCAGTGACCGGCTTATTTCGGAAATTTCCTGCTCCCTTGACGAAACATTGCCCCGACCCTTCATCAGCTGAAGATAGTCAAGAATTATCAAGCCCAAGCCCTTCTCTGCCTTCAGCCTTCTGGCCTTTGCCTTCATCTCCAGCGATGTAATTGCGGGAGTGTCATCGATATAAATCGATGCCTCCGAGAGTGATCCGGCCGCGGTGGTAAGCTTGGGCCAATCAACTTCTCCGAGAAAACCCTTTCTGATCTTCTGGGCATCGACGCGAGCCTCCGAGGAAAGCAGCCGAAATGCAAGCTGCTCTCTGGACATTTCCAGCGAAAAGATCGCCACAGGAATGTTGTTTCTGATGGCCGCATCCTGGGCAATATTCAGTGCGAAGGCGGTTTTCCCCATACTCGGCCTTCCGGCCACGATGATCAGATCGGATTTCTGAAAACCGGAGGTGAACTCATCGAGCCTTTGAAAGCCTGTCGGAACGCCTGTTATGAGAGCTTTCTTCTCAAAGAGGCGCTCGATGGTTTTGAAGCTCTCTTTGATAATTTCCTTGATAGGATAAAAACTCGGCTTGATTTTGTTTTCCGAAATGGAAAAGACTATCGATTCCGCCTCATCGAGAAGGCTGTCTATATCCGAGCCGCCTTCATAGGTTTTTTCAAGGATCTCCGTCGCACCAGTGATCAGGCGCCGAAGGACAGCCTTTTCCTTGACGATCCGACAGTAGTAAGCGATATTCGCCGCCGAAGGCACCCCGTCGACAAGAGAGGCAAGATAGACCTCTCCACCCACTGTATCGATTTCTTTTCGATCCCTGAGCAGACTGCTCAGGGTAATAAGATCGCTTGGCTCGTTGCGTTCCTCAAGATCCAGAATGGCGTCGAATATTCTGCGATGACTTTCGCTGTAAAAATCTTCGACTTTCAGGATCTCCAGAACCTGGTGCACGGCATTATTGTCGAGGAGGATGCCGCCGAGAACGGACTGCTCCGCCTCAAGATTCTGGGGGGGAACCTTGAATGTTGACAAATCAAGATCTTTTGCTGCGCTTCTGCTAGTTCTCGCCGACAACGGAAAGGGCAACCTCCGCCGTAACCCCTGAGTGGAGCTTTATCTTTATTTGGTATGTTCCGATGGCCTTGATAGGATCGCCGATAATAATCTTTTTTCGATCTACGGCGATGCCTCGCGCCGCCAGGGCGCTTTCAATATCCTTCGCAGTCACGGAGCCAAACAGCTTATCGTTTTCTCCTACCTTTTGAGCTATGGAAATTGTCGTCGCAGCCAATCGTTCCTGCAAGGACAGAGCTTTCTGCCGTTCCTTCTCGACCTTGCCGTAGATGGCCTTTTTCTCCTGTTCCAGAGCTTTCATGTTCTTTGTGCTCGCCTCGATGGCCATTCCCCGGGGAATGAGGTAATTCCTCCCGAATCCATCGGATACATTGACAGCATCGCCTGCCTTGCCCAGGGAGGATACGTCATCTTTAAGAATTACTTTCATGCTTCACTCCTCTTCGTTCTCGCAACTCTCTTTCTTTTTATCCGTCATCCTGATCTTTCTGAAATCGGCCCAGACATCGATGAGGCCCAGCAGGGCCAGCAGGACGAGCATAATCTGCTGCGCTGCTATAAGAAGGTAACCGATGCCGCGAAGGGCAGGGGGTATTCCTTTACTTCTGAAAAAATAACCAACCAGAGCCAACCCTTGCAGCAGGTAAGCAAACATCAAAATAAAGAGCACATTCAGCCCGGCGATTCGGACCACCCATAAAGGTATCAAAAGCGACCCCGCGGCCGCGATAAAAAGCCAAACAAGATTATCAGGCAGTTTCCATCTGGAAAGATCGCCGTAATCAGGATACCACATACCTTTTCGGATAAACAATACCCTGCCGGCCAAAACATTTGCCCAGACAAAGAAAAGGATTCCGACGCCGAGGAAGGAGGGCAGTAACGAAAGAACTGTCGCTACAATAAGATCAACATTCCTGGTTATAAACTGGATTTGTTCTGAAGCGATTCCCAATCGTTTGATAAGTTCGATTCTATCATCGACAACAGTCCGCACGCCATCGACAAAGACCGTCCAAGGCGCTACCCCCTGGGAAAGCCCGTCGAGGACCACCAGGAGAACCCCCAGTCCAAGGAGAACGATCGAGGCGCCGAGGACTGTCCGCTCGATAGACAGGTTTCTCCTGATCACTTCTGAAAGAACCGGACCGGCGAGACCGACCAGAACAAGCAAGCGCAGAGAAAGGACCATTTCCGCCAGAGCGCCGGCTGCCATGGTGATCGCCAGGGATACTAAAAAAACCGCCGCTCCGCGCATCCTGCCGAGACGGGAATAAAAGTATAAAAGAGGGAGCGGAATTATGAGCACACTGAAAGATATGAAGGTCGCAGTTGCGCTCGCGGCGAGAAAGACCAGCGTGGACATGGCAATCGCCCACAGGACTTCCCCACCGAAGATGCCTTTCATCCCGTCGGATGACGCCACAGCAGGCCCCTTAGCGGGTATAGGTCGTCAACCCCTCGTTGCCACAAAGGGAATAAGAGCAAGATTCCGCGCCCTTTTGATAGCAACAGTCAGTTCTCTCTGGTGTTTCGCACAGGTTCCCGATATGCGCCGAGGAACGATCTTTCCCCGTTCCGTGAGAAAATGGAACAATATGTCGGCGTTTTTATAGTCGATCTTCAATTCCGATTCCACACAGAACCGGCAAACTTTCCTTTTGGAAAAGAATTTCCGTCCCGACCGTCCGCCATGACCGGGGTTCTGGCCTGGATTACTCGATGGGGTTCTCATTACTGATTGCTCCTTTCTTCATCCTGGCCCGGAACCGTCTCAGCTGCCACGTCTGCTTCGGGGGAAACATCAGCAGCTTCGGCGTTCACTTCAGCGGATTGCTCTGCCTGAACAGGCGCAGTCTCGGCAACCAGCGCCTCCTCCTTTTGGCGTTTTTCATCGATCTCCCGTTCGATTTCGGCCATGTCGACTGTATCGGCCAGCTTCACGGTCTGATGCCGAAGAATCCTGTCATCGATTCTCAGATTCCTTTCCAATTCAGATACAACTGCACTCTCTGAAACGTAATTGATAAGGACATAGAAACCATCGCTCCGCTTCTGGATAGGATAGGCAAGGCGTCGCTTGCCCCAGATGTCTATCCTGACCACCAGGCCGCGACCTTTCTGAACAATGGCGCCGTATCGTTCTATGAGGCTTTGCATCTCGTCGGAAGGCAGGTCTGAAAAACAAACGAATATTGTTTCGTATCTTCTCACTAATTATCCTCCTCTCGGTTCTTGAGCCCGCACACCAAGCACGGGCAAGGAGAAGCACACTATAATTGCGAAACCGTCGTAAAGGTCCCGCTCCGAGGGAATGTTGCAACTGCTTTCCCTCATGCACACACACTTTTCAAATATTCCGCCATTGGCGGCGGAATCCCCTTCGGATATAGAGAGATCCGATTGAAAGGAGGTACTTCTATACCATAGAAGGCAAGAAATCAAGATTTTTTTCTCCAGAAATAAGCCAACCCCCTCCATGAAACCCGTTCATTTCGAAGTGCCAGAACCGTCGGCTCTACAATAGTTTCAGATCCGATCCGAAGCAGTAAATAATCCGAACCCATAGGAAGCGTCCCGATAACATCCTTCCAAAATGGCGCCGCCGAATTGAACAACCTCTTCACAACGTAATCGCCAAGCTACGTCTATTCTTCGTGTTTCTCACGACTCTCCTGATACCGGACATGTTTCCGGATCATCTCAGCATCAAGTTCAACGATGTCAATATAACCTTTCGCCCAAAAATGATTCCTCCAACAGAGCAAACATTGATGGGCAATCCCCCTTATTATGAGATTGAAATCAACGTAGACCGGAGATTTGATCGGCGTTTCTTCAGACCAAGCTTGTCCCTGATATTGTTGCGATGGAAATCAACGGACTTTGTAGAAATATTCAGCAACTCGGCTATGTCCTTCGTTGTCCTGCCGTCTCTCACTAGATTTGCCACTTCGATCTCGCGTGGCGTCAGCGAGTAGTGGTCCAGTGTAATGTTTCTCAGGAATGGAGATACCACTGTTTTCAGATTGTTTTCTATTGTCTCCAAATAAGCCATCTGGTTTTTCTGCAGATTCATCGCTTTCAATTTTTCGATGAAAGGAAAAACGAGTTTCTTCACGTTTGCCAAGACATCCTGTTCGAGTTTCACCTTGTCGTCTTCCCGAACTTTCAAAAGAACCCTGAGAGCCGTGTTCGCCTCTTCAATATTGCGGGAGTTCAGTTCTAACTCCTCTTCTCGCCGCTTCAAGGCATCTTCGACCTGCTTGCGTTCCTGTATCTCCTGCGTAAGCTTTTCATTTATTTCCATAAGCTCGGCTGTTCTCTCGACGACCAACTCCTCGAGATTATGGCGGTGGCGTTTCACTTCTTCCTCGATCTGTTTGCGCTCTATGGCATAGCGAATGGCTCGCACCAGAAGATCGCTCTCGACCCGACCCTTGATAAGATAGTCTTGAGCGCCCTGTCGTACGGCCGATATGGCCACCTCCTCATCGTATAAACCGGAAAGAACGATAATCGGCGTTTCCGGCGCTGTTTCATGGATATTGTCAAAGGTTGAGAGATCCATGCTGTCGGGAAGAGCAAGGTCGAGGAGTATTACGTCGGGCAATTTTTTACCGAGCATCCTCATGCCTTCTGCAAGCGTAGAGGCCGATTCCAGGCGCCACCAATCGCTTCCGCTGTCCTTGAGCATTTCAACGAGCAACCGGGCATCTCCCGAATTGTCCTCAATCAGCAAAATTTCCGTTAATCGACCGTTCACTATTCACTCCAGAGGCAGAGTTACGACAGTAAGCCAAAAATTCTCAATAGACCGCATGACGTAGAGAAAATTTTCGAAATCGACGGGCTTCGTTATATAGCAGTTTGCGCCGAGATTATAGGTTTGCAATATATCCTTTTCGGCCTTCGACGACGTGAGAATGACAACGGGAATGCACCGCAATTCATCCACCTGTTTGATCTCCCGCAGAACTTCCCGCCCATCCTTCTTAGGAAGATTGAGATCGAGCAGGATAAGATGGGGACGGCAAACGTCGGCAAAATCCCCTTCCTTCTTCAAGTAGGCCAAGGCCTCGTGGCCATCCCGTACGATGGAGAGCTTGTTCGGAACCCGGGCTTCCAGCATCGCCTCTTGCGCCAACCGCACGTCGCCGGGATTGTCCTCGATCATCAATATCTCGATTGAACGTTCTTGTACCACAGGCTTCCCTCGCCGTTAATTCAACATCGTTGTATTCCTTAATTTTCTGGGTTCCGATATGGACGATTCATAGGACGGCTTTACAAAGGGAATCGTGAAGAAAAACGTGGCCCCTTTTCCAGGAGATGACTCAACCCAGATTTTTCCGCAATGACGGTCAATGATTTTTTTACATATCGCCAATCCGATACCCGTTCCCGAATATCTATCGGCACGTTGCAGCCGTTGGAAGATCTCAAAAATACGATCATGATAGGCCGGATCAATGCCGATGCCGTTGTCGCTCAAGGAAAATATCCAGTTGGCGCCGT
This sequence comes from Deltaproteobacteria bacterium, assembly GCA_016930775.1. Lineage (GTDB taxonomy): Bacteria > Desulfobacterota > Syntrophia > Syntrophales > UBA2210 > JAFGGB01. The sequence continues at coordinate 55,483 of JAFGGB010000149.1, forward strand.
CCATATCATGTTTGACCGATATATGTATCTGCGGCTCGTCCATACTCCGGAACTTAATGGCATTGCTGATGAGGTTCTGAAATAGCTGGCCAATTTGTATTGGATCTGCCATGATCGTCGGCAGGGGATCGTGTGTCACGACGGCGCCGCTCTCCCGGATGATGTGATCGAGGCTTTTCATGACCGTAGCAAGGATTTCCTCGCAATCCGTTTCCTCGAAATAGCGACCGCGACGACCGACCCGAGAATACTCGAGGAGATCGCTTATTAGCTTCTGCATCCTCTTCGCTCCATCGACGGCAAAATTGATAAAATCGTCGGCATCGTTGTCGAGCTTCCCCTTATAACGCTTCGAGAGAAGCTGAACGTAACTGGCCACCATTCTCAACGGTTCCTGCAGATCATGGGAGGCAACGTAGGCAAATTTCTCCAACTCCTGGTTGCTGATTTCGAGGGCTTCGGCATGTTCTCTGATTTTCTGCTCCTGGCGCTTGCGATCCGTAATATCCTCCAGAGTTTCTACAGCGCCTATCACCTGACCGCTTGCATCTATCAACACTTTTGCCGTCGCCTTAAGCCACTTGCCCTTCTCTCCCACCTTGGGGAAAAAACCGTTCGCTTCATAAGCGCCGTCGATAAATTTCGATTGGCCATGTTTGTCGTCATACAGTTGAGGGACCCGTTCGAGCTGATTGTCCACCAGGAGATCAGCCAGCGTAGGACGATCTTCGCCGTAGAGAGCGCGGGCGTGTCTCCTCCTTCCGACTACGCTGATTGCGGACATGCCTGTTAGCGCTTCTATTGCATGATTCCAATAGATTATGTTATGGCTGTCATCTATAACAAGGGTCGGTATCGGCGATCCTTCAAGAATAGTGTTGAGTCTCTTCTCGCTGCTGCTCAGTGCCTGCTCCGTACGGGACCATTTCTCGCTCAGAACGGCGACCGCGGCGCCGACAAGCATTATCATGGCGGCGCCTATAACGTTCCCAGCAAGATCCTCGGGATGAAAGATGAGGCTGCTCATAATCATGCCTACAGAGAGGAATGCCGGAACAATAATACCTTTCCTTTTCCACCACAATGCCGCCAGAACAACGGGCACATCAAAAAAATGGGCTACACTCGTCCCTTCCATGCCCCGCACATGAAAATAGACCAACAGACTTATTGAAACCGCCGCGAGAACAGCCACGAGGGCGATTCTAAATTGATTTTTTAGGTGACGGTTGATTGTTTCAATCACAAATTATCATCACTCCGTATCATATTCGAGCAGACATGCTCCCACCCCTAATCCAATCATCATGCGGATCCGCCCGGCAATACGCTCAGTCGCGCATCGATGTACCCTAGGATAATGACGAGATGGTTTGCGAGTGCAAAGTGAACCTATACCTATCCAAAAACGACGCTCCAGTCAAGAGCGCTCCGCCCGTCGTGAAGAGCCCTTGACTTTATTCTTTATCTGGTTTAGCAGGTGTGAGACCATAACAAATTGAGAGGATTGAATCAATGATTCATCGGCAACTTTCCCAATTATCGGAGCAGGCATTATTGCCTGGAGGCACAGCGAAGATCATCCACTCCGAAAGAATGACCTTTGCTTATTGGACATTAAAGGCAGGGACTGTTCTTCCCGAGCATTCCCATCCTCACGAACAGGCAGTTCATGTGCTTTCCGGTGAAACAATCATAGCCGTGGAAGGCGCAGAATTAAAAATAACGAGCGGTTCCATAGTACTTATTCCGTCAGGAAGCTCTCACAGCGCCAAGGCGATTACGGACACCGTTATCCTTGATGCTTTCACTCCCCGTCGAGCAGACCTTCCGGAAAGTGACGAAATAACTATCGGCGAGAATTAAATTAAATGGCGCCTTCATGACAAGGCAACACGCGTGATCCAGAGAGATACTGTAATGAATACCGATGAAAGGAGTCCTGCTGCATGAATATTGTGATCTTTGGACCGAACGGAAGCGGAAAGGGAACCCAGGGGGCGATTGTTCAGAAGAAGTTCGGAGTCCCCCATATAGAAACTGGCGTCATCTTTCGCCAAAATATCGCCAATAAAACCGATCTTGGAAAACAGGCCAAAACCTTTATCGACAAGGGTGAACTCGTTCCCGACAACATAACTATACCGATGATTCTCGCCCGGCTGAAAGAAACGGATTGTTCGAAGGGCTGGCTTCTCGACGGTTTCCCCCGCAACCTCGCGCAGGCCGAGGCGCTATACGAGGCACTCAAGAAGGAACATATATATCTCGACTATGTAATCGAAATCGTCCTTGATCGCGGAACGTCCAAGAACAGGATAATGGGCCGGAGACTCTGCGCGCAGGATAACAACCATCCGAATAATATCTATATTGACGCCATTAAACCCCGGGAGCAGCAGGGAATCATCGTTTGCCGGGTATGCGGCGGCACACTTTCGACCCGCAACGATGACCAGGATGAGGCGGCTATCGACAAGCGGCATGCCATTTACTACGACAACCAGACGGGAACTATGGCCGCTGTTAACTTTTTCAAGAAAAAAGTGAAGGTCGTCGAAGTCGACGGAAGCGGCGGCGTTGCCGCAGTTACCGAGGAACTCCTGAAGAAATTGGGATAGCTAAAAGAGCAAAAAAAGCGTATAACGGCCGTCCTCCGGGAGGGCCGTTGTTGTATGCCCCTAGTGCAACCGGCAATATCATATGCATATGATAAAATATATAAGAAATTTCAGCATAATAGCACACATTGATCACGGAAAGTCGACTCTTGCCGACAGGCTCATAGAGAGGTCCGGCATCATCAACAAGCGGTTCTTTCGAAACCAGATCCTCGATACCATGGATATCGAACGGGAACGGGGCATTACGATCAAAAGCCAAGCCATTACGCTTCCCTTCATTTCCACGAGCGGCGAGCGGTATCTCCTTAACCTTATCGATACGCCAGGTCACGTTGATTTTTCGTACGAGGTTTCGCGCTCCATGGCCTCCTGCGAGGGTGTGCTGCTCCTGATCGACGCCGCTCAGGGCGTACAGGCGCAGACGGTGGCAAATCTATACATGGCGATGGACCATAACCTCTCAATAATCCCTGTTATCAATAAAATAGATCTTCCAACGGCAAATGTGGAAATGGTGCTCGATCAAATCGATGCCGAATTGGGGCTCGATCCCTATTCTGCCCTGACCTGTTCCGCCAAGGAAGGAATCGGCATCGAGGATATCCTGGAAGCGATTGTCCACCGAATCCCGCCGCCCACGGGAGACCCCCAGTCATCGTTGAGGTCCCTCATTTTCGACGCCCAGTATGACGCCTTCAGGGGAACCGTAATTCACACGAGAATCTTTGATGGAACAGTCAAGCAAGGCGATATAATCCGTTTCATGCACGCCGGCAGGGTCCATAAAGTGGAAGAAGTCGGCAGCTTCCTTCTGGAACGGGAACCCCGCGAACTTCTCACCGCAGGAGATGTCGGCTATGTGATTGCCGGAGTGAAAACCGTATCGGATGTCCGTATCGGCGATACTATAACAAAGGACAGACAGCCCAGCGAGACTCCTCTGCCCGGATTCAGAGAGGTTAAACCCGTCGTCTTCGCATCAATCTATCCCATCGCGTCGGACGATTATGAAGATCTGTCCGTAGCCTTGGAAAAGTATAAACTCAACGATTCTGCCTTTGTCTATCAGAAGGATTCCTCCATTGCCCTGGGACAGGGATTCCGGTGCGGGTTTCTCGGCCTTCTCCACCTGGACATCGTACAGGAACGAGTGGAACGTGAATACGACCTCTCGATCATTCTTTCCGTGCCCAGCGTACGCTACCGCTTTACCGTGACAAGCGGCGAGGCTCTTTTTGTTGACAACCCCGCTCATTATCCCGAAATTACAGCAATAACCAGATCGGAAGAACCATACATACGTGCAGCCATGATGTTTCCCGATCGCTACATGGGCGCCATGCTGAAACTCATCATTGAGAAACGGGGGGTTAATTCGCATGTTGCCTATCCCAGTCCCGGCCGCATCGAATTGACGGTTGAGATGCCTCTGGCCAGCGTTGTTTATGATTTTTACGATCGGCTGAAAACGATAACGCAGGGGTATGGTTCTTTCGACTACAATTTAATCGACTACCGTGAGAGCGACCTCGTATTGCTCGATATTCTCGTTAACGGCGAAAAGGTCGATGCTCTCTCTCAGATAGTTCACCGCGGCATTGCCAGAGAAAGGGCGCTCCATACCTGCGAGAAGCTGAAAGAAGAAATCCCCCGGCAGATGTTCAAAATTGCAATTCAGGGCGCCATCGGGGGTCAAATTATTGCAAGAACGACGATCTCTCCTTTCAGGAAAGATGTTACTGCTAAATGTTACGGCGGCGACATAACGAGGAAGAGAAAGCTGCTGGAAAAACAGAAAAAAGGCAAAAAGAGAATGAAAATGGTAGGCTCCGTCGCGATCCCCCAAAGCGCCTTCCTGTCGGTCCTGAAGACCGATGAATCCTGACGTCCGTTCAAAATACCCCTCGGAGCAGGAAAGTACGCTTCCCGGTTTATATATTCACATCCCCTTCTGTCGATCAAAATGTTTTTATTGCGACTTTTATTCCATGACCGGGACTAAGGACCAGGATTCCTTTGTCAGGTCTCTTATCATGGAAGCGCAGCTCTATTGCGGCGAGTTTTCCGATTTCGATACATTCTATGTAGGAGGCGGCACCCCCTCTGTGCTTGCCATCGACGACATGAAAAGGATTATCAAGCCTCTGGAAGGCCTTTTCTCCTTTGCCGCCCAAAGAGAATCGACGATAGAGGTCAATCCGGGAGATGCCTCTCTGGCCCATCTGCGAGCTCTTCGGGAGCTGGGTTTCAACAGGATCTCTCTCGGCGTTCAGTCCTGGGATGACGGGCTTCTCGCCCTCCTGGGACGACGACATACTGCTGAAGAAGCGGAAATGGCTCTTGTTCGATGCCGCCGCGCAGGTTTCGACAATATCAGCATAGATCTTATATACGCCATACCGGGACAGAACAGGCGCACCTGGGAGAATACTCTACGAAAAACCATCTCCTTTGACCCTGAACATCTATCCTGCTACGAACTTACAATTGATCGTGAAACACCCCTCGGCGCTCTTGTTGAATCAGGCTCGATCTCACGTGTCGATGAAGCGGAAAGGGCGGAATTCTTCCTTGCAACAGCTGAATTTCTCGCCGTCGCCGGATTTGAACAGTACGAGGCATCAAACTTCGCCCGGTCTGTTTCGTTGCGTTGCCGCCATAACATGAAATACTGGAATCACGCGGCCTATCTCGGTCTCGGCCCCGCCGCCCATAGTTTTAACGGGAAAAAGAGGTGGGCTAACCACAGGTCTCTTGCGCTCTATATCACGGCTCTTGAGGAGCAATGCCGCCCCGTGGCGGACGAGGAGACGCTGGGTAATGATGAGCTCATGCTGGAGGCCCTCTTCCTCGGAATGCGCACCATCGACGGCATCAAGATCGATCAATTCAATCATCGTTTCCACCGTGATCTCCTTGGCGAGAGCGGCGACAGAATTGGTTGTCTTCAGAAGGAAGGGTTTCTTATCCTGGAGGAAGGATCCCTGAAGCCCACGACGAAAGGACTGCTCATGGCCGACAGTCTTGCCCTCTTGTAGCGGGCATATTCCTCATAAAAAAGCCCGGGCTTGAACCGGGCTTGATATATCCTTTGGTGGCGGTGCAGGGACTTGAACCCCGGACACTGCGGATATGAGCCGCATGCTCTCACCATCTGAGCTAC
>JAFGGB010000150.1 GCA_016930775.1 Deltaproteobacteria bacterium
ATCGAGGGCGCCTGGAAGCCGAACCCGATCAAATGGGACATGGGCTATCTGAAGGTGCTGTTCAAATACGAGTGGGAACTGGTTAAGAGTCCGGCCGGCGCAAATCAGTGGCTGGCTAAGGACGTGGCCGAAGAGGAAATGGTAGTGGATGCCCATGACCCGTCGAAAAAGCTCCGGCCGATGATGACCACGGCGGACCTCTCCCTTCGCTTCGACCCGATCTATGAGCCGATCGCGCGGCGCTACCAACGGAACCCCGAGGAATTCGCCGACGCCTTCGCACGGGCCTGGTTCAAGCTGACGCACCGCGACATGGGCCCCCGCTCGCGCTATCTCGGCGCGGAAGTTCCGGCAGAGGAACTGATCTGGCAGGACCCGTTGCCCGCAGCCGATTATAAACTTATTGGCGTGCAGGACATCGCCGCCCTCAAGGGCAAGATCCTCGCCTCGGGACTGTCTATCTCCCAACTGGTTTCGACGGCCTGGGCATCGGCGTCCACGTTCCGTGGCTCTGACAAGCGCGGCGGGGCAAACGGGGCGCGCATTCGTCTTGCACCGCAGAAGGATTGGGAAGTCAACCAGCCCGCCCAACTGAAGACGGTGCTGCAGACACTTGAGGGAATCCAAAAGGAGTTCAACAGCGCACAATCCGGCGGGAAGAAGGTCTCGCTTGCCGACCTGATTGTCCTGGGGGGATGCGCAGGCGTCGAGCAGGCTGCCAAGAAAGCCGGCCACGCTGTGACTGTTCCCTTCACGCCGGGACGCACGGATGCCTCGCAGGAGCAGACCGATGTGGCGTCCTTCGCCGTACTCGAGCCGAAGGCAGACGGATTCCGCAACTACCTCAAAGCCAAATACAGCGTATCGGCAGAGGAACTGCTGGTTGACCGGGCGCAATTGCTGACGCTGACCGCTCCTGAGATGACGGTTCTCGTTGGCGGCATGCGCGTGCTGAACACCAACTTCGGGCGGACCAAGCACGGCGTTTTTACCAAAAAGCCGGAAGCGCTAACAAACGACTTCTTCGTGAACCTGCTCGACATGCGCACGGAGTGGAAGGCGGTCTCTAAGGATGCTGCCGTGTTCGAGGGGCGTGATCGCAAAACGGGCGAACTTAAGTGGACCGGCGCCCGCGCCGACCTCATCTTTGGTTCGAACTCCCAGCTCCGGGCCTTGGCGGAAGTTTACGGATGTAAGGACTCCCAGGAAAAGTTCCTGCACGACTTTGTAGCGGTGTGGAACAAAGTAATGAACCTTGACCGTTTCGACCTCGCCTGATCGTAGCATAGAAGCCTTTGAGGGCTTCTAACAGGGCTGCAAAAAAACGAAAAGCTATCAACCGGTTCCAGCGGACGGCGTACCGCCGCCGCTGGGCCGGAACGCGTGTGATTTAACTTTATGAAATTGAGCGATCTAGGTTTCGACCAATGGTATGAGGGGCACATCAGCGAGTTGCATCAGGTTGGTCGCGGCATTGCCCGCATATCGGCAGTTGACCGTGGGTCATATCTCATAAGAAATGAAACCAGAGAAGTTCCGGCCGAACTCGCAGGGAAGTTTTCTTACCAGATTCAAAGTTCCGTTGACCTGCCATGCGTCGGAGATTGGGTGACGGTGCAATACTATAATGATGACATGGAGGCAATTATCCACGGAGTGTTTCCACGAAAGACTTTCTTGCGCCGCAAGACCGCCGGTGAAAACGTCGACCTCCAGATGATTGCAGCCAACATCGATAGTGCTTTCATTGTTCAGTCATGCCATTTTGACTTCAACCCGCGACGAATGGATCGGTATCTGCTAATGGCAGCCGACGGAAAAGTTGAGCCGATTGTCATCCTTACGAAGACGGATTTGATCAGCCACGATGAACTGGAACAGAAGCTTGCTATCGCCAAATCAACCGCGATTACGGCCAGAGTCCTTGCGCTGAGCAACATCAACGGTGTCGGGTTTGACGAGTTTCAAGAGACGCTCGTTCCGGGAAGGACCTACTGTCTGCTTGGTTCATCGGGCGTCGGGAAGACGACACTCATCAACCGCTTAATCGGTCGGGACGCTTTTGATACAAAGGCTGTTAGTGGAACGGGAGAAGGCGCCCATACGACTTCGCGCAGGCAGCTCGTAGTGCTCAGTCAAGGCGCCATGTTGATTGATACACCCGGAATGAGAGAGCTGGGCCTTCTTGGCGTCAGCGATGGATTCAATCAAGGGTTTGACGATATTCTCCTCCTTTCCGAAAGCTGTCGCTATGCGAATTGCAGCCACGAACACGAGTCCGACTGTGCCGTCAGAGCCGCAGTCAGAGATGGTGAATTGAATGAAGATCGCTATTCCAGCTATATAAAGCTCAAGAAGGAGTCCGAGTACCATGAGATGTCGTACCTGGACAAACGGAAGAAGGAAAGAGCATTCGGACGATTCATTAAATCGGCCAAGAAGCAAATAAGGGATTGAAAATCGAGCACCGAACATCACATACACCCGACTGCCTACCGCTCTATTGTCCAAAGGTTTGAACATAACAAATGCACGATACGCGACGTACCGCCGCTCGCGAGTTGCTTCAAAAAATGCTTGCTGTTATGACGTTTTAGCGCCATAGCTACACAACAACAAGGAAGTGATATTATGAGAACAGCAGCGACACGTGCCACTATATACTTAGACCCAGAATTACATAAAGCGCTTCGTCTAAGGCAGTTGAAACATCGCAGCCTTTATCGAAATTAGTGAATGATGCCGTAAGAGAATCTCTTGCAGAAGACGCTGAAGATCTTGAAGCATTTGAGAAAAGAGTATCTGAACCTCTGATCAGCTATGATGAAATGATCAAGAGATTGAAAAATGACGGTCGCATATAATATCTTTTTCAAAAGGTCTGTAGAGAAGGATTTTAAGACAATACCCAAAAGGGATCTTGACAGAATCCTCGATCGCATTAAGAAACTCGCTGAAGATCCTCGACTTTCCGGCAGTGAAAAATTGACAGGTCAAGAAAGATATCGTGTACGTCAAGGATTGTATTGCATTGTTTATTCCATCCAGAATAATGACCTGACCATATGGGTCGTCAGAATCGGTCATCAAAAAGATATTTATCGCTGAAGCGAACCCGCAAATTCGGCAGACGGCTGAGAGCCGCCGCCGAGTTCTGTGTTGTCTCAATGAATTGTGGAAGGAATAACGCACTATGGAAATAAACTTGATGGAATTGGAACCGAGACATGCCCATGATCTCCTTACAAGCGCCATAATACCAAGACCCATAGCGTGGGTGTCTTCGATTAATAAAGCTGGCCAAACTAATCTGGCCCTCTTTCCTGGTTTTTGATAGCATAGAACCAAGATAAAGAAAGGGAGGAGCTATGCGCGACATCGATAAATCCAAACCGGTATTGGTTACAGGGGGAAGCGGCTATGTGGCTTCTTGGATAATAAAAATGCTGTTGGAAAAAGGGATTGATGTTAATGCAACTGTTCGAGACGCATCGGATTCTAAAAAAGTCGATCACCTTACAGCCCTGGCGAAAGCATCGACGGGAAAATTAAATCTTTTCAAGTCGGACCTTTTGGATCGGGGCAGCTTTGATGAACCAATGCGAGGCTGCGAGCTGGTGATTCACACAGCATCCCCGTTCTTTATAACCGGAATTAAGAATCCGCAAGAAGAATTGATTCGACCGGCCAGGGAAGGAACCAGGAATGTCCTCGAATCGGCGAGAAGAAATCCGACGGTGCAACGTATCGTGCTTACCAGCAGCGTCGCGGCGATGTATGGCGATAATGCCGATATTGCGTTGACTTCAGATGGTATATTCACTGAAAAGGAATGGAATATATCTAGCAGCGCTGAACACCAGCCGTATTCCTATTCAAAGACGATTGCAGAGAAGGAAGCGTGGACCATTGCTAACGAACAGGAGCGATGGGACCTGCTGACAATCAATCCCGGTTGGATTCTCGGCCCATCCCTGTCGAAAAGAAAGGATTCAATGAGTATCGGCGCCATGATTCGATTTGGCGACGGCACATATAAAATGGGGGTTCCGGAATTGTGGAACGGAATTGTTGATGTGCGCGATGTAGCGGTTGCACATATCAAGGCAGGGTTTACCCCGGAGGCAGGCGGGAGGCACATCGTTGTCACCGGAGAAGCAACGCTTCTGGACCTTGCAAACATATTGCGGAAACATTTCGGGGACGACTATCCGTTCCCTCGAAAGCAAGTTCCGAAGTTTCTATTCTGGCTCATTGCGCCGATGCATGGATTTACGCGGAAATACGCAAGCAGAAATGTCGGCATCCCGATTAAATTCGACAACTCATACAGTAAGAAAGACCTCAAAATATCATATATTTCTGTTGAACAGACGGTTAGAGAGCATTTTCAACAAATACTCGACGATGGTTTACTGAAAAGTCCAATCCGAATGTGAGAATGTCGAACTTACTGCGCGGGGCCGTAACAATTGCCGTCTGTGAATTCATGTGGCACTCTTTACACGTGGAAGATAAAATTCAACAAGTATTAAAACCCCATAACCAGCGGCTTCACATGGACCACAATGGTCTGCGGCCCCTCCGGCCAGTGAGCCTTGGCGTTGGCATTATGAAAAGAATTTTTTTGACTTGCCTGGTAACTGCACGTATACTGCACGTGTAAAGGAGAAGGAGGCATGCTATGCAGAAGAAACTAACCATAACAATAGATGAAGAAGTATATAA
>JAFGGB010000151.1 GCA_016930775.1 Deltaproteobacteria bacterium
CGGTCTGAGAGACCACTGCAAGAAAATCTAATCTCACTAATGGAGGAACCACATGGCTCACAGTATAACCGATGAATGTATCTCCTGCGGGAGTTGTGAATCCGAATGCCCCGTTGAGGCCATCAGCGAGGGCTCCGACAAATATGTCATCAATCCCGAGACCTGCACCGACTGCGGCGCCTGCGTCGACGTTTGCCCGGTTGAAGCGATTATCCCCGGCGACGAAAAAGAATAGGAGCAGCCAGTTTCCGGTTTAGCGGGACATAGTCTTTCGATGATTTTCCTCGATGCTGTCGGTGATTCCGGGATAGAGCCGTTCTCGACCCGAGGAGTTTGCCGATGAGATTGTTCATTACTTTCGAGGGATGCGAAGGGTCAGGGAAATCAACTCAGATCAGAAAGGCAGGAGAGTTCATGAAAAGGATGAACGTCCCTGCCGTTGTTACATGCGAGCCCGGCGGCACCGAGCTGGGCCGCGAATTGCGGGCGATTCTATTAAACAAAGTATCGCTTTCCCTGGCAGGAAAGGCGGAAATGCTTCTTTTCCTGGCGGATAGGGCTCAACATGTTGAGGAAGTAATCCGCCCGGCGCTGGAGACGGGGAAGGTCGTTCTGTGCGACCGATACGCCGATGCTACGATGGCGTACCAGGGTTACGGCCGGTCTCTCGATGCCGAGACGATCGAGAGATTCAATGCGTTCGCTACCGCCTCTCTCGTGCCGGACAAGACGTTTCTTTTCGATCTTCCCGCGGAAGTGGGTATGGCCCGGGCCTCTGGGCGGTCCCGTTCGGGAACGGCGGCCGATCGCTTTGAAGGAGAGACGCTGGACTTTCATCGAAAAATTCGTGAAGGATATCTTGACTTAGCCCGCAAACATGCCCGCAGGTTTGTCGTTTTGAACGGCCAAGGCGACGTTGAGGATATCCATGGCGAGATTTGCCGTCACTTGAACGCATTCATGAGCGCCAGGTGAAACGTCCATGTCATTTCGGAATATTCATGGACAGGATCGACAAATTGCGGTCCTCACTTCGGCTATTGAACGGGACCGGCTGGCGCATGCCTATCTTTTTCATGGCATGGCGGGAGTGGGAAAACGGACCGCTGCCGAAACCTTCGCCAAGGCTCTGAACTGCGAGAAAGGCGGAACAGATTCCTGTGATTGCTGCGCTTCCTGCAGGAAGATCGATCACGGAACACATGTGGATGTCATCACCCTTCGGGCCAATGGAGCGCTGATCAAAATCGACCAGATTCGCGAGCTCCGCGACAGGATGTCCTTCCGCCCCCTGGAGGCGAAGAGAAGAGTTGTGATCATAGACCAGGCGGAAGCCATGAACGGTCCTTCCCAGAACGCTTTTCTCAAGACTCTGGAAGAGCCCAGGCCGTTGAATATAATGGTGCTCGTCACGTCCCGGCCCCATCAACTGGCAGCCACAATCGTATCGCGATGCCAGCGCGTACGTTTTAGTCCTCTTCGGCGAAAAGACATGACGGCTGCGCTTCTTTCCCGGGGCATGGATTTTCCCGCCGCCGAAATTCTTGCCGCGTCCTCAGGTGGAAGCGTGGGCCGCGCCATAACGTTGAGTGATACAGACTATATTCAGGATAAGGGGCTTTTTATCGAGCGCCTTGAAAAGCTCTGTGACGGAAGAGATCCTCTGACCCTGGTATTGGCCGCCGGTCTTTTCGGCGACGGCCGGGAGAAGACTCTGGAAAAACTCTCTCTTCTCAGAAGCTGGTATCGGGATCTGCTCGTTTTCCGGGAAACGGGAGAAGAGGATCGGTTGTTTCACAGCGACATGGCTCATATGGCCCTGGTCAAAGCAAGCCGTCTGCAGCGACATGCGCTTCTTGGGCGCATTGACGCAGTCAATAGAGCGCACAAGGCTGTCGAACAAAACGTGAACAGGCAGATTGTCCTTGAGGCGATGCTCCTGTCCTTAGCGGAATAGGCATAGAGAAAAATATACGGAATGGAAGAAAAGGAAAACATAGAAGAACGCGACGACTCCATGACGAGAGTTGTGGGGGTGAGTTTCAAGGACCAGGGGAAAGTTTATTCCTTCGACGCAGGAGATCATGTAATCAGGAAAAATGACAAGGTCATCGTCGATACGGAGAACGGCATGGCCTTTGGAACAGCGATGACGGAGGTCAGGTTGATCCTGCGGGATCGGCTGCCCGGGAACCTCAAACCCGTCATCAGACCGGCCACGAAAAAAGACTTCGAGCGTGATGACCGAAACAAGGAACTGGAAAAAGAAGCCGTTTCTTTTTGCTCCCAGAAGATACGGGAGTTGAATCTCTTAATGAAGCTCGTCAGCGTGGACTGTCTCTTTGACAAATCGAAAATCATCTTTTATTTCACTGCCGATAAGCGTGTGGACTTTCGGGAACTGGTGAAGGAACTCGTCCAGCAGTACAAAACACGAATAGAACTCCGCCAGATCTGGGTCAGAAGCGAGGCCAGAATTTTCGGAGGCATCGGAGTCTGCGGTCGTGAACTCTGCTGCAACAGTTTTCTCAAGAACTTCAGTCCTGTGTCGATTAAAATGGTAAAGGAGCAGAACATGCTCCTGAATCCCGAGAAAATTTCCGGCATCTGCGGCAGGCTCATGTGTTGTCTCTCCTTTGAATACGATACCTACGCCGAGGCCAAGAGGCATATGCCCAAGCTCGGCAAGAGCGTGACGATAGCCCAAGGCAAGGGTAAAGTGGTTCGGCAGAATATCTTTGACGAGAAAGTTGTCGTCGATTTGGGCGAAGGAAATGAAGTGGAGGTTTCCGTTGACGAGATACTTTCGTAAGTCAGAACTGTCAGGATTATTTTTTCAGGAGTGCGGGCAATCATGAAAAAGGCTTTTTATGTAACAACTCCAATTTATTATGTTAACGCTTCACCGCATCTCGGACATGCCTATACGACGATTATGGCCGATGTGATGGCCCGTTATTACCGCATGAGCGGTTTCACCGCCTTTTTTCTGACCGGTACGGACGAACATGGCGATAAAGTGGCGGAGGCGGCCCACAAGGTCGGCGAGACTCCCCAAAAATACACGGACCGGATCAGCTCGCAGTTCCGGGAACTCTGGCCGCAGCTCAACATAACCAACGATTATTTCATCAGGACTACCGATGGGAACCATAAGGAGACGGTTCGGGCGATACTTCAAAAAGTTTACGACCAAGGCGATATCTACTTTGGCGAGTATGAAGGTTTCTATTGCGTGGGCTGTGAGCGGTTTTACCGGGAATCGGAGCTTGTGGGCGGCAAATGCCCTGATCACCAGACGGTTCCGGAGCACCGCAAGGAGAGCAACTATTTTTTCCGCATGAGCAGATACCAGGATTGGCTGATACAGCATATCACCGACAATCCTGACTTTATAAGGCCCGAACGATACCGGAACGAGGCGCTGGCCTTTCTCAGGGAACCGCTGGAAGATCTCTGCATCTCCCGGCCCAAGACCCGCCTTACCTGGGGCATCACGTTGCCCTTCGATGAAAAATATGTGACCTATGTCTGGTTCGACGCACTGATTAATTACCTCACGGGAATCGGCTATCCTGACAGTGAATCCTTCAAAACCTTCTGGCCGGCGGCTCAGCACCTCGTCGCCAAGGACATTCTGAAGCCCCACGGCATCTACTGGCCCACAATGCTGAAGGCGGCCGGAGTGGAACCCTACCGCCACCTGAACGTACACGGTTATTGGAACATAGACCAGGGGAAGATGTCGAAAAGCCGCGGGACCGTTATCCGCCCTCTGGAGCTCAAGGATAAATATGGTCTCGATGCCTTCAGGTACTATCTCATGAGAGAGATGGTTTTCGGTCTCGACTCCAACTTCAGCGAGGAAAGCTTTGTCCAGCGGACCAACTCTGATCTTGCAAATGACTTGGGCAATCTGGTGAACCGGTCGCTTTCCATGGCGGCTAAATACTGCGGCGGCAGGGCGCCCTCGCCGGCGGGCGGGCGGGCAGAGTCCGACAGGGATCTCGTCGCTAAAGGCGAATCTCTTCTGGCCGAAACTGTGCGGTGTTTCGAAAACTTGCAGTTTCATAGAATCCTCCAGACCGTCTGGGAATTCATCAACATGACGAACAAATACATAGTCGAACAGGAACCTTGGGTCCTGGCCAGAGACAGCGCCTCATTCGACCGTCTCAATACGGTTATCTACAATATCCTTGAAGCGCTCCGGTTCATCTCCGTTTTCCTGACGCCCTTCATGCCCGGAACGGCAGTAGAGATGCTTCGCCGTCTCGGTGTAAAGGATGGAGAAGCCAGGAATTTTGAAAAGGTAAAGACCTGGGGCGGGCTTGCTCCGGGGAGCGTTATAGACCGCGGTGAACCGCTCTTTCCCCGGGTGGAGTGCAACCTGGCCGAGGCGGATGCTGCCGGGCTTCGGGATCTCAAGGAAGAAATATCCATCGAGGAATTTCAGAAGATAGACATGCGAGCCGGCACTGTCCTGGCGGCCGAAAGAGTGCCCAAGTCCGACAAGCTCATTAAAATAACCGTAGATGTCGGTGAAGAGAGGACGATAGTGGCCGGTATCGGCGGCGATTATGATCCGTCAGTCCTTGTGGGAATGCAGATAGCCGTCGTGGTGAATCTGAAACCGGCTAAGATACGGGGCATCGAGTCCCGGGGGATGCTGCTTGCGACGAACAAGGACAAGGGGCTTGCCCTTGTCTCTTTCGACGGCATGGTTGCGAAAGGCTCGCCTATCAGGTAGACGGTCCCTCCCAGAAAAGTGTATTCGGCAGCAGGGCGTGTAAAACGCGCCCTTGATTCTTACAACGTTATTTCACCCTTTATGCAACGCTCCGCGAAATGACGGTCGGCAGGGGCGAAGGCATAGTGTTCCAGTTTTTCCACCGTCACCCATGCGACTTTGTCGTGAACCATCGATGCGAGCTCGCCTCCCGTCCAAAAGGTCCGGTAGAACAGCAGCCGTATATGACCGTCGTCGCAATGGTGAAAGCTCTCTCCCAGAAAAGAGCCTATGGCGACGTCTATATCAAATTCTTCCTTCATCTCTCGGGCGAGACAAGCCTCAGGCGACTCGCCGGACTCGACGGTCCCGCCGGGGAATTCCCAGCAGCCGGCCAGTGGGTCGCCGGCGCGCCTGCGGGCGATGAGAATTTTCCCGTTTTTCACAAGAACGGCTGCCGTTACCGTCCGCTGGCAAAGGCGCCTGTCGCTTCCGGTCATGATTTCATAACCTTTTGTGTCTTGGGTGAAGAAAGAAGCGCTGCTGTCAACCCTGGATTATTGAGAAAGAGTTGAATTGCGATCCAGACGCTTGCGCGGGGAAGCGCCCTTGAGCGACGCAGAAGCATGAAGTGCTGATTGTGCATCTCCATTAGAGGTGTCTTTTGACGGCAGTCGTTTGCTCTACAAGCGCAGGCTTGAATTCTTGGGGTTTCCTGCCGAAACATATGCCTAAACTTTCAAACAGAGCAACTTCCCTGATATCGACTTCTCTGGGTTTGATGGCTTCAGCCGTAGGCATATAAATAATATTGTTGCCTTCTACATTAATCACTGTGTTGCCTGCTTTCCCTCCAAGCAAGAGAAAAACAGCCGCCGCTCCCGCCCTTTGCCCGAAATTGACATCATAGGCTGAAGATTGTCCTGAGCGGACGAGATGACCTGGGGCTACTTCTCTGACTTCCGGAATTTCATAGATTCCCGGTACGAACATTCCTGTTTTCTTCATAAATTCCTTTACTGCCGGGTCGCTCTTGAGTCTCCTCTCGAGTTGCTGACGAACATGTCTTCCCGCCCCCGCAAGCTTTTTATGACCGAAGGCATCCACTCCCACCGACTCGTCGAATATCATTTCGCCGCTTGCGGTTTTGAATCCTTCGGCGGCAACGATGATATAGGTCCCGGTTTTGACATCATTGCGCTCTACTCTTCCAAAGAACGTTGATTTCATATGATTGTACACGACGTCAAAATCAACGGGTATTTCCGGTATGAGGATGGCGTCGGCTTCCGCCCCTATGCCTCCGCGAAAGGCGACATGACCGACATATCTGCCGAATACTTCCATAACAATAACGCGATTATGGCTGAGGCCCGTCGTCTTGATTTCCCGGGTGAAGATGGAGATCCTGTTTACGGCGGAGTCGCCGCCGACACTATAGGGCTGCAGGTCAAGGTCCATGGTTTTCGGCACATGAATGCAGGGAATTCCTTGAGCTGTAAGATCAAGAACAACGCTTCCGGTATCGTCGCCGCCGCTGATAATCAGCGCGTCGATATGATGTTTTTTTAAACCGCTTTTTATGCGGTCGTATCTTTCGGGATCTGCAATTTTACTTATCTTCACGCGGGAATGACCTGCCTCGGATCCTGCCAGTGACGCCTCAATCCGGCTGACCCTTTCGGCATTTAATAAAACCACCTTCTCCATGTCGACAAGATTGTAAAGACCTGCATATCCGTTCGGAACAACGTACGATTCTATACCGAAGGCGTAGGCTTCTCGCGCCACTCCCTTTATTACGGCATTCAGTCCCCCGCAATCGCCACCGCTCGTTATGACGCCAATTCTCTCGATATCGCCCATAAAGCCTCCTGAAAATTTTGATGATAAAACGTTGTATTCAGGGCATAAGCCAACTGTGGACTCTATCCTTATCATACCGTTTATATTTTATCAATTTGGCGTTTTTGAATAACCTCCTCATTTTATTAAGCATGCAGACGATTTGAAATGTCGTTTCTGCCGGAAATACGGTGAATATTCCGAAAGACCCCTTCACCTTCACCGTGGAGGCATAAGCATAGGCTTGCATGTGCAAAATAGGCTTTTGATCGTCTTTCAGGCGTCTGCCTGCCTTCGCTGTTCGCAATTATAAAGATGTGGTATATACGTAGCGCCTTGCAAATGCACCATGCAATTAACAAAAGGAGACAGTCGATGAATAAGCCTGTTGAGAACTTCTGGAAGTTGAAACTGACTCACGTAAAAAAAGAATTGGAAAAGAACAACTTCGAGGCATTTATAGCCGAAAATGGAGACAATGCGAAAGAAATCGCCCTAAAAGAAATCATCTACACGATTAATCCCGGAAGCATATCCTGGGGATATTCGATGACATTCATTGCGACCGGATTGTACGAGTTCCTTAAAAGAAGATCGGACATTGCAATAATAGATCCGTTCGATCCGGCGATTTCAAAGGAGGAAAATTTGGAAAGGAGAAGGCAAGGATTGCTTGTCGATCTGTTTATCACGGGATCGAACGCCGTGACCGAAACGGGAGTTCTCGTCAATCTCGACGGAACGGGAAACCGCGTTGCGGGATTGACGTTCGGTCCAAAGCATGTAATCGTTTTTGCAGGAAGAAATAAAATTGTTTCCGATGTGGAATCGGCCCGAAGCAGAATAAAGAACGTAGCGGCGCCGGCGAATTCACTGCGACTCGGCAGGAATACTCCCTGCACGAAAACCTCTTTCTGCAATGACTGCCAAAGTCCTGAAAGGATATGCAATAGCTGGGTGATTACCGAAAAATCTTCTCCAAAAGGCAGAGTGAAAGTGATCTTGATCAACAGTGATATGGGATTGTAACGGCAACTATTCGGTTACGCACGAGAAGGGCGAAGGAGGGAATTTTTTAGAGCCGCCGTCCCTCCTCAGGCTTGTTAAGTTCCTTCAAGGGCGCTGCGTCAGCGTTTCACAACGATAACAGGATGTTTCGATTTTCCGACGACCGTTTCCGAGATGGAACCGAGGAGCATTTCCTTCACATTGCTCATTCCGTGAGAACCGATGGCGGTGGCCGCTATATTTCCCTTGGCTTCGCAGCGAGTATTTCAAAAGCAGGCGCGCCCTTGGAGACGGTTGTTTGTACGGCACACCCCCTTCTGTTCAATGAAGGGCTCTTTGAAGGCCCTCTTCATCATTGGAATCAAGGGCATGAAAGCATTTTGCCGGTTTCCCGCTTTTTTCGGCAATGCAATATTTCTCAGCGACTGTAAAGATAAAATTCAAGATTATTTCGGGTGCATTTTATGCGGTCTGACCTTGAGTTGGTTCTCTTTTCTCAAAAGGATCTTTTGCGGAGACCGGTGTGATTGTTATGACAGAACAACTAACTGAACTGCTCCGGCGCCGCCTGAAGAGGCATGAACCATTGTTCAATGCGATCCGTTGCCTTGCTGATTCTGTGGGTGGTTTTTCCTCTCGAACGTCAGTGGCGACTTCAGTTTATCTTGTCGGTGGTTTTGTCCGGGATCTTTTCCTCGAAGCGATTTTTTCCCGTCCTGCAATTGTCCGAGATATCGATGCAGTCATTACAGGCATGCCCTCGAATGGACTGTCGCAACTGGCAGCACTGATGGCCAGGAATTTCGGCGGCATTCGGTCCGCCAAATGCGTCGAGAGCGGTTTTCCCGTCATGAAGATTTATCTCCGGGATTTTCCCGGCGTCATTGACGTGGCGCTTGCGCGAGGTCGCGAAGTAAGCACGGGGCCTCTGCACCGGGACTTCCGGTTCGATATCGATGGCGTCGCCATTGATGAGGATTTGCAAAGGCGGGATTTCACGATGAATGCCGTGGCTCTCAGACTGAAGAGGGAAGGTGAAGACCTGTCCTTTCTGGTAGAGGATCCGGTCCGGGGAATAGGGGATATGGAACGAAGATGCATACGAGCTATCGGTATTGCCGGCGATCGTTTTTTCGAGGATCCCATCCGCCAGATCAGGGCCGTACGGTTTGCCTGTCAACTCAGTGACGCGGGCTTTGCAATCGATGCGGAAACGCTTGCAGCGATCCGTCGGGTCTATCCCGAGACGTTCCGATCGATCCCGCAGGAACCGCTCACTCAGGAAACGGGACGCGCCCTGAAGGCCGACGCGATCGGCCTTTTCAGGCTTTTTCGAGAGACGGGAATAGCCTCTCTTAGTTTCCCCCTTTTTTCATCTTTGGGAGATGACCAGATTCAGGCTCTCCAGAAGACCATAGCAGTTGTCGGCGATGATCTGGACGAAAATGCCGTCTGGGCGCCGCTCCTTTTTCTCGTGGCACGGCGCCGTCTTGCTTCGCAATGGCCGATCGGCGATGCACCCCCGGACAGTGCTTTTCGGAGGGTTATTGAACCGGCGGCCCGAAGCCTCCGTCTCCCGGGAGAAATAGTCGATGAAGGGCTCTGGCTGAGCCGCCTCTGGCTCCATGCGGAGCGTCCCTATCCGCTTACTCTTCTGGAAAATTTCGGTCGATGGATGAAAGACAGGCCGTCGCGACGGCGTGTGCTTTCCCTGTATGGCGCTCTTGCAACCGCCCAGGGACTTGTTCCTGCCGATGTGGATCATCATTTCAGATCTATAGAATCCCGGTCGTTCCCACTTTCACGAGAGGAACTGCGGGGATTTTTCCAGAGACATGCTATTGGGCAAGGTCCCGCGAGAGAAGCCATGATTCGCCATGCCCGCGAAAGCCACCTGCAGGGTCGGTGCGACAGTAAAGAAGAATGCATGGAGGAGGCGCTTCGATATCATCGCTCACGAAATTAACGGGGCGGCTTGCCAGCGGCGCCGCTGGGGCCGGTGTGAAATGTTCATTGCGGCGGCAGAACTGTTGATGCCGCAAGATTTCTATTGACAGTCGGCATATTTTATGAAAAGTTTCTCGCTACTTACGGGTGTTGGTGAAAATGGATTGAGCGATTTGGAGCACTGCAATGAATTCCGAGAGGAGCAATGAATCCTACGGATATCCTTATACCTATTCACCACGTGGAGACAGAAAATGGTCCTTCAAGAAGGACCAATCCCTTACGAAGGGGATCTCCCTTGATTTTGGATCGGCTGACTTCTATTTCGAGATAGACTATGACGATCTGTCGAATGCCGGCATCGGCGCCGTTGCTCTCAAGCGGTTTCTCCAAAGTCGAGGTTTAGGCAAGGAAGATCTGAGGAAGGTAGGCGTCTGCGCATACGAAGCGGAAGTTAATGTCGTCATTCACAGTACAGGAACGGGAAATATGTACTGTTTCACGAATGGCAGGGACATTATTCTCCTCGTCTTGGATAACGGGATCGGTATAGCCGATCTTCATGCAGCCATGGTGGAGGGATTTTCCACGGCAAGCGATGAAGTGAGAGACAAGGGTTTCGGCGCGGGTCGCGGTATAAATAATATGAAGCGTTTTTCCGATGATTTTGTGATGCTTTCGGAAAACGGCCTCGGAACGCGAGTGGAAATGAGATTCCGCGTTGCCTGAACGCTTTCATTAGGATCTGCGAAAGTTTAACGGGGAGCATAGAGAGCAGGATATGAAGTTCCTGTGGTGGCGGCAGTTCCCCCTTCTTTGGGGAGAGAGGGGGTAGTCGTCGCTGTTTTTTCGGCACATTCTACTGTCATGCCCCGATTGAATGTTGTGCAATGATATTATAGGCGGAAAATTCTGTCCGCGGGAGAGGCGACAATGAGCTTGAAGGAAGAAATCGTTCATGAAAGCCTGAAACTTTTTTCGATAAAGGGTTATGAAGGCACATCCGTCAACGATATCCTTGAAACGGTAGGCACTTCGAAGGGTGGTTTTTACAATCACTTCAAGAGCAAGGAAGATCTTTACCGGGCCGTTCTTAAGGAGGCCCGGAGGATCTGGCGTGAACGATGTCTTTATGGTCTCGATGAAGGTCCGGACAACCCTATCGACCGATTGAAACGTTTGTTGGAGAACTATCGCGAGCGATATCTGAAACTCTCTGAGACCTTTCCCGGGGGCTGTATCTTCGTGAATCTTTCTGTAGAACTGAACGGCAGCCGTCCTGATCTCGTAAACGACATCGCCGAGAAATTCACCAAGCTGAAGTTGATGATTCTGAGGTATCTCCAGGAAGCGCAAAGCAGGTCGCTAATCCGGAAGAATGTTGATACGACCGACATGTCGGAAATCATCTTCTCGGCAATGATAGGCGCCTCCGTTTTATACCGAGCCGATAAAAGTCATGAAAGGCTCGACCGCATCATGGCATCGATTGACCATGCCATAGACGGGCTGTTGGAAAAGGGAGCATGGTCTCCCCCGGCGCCGGCCAAAGGGCAGTGACGATGCCTGGTTCGCGGCGTTAACGCCGAGCGAGAGATACTGTAATGCCGGCAAGAGATCTCAGCATTTTTTCGTCGGCGCCCCAGGCGCCGGTGATTTGAAGTCCATAAGGAAGACCGGCCGAATCGATGTCCGATGGAATGGTGACCGTTGGAAGGCCGGCGTGAGTCCACGGTAAATTCATGGCGGGATCGCCGGTAGATCCGATGCCGGCCGGCGCCGGTCCCGTTGCCGCCGGACTTGCCCAGAGGTCGATAGAGTTTGCCCCCATGACCGATTCGATCCTTCGGCGGAGGATTTCACGGTTCTTTCTTCCCTCGTCAGCCCTTGCAGGTGAAACTTTCATGCCCTCCTCAATGAGCGCCGCTGTGCGCGTGCGATACAATGGTCCGTAAAGCCGGCGCCACGTGCGGTGAACTTCGGCGAATTCGGCGGCAATCATGGAGCGATGAAGAAGGGCGATATCGTCGATATCTTCAAGAAGACTTCGACGCCGTATCAAATACCCCGCCTGCCGGATTTTTTCCAGGGACAGTTCAAAGGAGTTCCGGGCTTCCCTCGATGCCGCGTTCAGGTAGGGGCCTTCGGGGATCCCGATGACGGGTTTGCCGGTGACGGAAGCATCGGAATCTTTCCAATTATTGAAGAGAAGAGCGGCTGCCGACGCAATGTCATCAACATCCTGGGCGAAGAATCCTCCGTGATCGGCAGATCGTGAAAAGGGAATAACTCCTTCCAGGGAAATCCTTCCGTAGGTCGGTTTGAAACCGATTATTCCACAATAAGCGGCCGGCCGGATGATGGAACCGATAGTCTGCGTTCCCAGGGCGAGAGGGCAGTATCCTGCCGCCACAGCGGCGGCTGATCCGCTGCTTGATCCGCCTGGCGTATGTTCCGGATTGCGGGGATTCCTCGTCGGTCCTGGCTCGTAGAAAGCGAATTCGGTGGTGACCGTCTTTCCGATAATGAGAGCTCCCGCCTCGCGAAGCAACCTGACCGCATGAGCTTCGGGACCTTGAAACAATTGGTCGGGCAAATCAGATCCGCATCCTGTGGGAAAACCGTCCACTCGGTAAATGTCTTTCACTGCTACGGGAATCCCGAAGAAAGGCGGCCGGTTATCCGGTGAAGGATATCGGTCATAGAGAACGTCGATATCTCCAATGAGACGATTTTCCCTTTCGGTTTCCGGTAGAAGCGCCTGGATAATCGATTCCTTTTCGGCGATTCGCCGACAGAGCTCGGTTACATATTTGATAAGAGACGCTTTCCCTTCACGAGCCCGGCGCCGGATGGTTTCACAGGATATCGTGGCGCTATGCATAGAGCGTTCCCCCTCGGTTATCTCTGCGGCGTCGAGGCGCCGTTTCTCCCGCGCCGGTCGACGGGAGGCAAACCGCCCGACCGGACAAGGTCGTCCCTGTTATTGATGTTCATGAACATCAGGCCTTCCGAATCGAAAGTGTCGATGATGTCGGGTGGAATGATGCGGATGTTCGAAGAGCCGTAGAAGGAGGTGATTTTGAGATTTCCCGCCTTGATATTCCGTTCTATTGAATGGAGCTGCCGCCGGGAGTATATGGCGTGAAGCGGTTGCAATCCATCGGGTCGGCGAGGCACGACGATATCGTAACGACTGCTCGCTTCAATCATGTATGAAATAAAGGATTCCTGGATAAAGGGCATGTCGCAGGATAGCACAAAGGATTTTTCCTCCTTGGCATGGAAGAGTCCGGTATATATTCCTCCAAGGGCCGCTGCACCGGGGAATATGTCCGTTACAACGGTGGCGTCAATATCGAGATAGTCCAGGGGGGCCAAGGTAACTATAATCGTTTGATTGAAGAGTTTCCTGAAAATTCCCGTGGCATGGTCGATAAGACGCTCGCCTCCGAATGTTGCGAAGGCCTTGTTGAAGCCCATGCGGGAGCTTTGCCCCCCTGCCAGGATGATTCCCGTCACGGTCGCCCCCGTCACCTGCAGCGATCGAGTATCGCGGCAGTAACGTCTCGTCCGTAATCCTGAAGCTTCCAAAGAGAGGCAAGGGCGGCGACATTGTCGGAGATGCGATCCATGTCTTCCCCGGGCATTTCTCCCTCGACGAGAGAAACTGGGCTGCCGATGGAATGAAACCAGGTTTTAAGGCGGGCGATGCTCTTCCGGGCGGCCGTTCTTCGGATGGTGCCTTGTCCGTAAACGAGAAGCGCCTTTGTTCCATAGCGGCGGACCTCGACGCCAACCTTGGGGACGCTCTTTTTCTCGAAGATAATTTTCGTTGGATTTTCAAATATAAAATCCTGCATACGCTACCTGCCCGTATAGCCGAACTTCACTGCCCTGCTCGATCCACTCGTTCGGCGCCGATTTCAGCCTTTTTGGTTGGTTAAAAGCCGGTCGTCCAGGGGATTGATGTCGTCGATAATTTTCAGGATGTCATTGTGAAGAACTCCGTTTGACGCCACCATGCCCGGAGCATTGATGAAGAAAGTTTTTCCGTTGAGATCCGAAGTCTTTCCCCCCGCCTCTTCTACAAGGAGCCATCCCGCCGCCGTATCCCAGGGGCGCAGCCTCAATTCCCAGAAGCCGTCAAATCGTCCCGCCGCTATATACGCCAGGTCCAAGGCCGCCGAGCCGGCTCGTCTGATGGCCTGGACCTTAAGTGCAAGGACATTGAAATAGTTGATATTGTTGTTTGGATTAGTTCTGATGTCGTAAGGGAATCCCGTGGCGAGAAGAGCCCGTGACAAATCAGCCGTTCGGGAAACAGCGATCGCGCGGCCGTTCAGAGAAGCGCCCCTTCCTCTTTCCGCCGTAAAGAGTTCATCGCGCAGTGGATCGTAAACGGCTGCCGCAATGACAATGCCCCTCTCTTCGAGTGCCAGAGAGACGCAGAAGACCGGAAAGTGGTGGGAGTAATTCGTTGTGCCGTCAAGCGGATCAATGATCCACCGATAATCAGAGCCTTTCGATTCGAGAATTCGTTCTTCCGTAAGAATGTCGTGTTTCGGGAAACGGGATGTGATTGTCGAAACAAGATATTCTTCGGACAGACGGTCCGCTTCGGTAACAATGTCGATGTCGCCCTTAAAATAGACTGCATTGTCTTTGTGAAATCGATCTTTCAGTATGGAACCAGCCTGCCGGGCCATATCTGCCAAGGCTGTGAGAGGGGATTGCATCAAATTCCTCCGGTCTGTAGAAAACCAGTGGTCACATACCATGAATCCTTGTAAATGTTGAGACATTTCTGTTGCCTCCCGGGAAAATACGTGGTACTTGTCGTCACACGGAAAAAGGCTGGCCCTTCAGACGGGAGTGAATTGCGGTGCCTTCAGATCACGAAGAGATGACGTCGGAGATCCCATCGCTCAAGGCCATTAGAGAGAAAAGGGGCCTTTCTCTCAAGGACGTAGCGGCGGAGACGAGGATCAGTCCAACGGTCATTCAGGCCATCGAAGGAAAACTCTACTATTATCTTCCCGAGCCAATTTATTCCACGGCCTTCATACGGACCTACGCGGAGCTCCTCGGTGTCGGCAGCGCTCCGTATGTTGAAGATTATCAGGGATATCTCGATTCCGTCGAGGCGGAACGGCAAAGCCTCCAGGGACCGAAGGCTGAACCGACCAGCTTTTCTCATTACACCATAATAGGTTTTTTCATCGCCGCCATAGTCGTAATTGTCGTTCTTTTTCTCTTCCACAATCTGAGCGTTCGGAAGGTTCAGCAGATCGATAGGCCGTCGACGTCGGAACCACGGCCTTCCGCCCTCAACGGGACCATGGGGGAACCGGCCTATTCTCGAGGAGAAAGACAAAAGGCGCCGTCGCCCGTTGAATCTCAGGCAGAAAACTCATTCCAACCGACGTCGCAGGCCGGCAACGGCGAAAGTGCGCGGGCGGTTGTTGAAGGACCGGCCGCGGCCGGTCAACCCGGGAAGCCGGATGGTTCAGGAGGATACCCTCCGCTCGCCTCAGGACCTTACCTGTTGGAAGTCGAGGCCCTGGAAGTCACATGGATGCGCATCATTTCAGATGATCGCGAGCCTGTGGAAGTACTCTTGCGGCCGGGAGAGCGAATCAGCCAGAGAGCGGACAAAAATTTCCAATTGGCCATCGGAAACGCTGGCGGCGTGCGTCTAACCTTCCAAGGAAAATCGCTGGGTGTTCTGGGAGAGCACGGCCAGGTGGTTCGTCTTGTCCTGCCCCCCAATGTCTCCTCTCAATAAGGCGCCTGTCCTCTTTCGCGCCATCTAAAAAGGAACATCATCATCCATCGGTTCGGGAGATGGCCCCTGGTGGCTCTTGTCACTGGGACTTTCCGAGGATTGCTCGTCCTGTCCTCTGCGGTCGAGCATTTGCATAGTGGAAGCGACAATTTCCGTCGTAGATCGCTTGATTCCCTCCCGATCTTCCCAGGAACGGGTCTGAAGCTTTCCTTCCAGGTAAACCAGCTTTCCCTTCGTAAGATACTTGCTGCTTATTTCCGCCAGTTTTCTGAAAGTTACGATACGGTGCCACTCCGTTTTTTGGACGTTTTCCCCGCTTTTGTCTTTATACCGATCATCGGTGGCGACAGTAAAGCTTGTCACCATGGCGCCGTCCTGAGTGTACCGAACTTCTGGGTCAGCTCCCAATCGTCCTACGAGAATTACTTTATTCACCATGGCCGCTTCTCCGAATGCTTTATTTATTGTGGAGGATACACGATGAGTTCCCTCTTGGCAAATAAATCCTTTCCAGTTATGAAACGACGGCTTGCCGCTTATCTTCCCTGATGTTATACAATGAGCAATTTCTTTGAAGGAAAAGCTATGGCGGAGTCGACGGCGGAGGAACAACGGGAGAGTCCATGAAAGGTCCTGTCATCGGAAGGCTGCGTCTCGACAATCCTCTTGTTATGGCCCCGATGGCGGGCATAACCGACCTGCCCTTTCGTCGGATCGTAAGGTCGTTCGGGGCTGCCCTCTGTTTTAC
This sequence comes from Deltaproteobacteria bacterium, assembly GCA_016930775.1. Classification (GTDB taxonomy): domain Bacteria; phylum Desulfobacterota; class Syntrophia; order Syntrophales; family UBA2210; genus JAFGGB01. The sequence goes on from JAFGGB010000151.1 coordinate 16,066, forward strand.
CGAGATGATCAGCGCCAATGGCCTGGTCAGGGCAAAAGAACGGACCCTTCGGTATCTTGCCTCCGGGCCTGACGACAAGCCTCTGGGCGTCCAACTTTTTGGCGCCGATCCTGCTGTTCTTGCCGCGGCCGCGGCCGCCGTCGAAGCTTATGGCGCCGATCTCGTCGATGTAAATATGGGTTGTCCCGTAAAAAAAGTTGTTA
>JAFGGB010000152.1 GCA_016930775.1 Deltaproteobacteria bacterium
GCCCAGTCTTTTGATTTATAGTGAATTTACCATAAAACACAACAATATCAAAAGGAAAGGGCTCCCATGAACCATACCAAGATCGCCTCCCGAATACAAGCTGATGTTTACATCTCCAACAAGATTGACGACTTTTTTGATCGTTTTCACGTCTCAACGATATTGCACTGTTGCAGCATCCGTAAACGGCACGGATACAGCGTTCGCTCTTTGATAAAACCTATATTTTCTTTGCCCTTCTTCGGAAAAAACTTTTTCCGAGGCATCGTTATAAATGACGATGCCCCCTTTGGCAAGGATGCAGCCTATGATCTGTTGAAGGGGCCTCGCTCCAATTGGCGTCGTTTTCTCCTGATCCTCGGCATCCAGCTGTACCGCTTCTTTAATCGACTGACCAGCAATGAGAGGGAATCGGTCCTGATCATTGATGACAGCACCTATGATCGATCCCGGTCCAAGATGGTTGAGTTGCTCAGTCGGGTCAAAGATCACACCACCGGCCGTTTTGTCAGGGGCTTTCGCATGCTCGCCCTCTGCTGGTCCGATGGCGTCAGCTGCCTCCCTTTGGATTTTGCCCTGTTGTCATCGACCGATGCCACCAAGCGATTTTGTGAAGAAACCAAGATCGTGGATAAACGCTGTTGCGCCTACAAGCGACGCCAAGAGGCCACAACGAAGAGCACGGCGCACCTTGCGGATATGGTCAAACGGGTACGTGCTGCGGGTATCGACGCTCGCTACGTCCTTATGGACAGTTGGTTCGGCATGCCGGCAACCATTGTAGACATCAGTCAGCATCTGCCGGTTATCTGCATGGTAAAAAAGACGCCGAAAGTCCTCTATGGTTTTGAAGAACACCGCTGCGGCCTGACAACCATCTATCGCCGCCTGAAAAAGCGCCGAGGCAGGGCAAAGATCTTGGCCAGCGTTATTGTCACGCTCAAAGGCGAACATACGGCCAAGGTGGTCTTTGTCCGCGATCGTCGTACAAAAGATTGGCTTGCGCTCCTTTCCACCAATATCCACCTTCCTGAAGAAGATATCGTCAGGATCTACGGCAAGCGGTGGGATATCGAAGTGTTCTTCAAGATGGCCAAGCAACACCTGAAGTTGGCAAAAGAGATCCAGTGCCGCGACTATGATGCTCTCATCGCTCATACAACCATCGTGTTCATGCGCTACCAGTTTCTCGCGTACCAGTGTCGCATGGAAACGGATCATCGAACCTTCGGTGATCTGTTCTATGCCTGTTGTGATGAACTCAGCGACATATCGTTCATCGAAGCGTTATACCGAATCCTTGCTCTGGCAGTTGATCGCCTTCGCACAATGGGTGCTTTCTGTGAAAAAACAGCTCAAACCTTCTTCGATCTGATAATGAAAACTGCCCTTTATTATGCCAATCTGGCAAAGAACAAATTTGTGGTTAATGAAATCTAATCCCGAAAGTTGAGTTATAACTCGCAATCTAACGCCGAAGGCTTTATTCTCAAATCGCAGGTGATGCGAAGTTTCAGCATAAGCCATCGTTTCATCAATCATACTAGAATATTTCAAAATACAAATTAAGGGGCGGGACGATCGGGGCAGATCATTGAATGTGCCTTGAAAGCATGTATATATCGCAATCACCAAATTATCTACACTTCATTGCAACAAGAGACGTGCAGGAGAAATCTATCTGTTTATTGCTGAAGAGACCTTTCTGACTGGTGGACAGATCAAGAGGAAATACGATTTTTCAAAAGGACGGATGCCGCAATTCATCTCATTTATGGTTATCATGCACTATACCCCCTCTTGTTGAGCTCAACATTTCCTTGACATACAAGAATGATTTCCCTATTCTGCCTCCCACTGAAAACAAGTTCTTATCAAAACGCAGCAATAATTTTCAACCCGATCGAGTATAGTATCGGCATCGAGACAAAGGTGGTCAATATGAGTATTCAGAATATTCGTATGGCTCAATCCTGTGCAACGGAGGCTCGCCAGGCGGTACAGGAGTTTCATGCGGCAGTAGCCCAGCCAGACATGGAATTAGTGGTCTTCTTTTGCTCCAGCGAATACGACCTCGATGCACTGGCTGCGGAAATGAACCGTCTGTTTGCCAGAACTCAAGTGGTGGGCTGCACCACTGCCGGGGAAATCGGGCCGACCGGTTATTGTCAGCATAGCCTGTCAGGAGCAAGCTTTCCCAAGGGCAGTTGCGTGGCGGTTAGTGGACTGCTGGAATGTTTGAGCAAATTCGATATCACCAGAGGGCATGAGTTTGCCCAAGCACTGTTGCAGCAGCTTGAAAACAGGATCCCACAAGCAGGCCCGGATAACAGCTTCGCCTTTATGCTGATTGACGGTATGTCCGTTCGTGAAGAACCGGTGGCGCATGCATTGAAGTATGCTTTGGGCAAGATCACGCTTTTCGGCGGTTCGGCGGGTGACGACCTGAAATTTTCCAAGACCTATGTTTATAACGATGGCCGCTTCCATTCCGATAGCGCCGCACTGATCTTGATAAGCACCTCTTTGCCCTTCAGGATATTCAAGACACAGCATTTTGTTTCCACTGATGAACGGCTGGTGGTCACGGAAGCCGATACAACCGGGCGCATTGTCAAGGAGATCAACGGATTGCCCGCCGCAGCAGAGTACGCCAGGCTGGTGGGCGTCGAAGTGCAGGAGCTCAATCCTATGCGTTTCGCCGCTTCGCCCGTAGTGGTGATGATAGATGGGACGGACTATGTGCGCTCCATCCAGAAGGCCAATCCCGATGGCAGCCTGACTTTCTTTTGTGCCATCGATGAGGGCGTGGTATTCAGGGTGGCATATGGAGTTGATCTGATGAATAATATAGAACAGGCTTTTGATAATATTCGTGCGGAAATCGGGCAACCCCAGCTCGTCATTGGCTGCGATTGCATCCTGCGGAATTTGGAGGCTTCACAGAACGGTTTGAAAGATCGCATCGGGGATATTTTCCGATGCAACAACACCATCGGTTTTAGTAGCTACGGCGAACAGTTTCAAGGCGTACATGTCAACCAGACTCTCACCGGGATCGCCATAGGCTCAGCCCCAGAACCAACTTAGGAGCCGATCGATGCCTGAGCATGTAGAGCCGACAGATTGCGAAAACAGGCAGACCTTGCAGGCCGAGATCGCACGTTTGAACAAGATCATTCATGCATTGATGAACCGCGCCGAACGCAACGCAAGTATTCTGGGATCTGATTTTAACCTGTTTCATACAGCGATTACTCTTGAAGATCAGGTGCGTCAACGAACCGTGGAACTGGAGGAGGCGCGGCTGGAAACCGAGAAAATCACCCGGGCTTTGCGTGAAAGAGAAAATAATTACCGCCTGCTCCTCGAAAACTCTCCCGTAAGCATTCACGAGATAGATATGGATGGCAGGATAATCTCCATGAGCCAGGCGGGCATTCTCATGCATAGGTTCACAGAGGAAGGCAATGTACAAGGCTCTTTATATCTGGACGGAGTCAGCGATGCCGACCGGGAACGCATAGGGGAATTACTCGCCAAGGCCTATGCCGGGGAAACCAGCCACTTCGAGTTTAAGGCCAACGGGCCGCGCGAACCGATTTTTAAATCTAGTTTTGTTCCCATTAAGAACAAGAATGGCAGTGTTGAAAGACTGATGGGAATAACGGAGGACATCACCGAGCGCAAGAAAGCCGAGGAGTATATCCGCACCTTCGCATTTTATGACGCATTGACGCAACTTCCCAATCGCCGCCTGCTAAACGACCGCTTGAGACAGGCGATGTCCGCCTGTAAACGCAGCGGGCGTTATGGTGCGGTGATGTTCCTGGATTTGGACAACTTCAAACCGCTCAATGATGCGCATGGGCATGATGTGGGCGATTTGTTGTTGATCGAAGTGTCGCATCGCATTGCCCGTTGCGTGCGTGAAATGGATACCGTCGCTCGTTTTGGCGGCGACGAGTTCGTGGTGCTGCTCAGCGAGTTGGATGCGGATAAAGAACGATCTATCGCGTTGGTTGGCATTGTTGCCGAAAGAATTCGCGTCACTCTGGCGGAGCCTTATTTGCTGACGCCGAAGCGTGAGGATAGTGTAGCAGCAACGACGGTCGAACATCATTGCACGTCGAGTATCGGCGTTGTGCTGTTCATCAATCACGAATCCAGCCAAGAAGACATCATCAAGTGGGCCGATACGGCAATGTATCAAGCGAAAGAGGGCGGGCGGAATATGATCCGTTTTTTCGACAGGCAATCTTGAAGAATGATCTTCACGCCACCCATGACTCCATCAATGCGCTGCAAGGCAGATAGAATGTGATACGTACCGAGGTGCCGGCAATTCGGTCTCGCCGTTAGACACCTCATCTGACAACGACATTATGTACGTTGTCCTTATTTAATCTCTGAACCAAGTTGCCGTCCTCTTCTTGAAACTCATACATCGTTCCAACAGACTGTTGGCTAAAGCGAACAACATGTTTGTGAAATTTTTTGACCTTCTATCGGACCTTGCAACTTTTTGTCCATAGTCGATCGGGGCAGGTTGCTCGCGAACATCGAGCGAATAAAGCGCCACGGACGTGACGCAGAACAGGTAAAAGGTTCCGGCAAGATCATTGATATCTGGGGCATCGTGAACAGATGGAAGGGGTTGCGCGCGGAGAGCGGCGACAGAAGAATAATTGGAATGAAATTCTTCGTGATATTTTGGATTTGCCTTACCTCTTGCTACCGTTTATAATCCGCTTTTCGTAAAAGGCGCGGCGACCAGCCGGGTTCTTTCGGTGAGACTCAATGGCCATAGAAGAAATCGATTTCAGCCGCCAGATTTACTCGAACTTCAGGATTTTCCTGGAGCTGATGTCCCGAAAAATCAGGGAAGTTCTTCTTGTATCAAGCCCGTACGATGCATTTATCATGGAGGAAGACGGTACGCTGGCCTCGCGGATCATCACGGAGTACAGCGGTCTGAATCTGAGCATGCCGCCCCGCGTCACGAGGGCGTCGGCAGCCCGTGAAGCCCTTGATCTTCTCGAACGCCGCGACTTCGATATGGTGATCGTAACCCCCCACCTCGATGACAGCGATCCCTTGACCTTCGCTTCCGATGTCAAAAAGAAACGGCCGGGACTGCCGGTTAATCTTCTGGCCTACGGCGCCCGGGGAATTAACCAGGCGCTTCAGAATGTTTCTTTCGAGGGAATCGACAGAGTCTATATCTGGACGGGAAACTCAGACCTTCTTCTTGCCCTGGTCAAGAATGCCGAAGACAAGATGAATGTGGACAACGATACGAAGACGGCTCGCGTTCGGGTGCTCATCCTGGTGGAGGACTCGCCGATTTACTACTCCATCCTTCTTCCGTATATGTACAAGGAGGTGGTCCGTCAGACGCAAGCCGTGCTCCAGACGGGTCTCAACGAGGAACACCGCCTTCTCACTATGCGCGCCCGTCCCAAGATTCTTCTCGCCCACGATTTCGATGAAGCATTGACTCTGTACAATCACTACAGGCCTTATCTTCTCGGGGTCTTCTCAGATACTAGATATCCTCTGGGCGGAACAATGGATGATTTCGCCGGCGTAAAATTTCTCTCCCAGATCCGAAAGGAGCTTCCCTTCCTGCCGCTTCTCATGATGAGCACGGACCCATCGAACAGCGAGAAAGCCCGGGAGATCTCCGCGTCGTTCGTCGATAAGAACTCGCCTCATCTTTTTTCCGAGATCAACGATTTTTTCCTGAACCACCTGGGCTTCGGCGACTTTGTGTTCCGAAAACCGGACGGCAAGGAAATTGCGCGCGCTCGGAATCTGAAAGAACTTGAAGAAAAGGTCTCCGGACTTCCCGACAGCATTCTCATGTATCATGCCGAACGAAACCACTTCTCCACATGGATAATGGCGCGCTCAGAGATTACTCTGGCCTCTGTCTTCCGGGAGGTCGCCGCTTCCGATTTTCCATCTGCAGCCGAATTGAGGGATTATATCGTCAGCCACGTCCATACCCTGCGCAAGTGGCGCCAGAAGGGCATTATCACGACCTTTAACAGGGAGGACTTCGACGCCGACGTGACAGATTTCGTCCGCATCGGCAACGGTTCCATGGGCGGCAAGGCTCGGGGTCTGGCTTTCCTGACAAACATGTTGATCAAGCACTCTGACTTTCTGGAGCGCTATAAAACCCTGACGGTGGATGTACCCAAGACCCTTGTGCTTTGCACAGACGTTTTCGAGTCATTCATGGGGGATAATCATCTTGAGCGTTGCATAAGGGAGGAACTCTGCGACGACGATGTATTTCGAAATTTTTTGGCTGCGGACCTGCCCGGTCGAATAATTGACGATTTGGCCGCTTATCTTGAGCAAGTAACGCATCCTCTGGCCGTTCGACCTTCGAGCCTGCTTCAGGACGCCCATGTCCAGCCGCTGCACGGCCTCTACCGGACGATAATGTTGCCCAACAACGAGGACAATCTTCAGAAGCGCCTTCATCGACTCCTCAGAGCGATCAAGCTTGTCTACGCATCGTCCTTCACGGAACGAACAAAGGAATATTTCAGAAAAATTGCCTACCATCCACGGGAAGAGGCGATGGGCGTCATAATCCAGAGGCTCGTCGGCCAGCAGACCGGCGACTTTTTCTATCCCGCCATCAGCGGTTCCGCCCATTCGCACAATTTTTACCCCGTCTCACATATGAAGGCCGATGAGGGCATCTGTAAAATAGTCCTCGGCCTGGGGAAAACTCTCAGGGAAGAGGACGGGGCCTTGCGCTTCTCTCCCCGCTACCCCCAGACACTGCCGCAATTTTCAACCGTGGAAAACATTCTGAAGAACGCCCAGAGATATTTCTACGCTCTCGATATGAACGGAGGGAAAGAATCTCTCGTAAGGCGGACCGTCAATGAGGCATGGAAGGAATATCCAATTCAGATGCTTTCGAGCACCTATGCGCCTGATGAAAGATACATCCGCGACACGGGATTTATCGCCGGCCCGAAAATCGTAACGTTCGCCTCCATCCTGAAAGACCGACTGCTTCCTCTGCCGGAGGTGCTGGAGGAATTGCTCCGGAACGGGCGTCAAGCCCTTGGATGTCCCGTAGAGATCGATTTCGCCGTTAATCTCGACAGACAGGACCGACACCGCGGCTCTCTCTATCTTCTGAGCGCCCGCCCGATGATCGCCGACAAGGAAAGCATGGAGGTCCAGATAACGGCTGCGGACCGTCAGAAGGCCCTGTGCATATCTCACGAGACGCTTGGCCACGGCATCCACGATGAAATAAGCGACATAGTCTATGTAAAGCGAAAAGACTTCCGGATCGACAGGACAGCGGACATTGCGAGAGAAATCGGTTCAATCAACGGCGCACTCCTGGCAGATCAACGACCGTACCTCCTCGTCGGACCGGGACGATGGGGTTCGTCGGACCGGTGGCTCGGCATACCCGTCAAGTGGCAGGACATCTCGGGCGTCGGCGCGATTATCGAGCTGAGAAATGAACACATCAAGGCCGACTCGTCCATGGGATTCCATTTTTTCAAAAATATCACCGCTCAGGGCATTCCCTACATCACCGTCACGGAGGGCTCGGAGGATCTTCTTGAATGGCCATGGTTCGAAGATGCGCCGATCTGCAAAGAAACTGTTTTTCTTCGCCATATTCGTCTGGAGAAACCGTTGACGATCAAGATCGACGGAAGAAAATCCATGTCGGTTATACTGCCAGCCGCGCCATGATTTCTTCTCTTTTCGCTGCCGAGACGACGGTCGCCATCGCCTTCTCAACAAGAAAGAAAAGAATGCCGGAACGGGAATTCAGCAGGACTGTTTCTCCTTCAAGCCACGAATGATCTCGGCGGCCCACCTAGTCGCATTTCCCACCACCGACGTGCAGGCCGTCGAATGGCCGCCCGCAGCGAGAAACTCATTCCACTCTTCATACATGTAAAAGGACCGGCCCATGAGCTTAGTCTGTATTTTTTCGCATGTTACCGTACCGTATTCTTCGATAAACACATTCACCAGTTTTTCGCCCAACCTGTAGGCGACAAATCGTTTTTTTTCGGGATCTGCAATATTTGCGAGGCTGCGACCGGTCATCTGGCTTATTGCCATCGCGGCGCCTGCAAGAGCCCCGCATCCGCCTTGCGTAGTAAGACCGATGCCGCCGCCCAGAGCAGTGGCTGATCGGAAGACATCTTCGTTGCGCAAGTCCGGAAACAGTTGGTACAATGCACCGATAACGCATTGGGCGCATCCTCCGTAATCCTGTTCAAAGGCAAAGCCGACATCGTAAGCTTTTTCCAGCAGGTCTTTTTCCATCACATTCACTCCTGTCGCATTTCTGCGTTGCTCATTCGTTCTCGTTTGAACCCATGCAGCCACCTGATGCAATGTTTACTGCAAACAAGGCAGACTGTAAACATTCCGTCGCAACGGAATGCGGACTCACTCGCTCTCCTGTTATCAATCACATTCGCTTGATTCTTAAGAGGCACATCAAGCTTTGCAAGAAGAAAGAAAAAGGCCGTTTTGGGGCATCGCCTGCTACTGTGCTCTTTCTGCTGAATAACAGAGGGTTTCCTGCGTCGCCACGTCCGAGGCAATATGCATGTTCCTCTGAGAGACATCGTATACCCTTACGACCTGCTCAAAGGCGTCGCAATCGGAGCAACAATCCTTCAAGGCGTTGGGAACGCCGGCGAAAAAGGATGCATTGAAGAACGTTTCGTCTTTATCCGGAAAAAGGGCGATGTAGAAAATCCCCGTTTCCACAAGATCCTGGAAAAAATGCGTTCCAAAAGAAAGCTCCGGCATGAGATCTCCCGCGCGGTAGGCCATTTCGGCGATGACAGTCATATTGCTGATGTCTGCGAAGGTGACGGGAACTCCCAGTGAAGGCGTCGTCGTCCCCCAGCGGCCCGGACCTATGATCATCGTGGGAAATTCTTCCTGATCGGCTATTTTATGGTTCAATTTTCCGATGATGCGGGCAACTTCATATTTTTTCTGAAGAGGAAGCTTCACGTAGTTCTGGGCGTCAACATATATTATGTTTTTCAGCTGCTGGAAGATGCTTCCCCCCATGAAATTTCCCCGGCTGCTGAATAGAAGCTTCTCCTTCTCTATATTGGAAGGCAGTTCCTGCCTGCCGGTGAGACCGATAGTCTGGAGGGGCCGGCACTGAAGGAGGTTTATACGGAAGTTGCCATCGTCGGTGCAGTTGACAGTGAATTCGATGTCAACGGGATAATCGAAACCTGTGGACAGGACCTTCATGAGCCGCCGGATAGTGTCGGAAAAAGGGGTGGCGGCAAGAAGTCCGTCGAAGGTCAATATCCATGCGTCCTGGCTTCTGATCCCCCTATCCCGGAGACGCCGGTTTGTCTCGCTGTCAGGAACTCCGAATAGGTCCATCCTGAGGTTGACGTCTTTCTTGGCCATCAGCTTTGCAAGGGACAGGACCTCCATTCTGTTGGTCCCAATGTTAAGAATATCCAGCTCTCGCTGAGAGAATTTTCTCGTGTCGTTCATGTCGCCGTGGGGCTTCATGAGAGGAAAATCGAGGGCGACGATCCTCGGATAGTCGTTTTCGACCCGGTTTACGGCTCGCGTTCCCAGGCCAAGGACGAGACGCAGCAATCCCGCCTCAGGATCCATTTCTTTTCGCCAGATGAAGGTGTTATAGGAAAAACCGACGCCCGCAGCATCGGGAAAAAAGAGATCTCCCCTCTTGGACCCGGAAACCCGCTGGACCAGAAGGGCCATCTGTTCGTCTTTATTCTGGAGACCACGCTGCACTCGGTAGATCAGGGCGCTTTCATTCATCGTGCTGGCGAAGATGCGGCGCACGGCATCCTCAAACGTCCTGTAGCGTTCGTCAGGCGTCCCCTGGTTGATGCAGAAAATGCTCTCGTATTTTCCTGCGAAGGCGTTCCCGTAGGAATCTTCCAGGAGACTGCTCGACCTGACAATGATCGGGGAGGCGCCGAAATATTCTATCATCTGGATGAATTGTTCCTTGATCTCGTCGGGGAAAATGCCGTGTTTCATCTCCTCCCGAAGGATTTTCGCCACTCCGAAGTATCCCTCGTCGGTTTTCTGACGAACCAGCAGTTTCCACCAGCCGTTCTGCACGAGGTAGGAATAGAAAACATCCGACCCTATGTAAAAGGAATCGTGGGATTCAAGGACTTCGTTCCAATCGAAGCTTTCGTCGTTCAGGAGCATCTTGCGGGCAATCAGCATCCCCGCCGCCTTGCCTCCGATGTACCCCGTGCCCACGAGCTGCGATCGAACGGCAAGCAAATCCTCGAGGGTCATATGCTCACGTGCAAGCGCCAGCATGCGGGACTCGCGACTCAGCATAATCCGGGAGAGCTGATCGACCATTTTCTGCCGTTCCGGCAGATCCGGCGCCGCCCGTGCGAGTTTTTCCGCCTCAAGAAAGAGCCTGTCCCAGTAATCGAGGTTCTTCGCTGTTTGTTGGGAATCGGAAGAAGCGACTTCCATGAAGACCTTTGCCGAATCGACGCTGCTTGTCACGGGGATGTAGCGGTTGCCCTGCCGGATGTGAAGGAGAAACATGGTGGGCGATTGCCGGTTCCATACTTTCAGGGGGTGAATGCAGAAGGCCCCGCCCGCATGGTAGACGTCTATAAGGACCTGTGTGGTGTTTCTGATGCGCGCAACTGTCTGGAAGGAATGGCGATGACGGAGAATAGCAAAGCAGGCCACGGTATTAAGTTCGAAAAGATAGGGACACATGACCATGAAAAAGTTTCCCACCATGAGGTCCGTCGCCCAAGCCGATTGCAGGTATGAAAGGCTGTCGAAGACATAGAATGTCTCTTCCCCCGCTTCGGTGATGATATTGTGCATCCCAATGGAAAAAGGTTCAAAACCGCGGTGCGGATCAAGGCGATGAACGATTACTTTCCCGGAATCCTCTATGAGCGGTTCATGATCGGCAAACTGGAAATAGACAACCTTTCTTCCGTCCCGCAGAGCCCGTGCGACGAAGGGAACGACCAGTGAACGGTAATCCTCTATGTCATCAACCCTCCATACGACGTTATCGCCTATTCTGAGCCGGTCTATGATCTCATCGATCCCCTCTATTCCCGTACTGACGGGTTGCTCTTTCGCCCTGTCGGCGGGCGTCGTCTCATGAGGGAATTCCTCGGCTATGGGCGCTTCTTCGAGATCGCGCCGCAATTGGACGGCCTGTGCGATCATCGATGCAATGATGGACAGGAGCCGCATATCCTCTTCCAGCGAAACCGACTGATCGAAAAGGCGGTCTGCGCTGAGCGCGCCGACAACATCTTTTCCAATCTTGATTGGCACACAGATGAACGATAGTTCGTCTTTCGGAAGTTCCCGGCGGGCGCCCGTTCTGTTGAGAAAGCGCGGCTCATGGGAGATGCGTGGAACAATGACGGCCTCTCCCGTTTCAACGACCCTGCCGGTAACGCCCTCGCCGATGCGATAGCGTCCCTTGTGCCGTTCTTCTTCCGACAGGCCATGGGCCGCTCGTATGGAAATTTCTCCGGTTTTCCTGTTGAATATCGTGAGGGTCCCGCGCCTCATTCCCATTCGGCTCGCCAGGGCCTCCAGGACAGGTCCCGCCACATCGGCCAGGTTGGCGCTTCTATTGAGAATGCGACTCAATTCCCATAGGAGCGAGACTTCCTGGAAACTCCGAGACCCTTCGGACCATCCCTTCCCTTCCATCTCGCTCATGTGTTGCAACCCCCGCACCGCCCCTCGCTGCTCGGGCGTCTTATTGCCTGTAAATATCCTGCAGGGCCCTCACGGTGAAGCGTCCTTTTTTCAGTGCCAAGATGCCGTTCGCCAGGGCGGCGGCGCCGGCAATCGTCGTTACCAGCGGGATTCCATAAGAAACGGCAAGGCTCCTGATCGTCACCTCGTCCCTTCGGGGCGCCGGACCGCTGGGCGTGTTGATGAGCAGGTGAACATCTCGATTCTTGATGTA
>JAFGGB010000153.1 GCA_016930775.1 Deltaproteobacteria bacterium
AGCTGTGTCATCGGCGGGGAAATACTGTTCGAGATCCCTCAGGCGAATGAACCGTCCCGTCAGCGCGGCGCGCTCCAGGACCTTCAGGCGCGGGTCCTTGATTATCTCGGCAATGCCGCTCGTTGTCCACTGGGCGATTCCTTCATCGAGCCAGCGAGGCGCATTGCCGCCCGTTCTGTAATGAAGCATGATATGAACCAATTCGTGCTTCAGCGTCGTTCCGAGCGTAAATGGTTCTTTCAGGGCGCTCAGGGTGTCGATGACAATAAGGTTCCTGTTCGGCACGGCATAGGCAATGAACCGAGGATTTGGCATATTACGGAAGAAACTCTGTCGATCATTGGTTAAAAGGATTTCCGGCCGCTTCTCCGGAATCCAATTCCACTGTTCCTTTAACTCCCGGACGGACAGCAAGAATAAATCCACAACCTCGCGAGCCGTCTCCTCCCGCCCGTTCTCGAAGACTACCAGAACATCTTTCGTCGCCAGAGCCTTCATCGTTGATTCTGCAAAGACCGGCACAACCATGAGGAAAAAGATGGAGATTGCACTGGTGATCTTTGCGATCATGAAACGGACGGCCATGAAAACCCTTGCGGCCTCCTATCGCGACAAGCTTATGCGGGAAGTACTATTTCTTTTTAAGAGCCCTGCCTCCCAGGTAAGCCTCCCGAATTTTTTCATCGGATCGAAGCTCCTCGGAAGGACCGCTGACCGATACCTGGCCGTTCTCAAGTACATATGCACGGGCGGCAATCCCCAGGGCTTTATTGGCATTCTGCTCGACAAGGAGTATGGAGGTTCCCTGTCGATTGATCTCGCCTATGATGTCAAATATCTGATTCACCAGAATGGGCGCCAGTCCAAGGGACGGTTCATCCAAAAGGAGTATTTTCGGGGCGCTCATAAGAGCGCGGCCTATTGCGAGCATTTGCTGCTCGCCGCCCGAGAGCGTTCCGGCGAGCTGGCGGTAACGTTTTTTGAGGATCGGAAAGAGGGCATGCGCTCGTTCCTTCGCCTCCAGGACATCACCCTTCCGATGCCGTCGGGTGAAGGCGCCCAAGTTGAGATTTTCCTCTACTGTCAGGGTTGAAAAGACCTTTCGCCCTTCCGGGGCCTGGGAAATGCCCATGTTCACTATCTCGTGGGCCGGCATTCCGTTGAGCAGGTTCCCGTTGAAGCGTATACTGCCCTTGGCCGACGGAACTATGCCGGAAATGGCGTTGAGAAGGGTTGTTTTGCCGGCCCCGTTTGCGCCGAGGACAGTTATGATCTCACCTCGATTCAAAAAGAGCGAAACGCCCTTGAGGGCATCTATGGACCCGTAGAATATGTGGAGATCATCTACAGCCAATAGGGCTTCTTTTGTCATGCCATCTGTCCGTTTCCGTCGCTCCCGAGATAGGCTTCTATAACTTTCGGATCATTGTAAATTTTCTCGGGGCGTCCCTCGGCGATCTTGCACCCTTCATCCATAACGGTCACCCAGTCCGAAATGCCCATGACAACGTTCATGTCATGCTCGATCAGGAGTATCGTAAGTTCCTCTTTTACTATGAGCTCTTTAAGAAACTCCATGAGGTTTTCCGTTTCCCTGGGGTTTAATCCGCTGCTCGGTTCATCGAGAACGAGGATCGACGGCACCGAGGCGAGCGCCCGGGCTATCTCGATCATTCGTTGGCTGCCGTATGCTATGTTCTTTGCCAGTTCATTCCTGAACCGCCAGAGGTCCATCTGGCGAAGCCGCACCTCGGCAATTTCGCGAACTCGCTGCTCTTCACTCCGCTGGGCGGCCGTTCTGAAGAGCGACGAAAGTATGCCGGAACGGATCCTGCAATGTTGGCCGGCCATTACATTTTCCATGCATGTCATGTTCTTAAAGAGACGAATATTCTGAAAAGTCCTGGCAACTCCGCCTGCCGCTATGTCGTGAGGTTTCCGCCCCGTAATGTCCCTGCCCTTGAAAGAAACGGAACCGGCCTCGGGTTTGTAGATTCCCGTAACAACATTGAAAACTGTCGTTTTACCGGCGCCATTAGGACCGATGAGACTGCAAATTTCACCCTTGTGAATGTTGAAATCGAAGTCGGCTACAGCTACAAGCCCTCCGAATCGCTTCGTAAGACCTCGCGTTTCAAGGACAACTTGGTTTCCGGCGCCGTGACGGGTCGTCATCACGCCTCCCCTTCCTGCTTTAACAATGCTTTTCCAGGGGAAAAGCGCCCTCGTTTCCGCGGCCAGAAACCCTGCGGCCTGAACATCATCATCAATATCATGACCGACCCGAAAACGAGCATCCGGTACATGGCGAATGGCCTGAATATTTCAGGGAAGAGACTGATGAACGCAGCGCCTATCAGCACTCCGGGGATAGAACCCATGCCTCCGATCAGAACTATGCAGAAAAGAAGGCATGACTCCCAGAAGCTGAAGCTTTCCGGCGAAACTACCATGAGCTTGCTTGCATAAATGTTGCCGGCAACTCCCGCAATTCCGGCGCCTATGACAAAGGCCAGGAGCTTGTATTTCCTCACATCGACGCCGATGGCGCCGGCGGCCGCCTCATCCTCGCGGATATAGTTCCACGCCCTGCCGATCTTCGAATTCTGGAGGCGCACAAGACCCCATATTGTAACGCCCACGACGCCCCAGATCAGAAAATAGTATTCGATGGAGGAATCAATAACAAGAAATCCTCCCAGAGAGGGAAAATCTATGCCGAAAACTCCGTTGGGGCCGCCTGTAATGTTAAATGGGTTGTTTATGAGAGCCAGTCTCACAATCTCGCCCATGCCTATGGTAACAATGCAGAGATAATCGCCCCTGAGATGAATGATCGGCGAACAGACAAGATATGCAAAAAGGGCCGCAGCCATGGCGCTGACGGGCGCGAGAGCAAGGACGGGCAAGCCGTAGACGGTGTTAAGGATGGCCGTCGTGTAGGCTCCTATGGCGTAGAATCCCGCATGGCCGAGATCGAAGAGTCCGACCTCTCCGAGGACGATATTGAGGCTCAATCCAAGCAGGGCGTATATGCCGAAGAAAAAGGCCGTATCTATCGCATAATCGCCGGCGAAAAAAGGAAAAATGAAGAATATCAAAATAGCGGCAACAACAGCCGCCTTGGAAGCCCCGGGACTTTTATTGAACGAGAACCTGTCTGTCATTGCATCACACTTTTTCCGCAACCCGTTCCCCAAAGAGACCGTTGGGCCGGAATATAAGCACAAGAATAAGAATCAGGAATACGAAAACATCTTTCCATGCCGCCGAGATATAGGCTGCGCCAAGCATCTCGAGAACGCCAAGGATGAGACCTCCAAACATGGCGCCCGGCAGATTGCCTATGCCCCCCAGAATCGTTGCCGTAAAGGCCTTCAGCCCGTAATTCCACCCCATGGTGAAGCTGATCTGCCGGTAGTACATACCGACCATGACGCCGGCCATGGCGCCCAAGGCCGGACCCAGAAAGAATATAAAGAATATGACCTTTTTAAAGTTTATACCCATGAGGGATGCCGTCTCGCGGTCAAGAGCCGAGGCCCTTACGGCCGCTCCGAAAGTGGTCTTTTGGATGACAACATACAGGACGGCCATCAGAATAAACGACATGAGAAGAATAAGTATCTGCAGCAGTGTAATGTTAACGCCGCCGAGAACGAACTTGATATTGGGGATCAGTTTCGACGGATACGCCTGGAACCGAGGTCCCCAGACAACCATGATGGCGTTCTGAATGAATATCGACGCGCCAAGGGCCGATACGACAGCCGGCAGCCTGCCTGTAGGGTATATTGGACGGTAGGCCACCCTTTCCACCGCCAGTCCCGTCAGAGCCACCGCAAGAGCCGCCACGAACATGGCGATGACAATTAAGCCCCAGAGACCGAAATGGACGACCGTCAAACCCGATACCCAGACGAGAATTGTATAGCCGACATACGAACCGAGGGTAAAAAAATCTCCGTGAGCAAAATTGATAAGTTTCAGTACGCCGTAGACCATGGAGTAGCCAAGCGCGATGAGGGCGTAAAAGGAACCTATGGTGAGTCCGTTGATAACCTGTTCGAAGACAACCTGCATGGCGAACGTCTTTCTCCGAAAAATCCGGTCCGGCCGGTCAGGACAACCGGCTCGGACCGAATGACGTTATCATTATTGAAACGCAATCTTCGTCACGTCTCCTGATCAGCAGCGTCATTTCTGCATTCGAAATTTTTTTTACCTGGAAATTACTATCTGTCCCTTGTCATTGACGACGTACAGATAAAACGGCACTCCCTCGCGGTCGCCCTGATCGGTAAAGCCTATGGGACCGGTGATTCCGGGCACGCCATTCACGTTCTTTCTGAGATACTCGGCAAGGACAGTTGAATCGGTGGATTTCGTCTTGTCAATGGCATAGGCGATGATATTTACGGCGTCGGCTGCGTAAATCGGCCAGGGACTCGACGGAATGTCTCCATATTTATCTTTATAAGCTTTGAGAAATTCCTTGGCCTCGGGATAGGGCAGGTCCGCCGGCAGAGGCTCGTTTGTCATGAAACATCCTTTGGCGACATCGATGCCTGCTATCTTTACGAATTCGTCATTGATGGCTGCATTCCCTCCGACAAAGGGACAGACAATACCTATGTCGCGGGCCTGCGTGAGGAGCAGGGCTGCTTCAGCATAATATCCCGTATAATACCAGACATCAGGTTTCGACTCCCGAAGCTTGGTCAGGGGAACGCGGAAATCCTTTTCGCCCGGCGTGATGGCGTCGTAGTAGACTACCGTCACATCTCCTTTAGCCAGCATGGCGGCAAGGGCCTGCTTTGTGTCCTCCGCCAGCCCCTTTCCGAAGGCCGTATTGTCGTGCATGATGGCAATCCGCCTGGCCTTGAATTTCGCCGGCACCGAATCGGCAAAGAACTTGCCCTGGGAATCGTCGCGCCCGCAGGTCCGGAAGAAGTACTTGAATCCTCGTTTGGTCAGACGGACGGCCGTCACGCCATAACCGATATTCACCTTCTTGAATTTCTCATAAATATTGGAAGCCGGCTCGCAAATCGAAGAACCGTACGTTGAAACGGCGGCGGCTATATCTTTTTGTCCCACAACCTTTGTCGCGGCAAGGGCGCCCTGTTTGGGTTCGCCGGCATCGTCGAATACGCGCACCTCAACGAGGCGACCGCCCATAACGCCGCCTTTCTTGTTGATAAGATCCGCAGCAGTCTCACAGGCCTTTTTCGCCATGTCTCCCTCGTAGGCCCAGGGTCCGGTTATCGGTCCTTGAAGGGCGATTACCACAGGCCCCGAAGCCGCCAATGCTGGAGAAAACATCAGTAACGAACAGAGGATACCGACAGTCATAATGAACGCTCTTTTCATATGCCTCACCTCTCTCTGTATCTGTAAATGATATGAAATTATCGGACCAGACAACCCCGATCCGTCCCCTCCTTCACAACAGCCGACTGGAAAATTTCCGGCTGTTTCAACCTAGTCCAATCTCATCTGCCGCCGCAAATTTTCGACAGCGTTTTCGTTGCCCCCCAAACGACTCATTCGTTCATTTTCCAGGCGGTCCCATTTCCGACCAACCTGACTTCGTTCCTTCAGAAGTTCCCGGACCGATTGTTTGTCAGCTTTTTTGAGAGACTCTTCGATACTGCCGAGGCGGTTTTCCAGATCATGGGATATCCTTTGTTGCTCTGTAAATGTTTTCGATAGCTGATGCTTCTCGATCTTTTTGAGAGCTCTCATGAAATCGCCCGGGTTGAAAGCAGCGCTTATTGTCGTTATGACAATGGGGCTTTCGGCAATTTCTACCTTTTCCGAGACCTGCCGAATCGCTATCATTGCCGGTGCGTAAACATCAAAGACATCTTTCGACGGAATGGGTTCCAGCGGCGCCTCGCTTTCAAGATTCAGGTACATCTTGTCCCAGAGTTTCTTTCTGGCCTCAATAAAAGCCATTCGTCGCGCATCATCCTCGCTATCGTACTCGCCCAGGGCATATCGTTGCGTCACATAGAAGGCGCCGGCCGCTGCCGTTGCGGCCGACAACAGCAATCCCATGAAAACCACCACCGCGATGGCTATCGGACAACGCACGAATCCTCTGCTCCTTTTCGGGCAATTCAAATCAGGCTTTATATAGTGTGTCACGGCTGGTTTATCAAGAAAAAACACGAAGGCGGCAGGCCTTCGCCGAGATCAGGAAGGGACAATCCTATTGAACAACGAAGACAATTCCTCGAAGACCCGCCCGCCCTTTTCTGCAATCACAACCGGGACAAGAGATCGAGCGCTTCGCTCTATTTCTTCATGGCGCCCCACCATGCCAAGATAGGCCACATCGATCGAAAGAATCCTGCGGCAGACTTCCTGTATGCGATTTGCTATACCGAGCGCAGATTCTTCAGACAGAGATCTGTTCACCACGATAGACGGGGAGAACCGGCGCAGCAAATCTTGAACGAGGGCAAGAGCGGAAGGTCGCTCGGTTGATATCCTGGACAGAAGTTCCTCCACCGAAATATTTGTTCCGTTTCTCGATGACGTTACATAATCTTCCAGCATTTTTTCCAGAACATCGTCTCTTGCTGACGGCGCCTCCGATTCGGCGCCATGAAACCGCGTCATTTTCCTATGAAGAGCCACCTTGATAAAATTATAGGCATTCAGATATGACGCCGGATCGCACGTTGTCACGACAATATGACGATCGGCAAAAAGAAAAAAATCTATGATATTGTATGACGCATCGCCTCCGAGATCGAGAATGACGCAGTCCGCCGCAAGTTCTCCTATAGACCTGAGCAGTTTTACCTTTCTGGCAAACTGGATGTTGCTGGCGCCCAGTTCCGAACTGTCTCCCCCGATCAATCCTACTCCATACCGGGTCTCGACCATTACATCCGTAAGGGCTGAAACTTTCTTATGCAGATAATCATTAACGGACAGTTTCAAAAGGGTTTCACCGAGAAGAAGATGGGCGTTAGCGCTGCCGAGGTCAAGATCGACGACAATCGCTCTTTTCCCTCGCCGTGCCAGGAATACTGCCAGATTTACGGCTAAAATGCTTTTGCCTATGCCGCCTTTTGAACCTCCGATGGCAATGATTTTGGAGTATTTTGAATCAGATTCCTCACGCGACATGATCGCTCCGTTTAATTGGAAAATTTAATAACGTTTTTTTATCCTGCCTAGCCCTGAATTATGCAAAATTTGTGCGTATGACCGGGGAAAACAAAAAAAGAAGCCATTGCAGCAGAAAATGCAAACGGAGAATTGTAGAAAAAGACGGCCGGTACTTTAACTCTCCTTGAGCTTTGCCATGATCCGCCGCCCCTTTGGCGTCAAACAGAAGCGCAACTCCTGGGCCTCGTTTATTTTCTGACCTATGTAGCCTTTTACGATAAGCACGGGCAGCGTCTCATTGAAAATTTTCTCCGAAAGACCCGACATTCTCATCAGAGCCGTTATTTCACAATCGCTTTTACTCTCGTCTGTAAGATTGCTCATTACGGCATAATCGGTGCTTGAAATGCCGGCTTTCTCGAGCAGCTCTGAATCGATGTCTTCCAATTTAACATTTTCGCCGGCAGT
Source organism: Deltaproteobacteria bacterium (assembly GCA_016930775.1). Taxonomy (GTDB): domain Bacteria; phylum Desulfobacterota; class Syntrophia; order Syntrophales; family UBA2210; genus JAFGGB01. The sequence goes on from JAFGGB010000153.1 coordinate 7,597, forward strand.
CGTCGCTTCGTCAGTCAAATTTTCGACGCATTCTCCCGCATTCTCATCGTAGCTTCCGCCGGTCGATGGCCGTTGACTCTTCAACAGGGCGCCGGACGCAATGCCCGCTGCAACGCAGAATCCTGCATAGACAAGAAGCTGGAGCTGGTCGGTTCGCGCCTGAGTCAGGATGTCGCTGGAAAGGGCATTGAGGACAAGAGGCGCCGCCATGCCGGCCGCCATTCCAAGGCAGAGCTGTCCGCGGAATGTGTTGCTGTTCTTCGTCTCTCGGTGATGAAAGATAAAAAAACCGGTGTAACCGCCGAAAAGACCTGCCGTTACCGCAACAGCCAGGAGAAGAAATATGAACGCATCAAGAACCGGCATGGCTTCAGTCCACGCTCCTCGGGGGGCAATGTATTTACCTCTACGAATCGAGACTCTGCCAAAAGTTCAGCCTGCGGATTGCCCGCGTCTCAGAAAGCCCGTCCTTCGGACGAGAACAACAGATACAGCGACTCTTCTACATCGACGAAACGCCTGCTACATCCATATTTCCATCTGGCGTGCTGGCGCTTGTCGATAGACATTGCTTAAATTTCTGAGTTTTAAATCGCCAGATCCCTTCAGAAACGCCTCCGCCTCTCGAAGCAGCTCCGCGGCGGCAGTGCAGTCCTCCTCGTGAAAATAACGGATTTCGCCATAGAATCCGTGAATCAGTTCGGGCTCCTCCACGTTGTAGCCCCTGTCGAGGAGATAGTTCCTCAAAGCGAAGGCCCTCGCCTTCTTCTCCGGAGCCCCGTAGTGGATATAGACCCTGGAGGATTTCTCGGCCTTCGTTAAAACATCCGGCTTTTCGCGATCGGTATCATTGACTTTTCCGGCCGGCGTCTCCTTGCTAACGACAGTATCATTCAATTCCCTGCGAAGGCTGAGGATTTCCTGTTCCAGGCGCTCTATTGCCCTTCCAAGTTCTTTCAACTCATCGGCGGAGCCGCTGTCTTGTTGAATCAAATACTTCTCAGCCGTCTCTTTCGTCGCCGGTCGGTAGATCGCCATTGCAAAAAGAATGACTGCAACGGCGCAGAAGACTATTCCCGCAGTAAAACAGAACCAGCGGCAGCGAAAGGTTTGCAGGCCGTCGATTGTCCGGGACAGAGTCCTGGCAAGGACTTTGACTTCCTGATCGGCGTTTCCCGCATTCTTGTCAGTATGTTCCATGGAAGCGTTATCGATAGTCCATCTTCTCCTGCCGGATTTTCATAGTTCATCTCCGGCATATCATCAATGCCGCTCAATCTCAATCCTTCTGTTATCAGAGCCGACGGAGGGGCCGCACTACTGTTTATCGGCTTTATTTCCGAAATTCTTGAGATTTTAAAATTGCTTCTATCTGTCAACTGTATAGGGGGGCACTGGCAACGGCGTTTTTTTTTCTTTACTTTTATCGTTAAGCGCTCTCGCCTTCAGTGGCGCTGTATGCCGTCTCATCAGGAGATAATCGCGGACCAATTCACGCTTCATGAACTGTATGGCCCGGGCAGGATCTACTCCTTTTGGGCATACAGCCGAACATTCTCCTGCATAATGGCAGTTGAACACGGCTTTGTCGGCGCCTACGACACTCTTGCGGCTATGGAATCCATCATCCCGGGAATCAACAATATAGCGATAGGCCTGTGCCAGAGCCATAGGCCCCAGGTAGTTCTCATCGGTAGCGGCCGTCGGGCAGGCTGCAACACAGGCGCCGCACTTGATGCAGTATGTGAACTGCAGATATTTTATGAGCTCCTCGGGCGTCTGGATGAACTCGCCGCTGGGCGACTCCATCTCATGACCGTCCGTGCGTACGATATAAGGATTCACTTGAACATGCTTTTTGAAAAGGGGGGCAAGATCCGGCACAAGATCTCTGACCACTCTGAAATTCGGCAAAGGAGCGACAGTGAGGGCTTTGTCGGTTACATCAAGGATCTGAGTATTGCAGGCAAGCATTGGTTTTCCATTGATGAGCATCGCGCAAGAACCGCAGACGCCCATTCGGCAGGAGAACCGAAAGGCAAGCGTGGGATCCTGCGTTTCCTTTATGCGATGAAGACCGTCGAGAACAGTCATTCCCTGTTCCACGGCAAGTTCGTACAATACTGCTCTCGGTTTCTTATCTGAAGTCGGGTCGAATCTATGAATGTAGACGGATATGATGCGTTCCTGAACATCCTGTCGTTTCATAATCGGCAATTTCTCCTCAGCTAACGGTAATGAATCGAGCGGCGAAGGCTGCATAGGCGCCCACTGTAAAGAGAGCCACGCCCGCCGCTAAGAGCGCCTTCTTTAGCAGGCCGTTCGCTTTTTCCGAAATTCCAAGTTCCGACACAATATTGTAAAGCCCATACAGACCATGATAAAGGGCCGCCCCCAGGAGGATTACGTAGGATACGGCAAATACAAGCGAACCGTTTCTGCCAGATACATTTTCCCAGGCAAGCGACGATCCTCCGGCGGGATTAAAAATACCTGCAATGCCGTCGAGATGAATCACCGCCATATGGAGGCCGCCTATAATGAAAACAGCGACGCCCGCCGCTATGAACCAGAACCATGATGCCGTTTTATTCACACAATCCTCCTATGGACGAATAAAGAAAAGATCAATGCCGCCGGCGGCTATCAGGAGAGCCGACAGGATCATAACGGCAATCGCGAGCGGTCGCTGCACTTGCACGGATGTGCGGTAGGGATAAACGGGCTCAATTGCTTTCCCCACGCCAAATCCCAGTTCAAGAAAGACCAGCCGCAAACCGTTGATTGCATGGAAAGCAAAACCTATTATTATCAGGAACTCTCCCGCGGCGAAGAGAGGGTGATCGAGAAAAGCCATGGTCCTTTCCCATACCGGCGCTCCGTAAATCCTCATGGAACTCTCAAAAATATGGATCGTCAGAAAGAGAAGAAGGCCGAGTCCCGTCAGTCTATGGATGGCATAGATATACCGTTCCATGCCCCACCGGCCGCCGGCGAACCAGCCCTTTACGCCCAACCTGTTGCCGCTGGTCTTATTGTCCGTCATAATATTTCTCCTAATATTTCCGCTCTACCGGTTTCCACTTTGTGATCTTCACCGGCTTGTAGGAAAGCAGGGGTCCCTCGGGGCTATGCCTGACCAGTGTGTGGTTCAGCCATTTCTCATCGTCGCGGTCGGGGAAATCAGTTCTGGCGTGAGCCCCCCGCGATTCCTCCCTGGCCAGGGCAGCGGTTACGGCAGCCTCGGCCAGATCGAGGAGATTCTCCGTCTCAAGGGCGTTTATAAGATTGCTGTTATAGATGAAACCCTTGTCGGCAACGGTAATTTCACGGTATCGATCCTTCAGTTCCCGGACCTGTGCCAGCCCTGTCTTGAGTCCGTTGCCGTCGCGGTAAACCCCCACATGCTTGTCCATCGCATTCCGCAATTCCTGTCTGATCCCATACTGATCCTCAGAACCTTTCCTGTTGAGCATCTCCACGAAGAGGCGATTAAGTTCATCATCAACCCTGTCCTGCGGAAGCTCCGCAAAAGGTGGATTATCGGCCAGATAGGACGCCGCCTCGCCGCCTACTATGCCGCCCCAAACCAGACACTCCGTCGTCGAGTTTGTGCCCAGGCGGTTTGCCCCGTGAAGAGAATGGCAGGCGGCCTCGCCGGCCACCCAAACTCCGGGCAGAGAGGTGGCGCCGTTGATGTCGCCTTCGATGCCTCCCATGCTGTAATGGGCCACAGGCCGGATCGGTATAGAATCTGTGATCGGATCGATGCCGTTGAATTTCATGCAGACCTCTCGAATCAACGGGAGTTTGCTGTTGATCCTGTCTGCCCCCAGGTGGGTCAGGTCAAGGTGGAGATAGCTGTATCCCTTGGGACCGTCGAAACCCCGATCTTCCAAAAGCTCAGTCATTTCGGCCCGTGAGATGATGTCCCGGGGTCCAAGTTCCATGCGTTGAGGCGCATAACGCTCCATAAAGCGTTCGCCCTTGTTGTTTTTTAAATATCCTCCTTCGCCGCGGCAAGCTTCTGTCATGAGTATTCCAGACGGCACGAGGCCCGTGGGGTGGAACTGGAGAAATTCCGGGTCTTCCAGATTGAGACCGGCCTTATATGCAAGCATGTGGCCGTCGCCCGTCACCGTCTGGGAGTATGTAGTGAAGCCGTAAAGGGTCCCGAAACCGCCGGTGGCTATGATCATTGCCTTTGCCCGGAATACGATGAATTTTCCCCGCACCATGTCTATTCCAGCCAGACCGGCAAAGTCTCCGTCGTCCGTCAGCAGAATGGACGTGGCGAAGAATTCATCGTACCGTGAGTAATTGCGGTATTTCATAAGCGTGTCGTAGAGGGTCTGGACCTCAAAAAAACCAGTCTTATCGGCGGCCATCGTAGCGCGATTGAAGGTGTGTCCCCCGAAGGGTCTCTGGAGAATGCGACCGTCCTCCCTCCTCGACCAGGGCATCCCCCAGTGATCAAGAAGGAGTATTTCCTGCGGGCAGGCCTCGACGAATCTATCCACTACGTCCTGATCGGCGAGAAAGTCTGAGCCTTTCACCGTATCCCATGCGTGGAGATCTAAGCTGTCTCCCTCGTCTTCCCTCAAAACCGCCGCCGATCCGCCCTCGGCGCAGACTGAGTGGGGTCTCTGTATCTGAACCTTTGAAAGGAGACCCATGTTCACCGAGTCGCCTGATTTCCGTGCTATTTCCAGGGCTGCACGAAGGCCGGCCAACCCGGTTCCTAAAATCAGAATATCGTGCGTACAGACTTCGAGATATTGCCGTGCGTCATGAAGCGTTTTCATCAGCGTCAATCACAACTCCTCGTTTTTTCGGCTCTGCCGTCACACATTCTATCCATACTCCATTACTCCATTCGGAAAGACCGTTTTTAGAGCAGGTTGTGCAAACGGCTGCCAATAAACAATAATTGCCATTCATTCACTTCTAGTCTCATAAAACGAATCGACTCCTTATAGAGAAAAAGCGAATGCCTGTCAAAAGTAAAATTCACCGCATACACGGCCCAGATCCTAGCACCCATGCATCGGCGCCGGGGGAAAACCGAACGGAATCTTTCGTCATTTTTTGGGGGGTATTCGCGACTCACAGGGCACGTCTGTCTGGCAAAGTCCGCAGCCGTAGCCCTTCATGCCGAAGGTTGCGCTCGCATATTCGGCGCAGCGAACATGCACATAATTAGAACAGATCTCCTTATCGTGACCTTGCTCGGATATAGCGCCTGCGGGACATCGAGAAATGCATGCCCCGCAGCTTCCCTCGTTAAAGAAAAGACAATAGGCATTATGGTCATTGTAGGGACGCGGTGTGTGAGCGACATTGATGCGCGCCACAACGGACCCTGCTCGGTGGGCCTTCCCCGACGCCGTAATAAGCCCATCGGACAGCCCGAAGGTTCCCAGACCTGCCGCATAAGCGGCATGCCGTTCCGACCACGTGGAGGCAAGACCGAAGCGTTGAGATTCTTTGCGGGACCACAGAGGCGATCTCATGGGCGCCACTGCCTCTATTGCCGAATCGCGAAGCTGCGATACGAGATAATCCCGAAGTTTCTCATTCAGTTGTTCTCCTGCGATGCGGGATCTGATCCATCGTTCCGCAGGAAACAGATCTTCCTTCCGGTTGTCCAGCTTCGTCTTCTCCGTTTGGGGAAGGATCCAGCTGATCACTG
>JAFGGB010000154.1 GCA_016930775.1 Deltaproteobacteria bacterium
CCGGGTGAAACCGACCGAGAGGGCCGATGCCTTCGAGGTGTGCGGCCGCGGGGAGCTCCAGATGGCGATCCTGATCGAGACGATGCGCCGGGAGGGCTACGAATTCATGGTCTCCAAGCCGCACGTGATCACGCGGCTTGAGGGCGACAAGGTCTTCGAGCCGGTCGAACGCATGTTCATCGACGCCCCGGAGGAGTTCATCGGGATCCTCACGGAAAAGCTCGCGGCGCGCAAAGGGCGGCTGGTCAACCTGACAAACAAGGGAAGCGGCCGGGCAAATCTGGAGTTTATCATACCGGCCCGCGGCCTAATCGGCTTTAGGAGCCACTTCCTGACGGACACAAAGGGCTCCGGGGTGATGAACACCCTCTTCGAGGGATACGAGCCCTGGGCGGGCGCGATCCCGCAGCGGGTAACCGGGGCGCTCGTGGCCGACCGGCCGGGCAGGACCACCGCCTACGCCTGCCACGCGATGGCGGACCGCGGCGAGTTGATCATCTCACCGGGAACGGAGGTCTATGCCGGGATGGTCATCGGGGAGCGGAACCGGCCGGTGGACATGGACGTGAACATCGTCAAGGAAAAGAAACTCACCAACATGCGGAGTTCGACCGCTGACCAGACGGTAATCCTGCGGCCCGCGCGTCTGATGTCGCTCGACCAGTGCATCGAGTTTATCGCCGAGGACGAACTGGTCGAAGTGACCCCAGAAAGCATCCGCCTCCGGAAGCGGGATCTCGACGCCCAGACCCGCATGGCCCGCTACCGCGAGGGGAAGTGGGGCTGATCATTTATTCCGGATTACGCAGGCGGGATTTGATTTGCTTGACGTAATCCGGGCTCATGATCGGATTTCTTCTTATTCTTTTTTTGCCATCTTTTTATTCTGTTCAAATGGATTTTTGAGTTTTTCTGATAAAGCAATGGCCATTGCTTTAGACGCTTCAGTAGGTTGTTGCCCGTTCTTATAGCTCAGCGTGACCATCATTAAGACATCACCCTTTTCAACGCCAACGATTTTCATAGTCGCGTTTGAAATAACAGAAGCGTTGCTTATTTGGGCGCCGATACCCATGAAACCAGAGCTTGTCTTCATGTTTTGACTCGTTGAAACATTGCCGAGTATAACGGCATCGACGCCGACCAGTTTCCCTACTTTTGACGCTGTATCAGGATCCAATAGACCAGACATCTGCAACTTCTGCTCGGAGACTACTTTATCCAGACTGGAGCGTTCCACTACTTTATAACCAAGGCCCATGAGCTCAAGAGTGAGATTATCCGACATCACACTGGTAAGATCTCCGCCACCAAAAGCTACAATTTGCGCGGTGTTCCCAGTCTGAAGAACGACGGCAATCCGTTTTATTTTTTTGTATTTCGTCAATGGTTATCCCGGGAGAAACCGCCGATTTAACATCAACATTTTCCAGCCCCGCAATAGCATCCGCACCAGCTCCAATCAATTGTGGGACGTACTGAGCTGCCATGATAGCTGCATCTACACATCCAAGCAATGAGAGAGCTGCTGCGGAAAGGATTAAGCCGTTTACTACTTTGGTTTTCAGGTTCTTGCCGCTTATCTGAACATTTCTCAGCCTTTCAATAATCATTTCAGTCCTCCCTCATTCTTATAAAAAGATTAATTTCTTCATCCTTGAGTATCGCACGACGACTTTAACGAGTTCACTTCAACTTTGTCTTGCATAACGGGCACTGGGTGCGCGTTCCCGCGAAAAACCCCATGCTTTTGCAACCGGCACAGATGAAATGGCCCTTTTCGCAGGTTTTGCCGCCGCTGACATCCTTATCCTTACCGCATACGTCGCAAACTCTTTTCGGCATCTGAAAACCTCCTCACTTAATTCTCATCTTTTGGATACAAGAAGTTGGCGCACTCTTCCCTCCTCTGCGGTTTACCGGCGCCGATTATGATGCCGGGCAATCGGACAATTTTATCCCAAACGAGAAGAACGAACGCCCGCAACAGCCAGAGGTATAATTTTGCGATATCTATTCTCTCAGAAGATATTTCTCCTCCGTGTTAGGATTTATTTACGGCAAACGGCAATGCCGTGGATTTTGAAGGGCTCATAAACCAGTCGTATCCCGTCAGGACTGAAGCCGCCATCCAACAGCACTTGGACCAGTTTTTCCTCGTTCCGATAGACCATCGGCCACAGAAGGAGCCAGTCCAGAAAAATTTTCTCACAATTTTTTCGGATATTGCAAGTTATGAAGACGCCGCCATCCGGCAATTGTTTGTTGATACGTTTGATCAGGCTCGCAGCCTTATCATCAGGCAGGTAATCCAGAAAACCCACCATCTCGATGATGTGGGGTCTGAACTCAGCAGCGGCTTCCTCCAGCGCTTTCGTCGAGCCGTGCAGAAAATCAAACCGGGAGCATAGACCGGCCTCATTAGCGAGACGTTTGGCCTCGGCGATAGCCTTGGCATCGGCATCGATCAGCAAAGCGCGAACATTTAAACCGGCTTTTTTCAGCATTGCCGAGATGACGGCCTGCGCGGAACCTGATGCAATGGACAGAAGTCGAATCTCGGATTCCCCGGAGAGACGGTCGAAATTCTCAGCCAAAAGATCGACCACGATCTTAAAGCGGTTCGTCACCGCTTGACGGTTTTCCATCCGTTCAATGTAGAAGCGGGTCAGGAAACCTTCCCAGTCGTTCTTCAGCAGGGGTTTCGTCTTTTCATGGTAGTTGTAGAAGAGATCCAGAGATTGCCAGCCGGCTGCGCCCCACTTGGCGCGATGGTTGTGCCGACTGAAACGGTCACAGAATAGGCACGAGAAGTGATTGGGATCACGGCCCATTTCCCAGAGCACCCTGTCCAAGGGCGCACCGCGGAGGCCGTTGAAAGCTTTTTTAAATAGCGCTTCTGAAACATTAGTCACGCAAGAAAACATAGAAACAATCCAGATAAACGCTGCATAGGCCGTGCTTTGCTTCTGATATTCGCCACCGAATTTATGCGGATGGAGAATGTGGCAAGGCACATCGCCAAGTGGAGTCTTTACTTGATATGATTGCATAATGTTCCGTTCTGACTTTATCGTTTGTAAACCTTGTTGCCCTCATCATCGTAGCAATAATAGCGCTTCTTCCCCGGGTCCCAGAGGACGCTCTTGCCCTTGCATGCATCCGCACGGGAGTCATCCGAGTTTCCCGATGACGCGATATTTGCTATGAGTTCTATGGCGCCCAAAACGAGTTGTGCGGCGTAGCAACCGGAAAGCAACAGACATATGCAAACGACAAGCGGTATTCTTTTCATCATAAAGCCCCCTCAAGAAATGTCAGTAAACGCCTTTCTGCCTTAACCCCTCAAGCCTCGTCTTAGAAATGGTAGGCCACGCCAAGCGTAAAGTTTCCGTATCTGACATCGCCCACTCCGAAGAAATAGCTGCCTTCAAGACCGAGCGATATGTTGCTCGTTATAAAAACATCCATCCCCAAACCTGCTTTGTAGCAAAATCCGGTTTCGTCTGGAGATCCCAAGGTAGGAGTGTGCTCGCTCTCAGCGGACATATAGCCGATACCTCCGATCAGAAAAGGCCTGAATGTGTCGTTCGGAATCGAAAGTTTTTGGGCCAACATTACCGAGTAAACCCTGATCTTCTCACTGACCATACCGGTGGCCGGAATCAAATAGTCACGGGGATGCGTCCATTTGAATTCCGGAAAATAATCGAAGGAAAATTCCGTGGCCGAAGCCCTGCTTTGCTTGTAGCCTGCCTTGATGTTGAATCCTGTTGCATCGTCATAACTATTGCTTCCATAGGTCTGGAAATTCTCCAAAGCGTAAGAACCACCGACACCGAGATAAAACCCTTCCTTGTCATCGGCGAATGCCGGACAAGCCAAACAGAACATGATTCCCACAATCAGCAAAACAAGACCGCTTTTCTTCATGAGACACCTCCCTGGAATGGTTTTCATACGGCAATGAGCCGTACCGTTATAATTCTTGCAACTCTTATAGATAGCCGATGGATGAAAAGTAATGACAATAAATCTTAACAAGAATGGTAAGCCCTAATATAGGATTCATTTCTTCACCAACTTCATCCCTTGGTTGCCACTGCAATCCAGTTGTATGAGATGCGCTTTTGGGCGACTTCTTCCGACGGAAGCTGCAACGGACTGCCGTAATGCGGAAATCCCATCACTTCGGACGGTAGCGTGTCCACACCGTTTCTGATTGTGTCCGGCATGGTATCGATTCCCGGGTAATTATTATCTCCATAAATTTCGATCCGATGGAAACCTGCCTGAGTAAGAAGACACCGTAATTGCTCTTCCGTCCGAAAGTTGAGCCCCCATCCTGCAAGGGGATCTTTTGCTGTGCCGATGTGCTGAATCAGGAAACTGGCCAGAGGATCTGTGCATTTCATATGATGGTTGGAAGAGGAGACAATCAGCTTGCCGCCTTCATTGAGATGTTTGAAATCATCCGTCAGAAGAACAGCCGCCACGTCGTCCTGCAAACCGCAGATCACGCCGATCTTGATGATCATGTCGGCCGCTTCAGCGCTTTCAATGAGACTTTGCCTTTTGTACTTGACGATACCGGAATGGATGGCCTGCCTCTGTTCCAGATGACGTGTAATACGCTCACCAAGTTCAACGGCCTGGCGGCTGGTGTCGTAGTTTAGAACAACCGCCACGGCCCCATTACTTTTAGCCAGTGCGTTCAGCGTATCGAGCCCCACACCTGAGCCGAGATTTTTGACAACCAGGGGACGGTCCATGGTTTTACTGAGATCATCTATGGCATCCGGGATGATCGCATGGGAAAGAGCGGCATGCCTCCTTCGGAGGGAGTCGCACATGTCAAAAGCCAATATGGCCTTATCTATCTCGATATTGTGCCGGGGAATCGCTTCTCCAAACTTCAGATCATGAGTATAAACCAGGAAAGGAAACCCATAACCGAAATGAAGCTTCCGTATCTCGTTGATGATTATTGACTTCTCCGACAGACTTTCTTGTGCTCTTTGTACCGTATCACGATCCCTTGATATCAGATCAGCAAGATCAATTTCGGCAATCTCTTGAAAGGCAACAAATTCCTTCCGACGAAGGAATTGTTCCGGTTCCCGATCAAACCAAGACGTGTCGGGAGGAACCGTCAGTGATGACCTCTTCTCTTCGATTTTCATGTCCGACATTTCCTCCACGACAGACTCTGCCGCGGGAATCTCCCGCTTATTTTGAAACACCGTCGCATGAAACAGCCGTTTTTTTCCGTCCGCTATCCCTGTGAGTACGCGCGACAGATTGCTCCTCAATGATCATTATCTCTGCTCATCACACTCAGGCTCATTTTCGACTCCGTCAGCTACACAAGGGCTCCATCAGTTTTCTCATCTCTTCCGGAAAGCGGCGCGGTTTGCCGTTCATATCCGTATAAACAATCTCCTGACGGCCTCGCGCATGAACTTCGCCGGTGGCAGTGTTGACGTATATCCCCGCAAGGACGAGGCTGGCGTGGTTCAGGGCCTCAATGCGCAGACGGATGCGGATCACGTCGCCGAAATAGAAATCCCTGTGATAGTCGTAAGACGCGTTTCTCGTTTTCAGGAGATACTCCCTGCCTGCCTCCACCTGAAAATTGGGAATGCAATCCAGGGCGAAGAGTTCGCGGACCTTGCCGAAGAGGCGAGCATATTCATGATGATTTACGTTACCTTCCGCGTTCGTCATGCAGAAGGTAACCCGCACATCGTGTTCGTAGTGATATTGTTTGTCCACGTTGGCCTCCTTCGTCTCTTGACAGTTCATTGTCACACTGGACTACTCGATTTCCTCAGGTGTATCCGTTCAAAAACGACATCAGGTAGGCTCTCAGATTGACCTTTCGGTTTGTAAGTCCCAACTTTTTGCGAATTCGATTCCGATGGATGTCCACCGCTTCCGAGGAAACGTTCATGATGACTGAGATCTCCTTGCTTGTCTTCCCATCCTTGACCATGTTGGCCACCTGGATTTCGCGTGAAGACAACTTCAGATATTTCGAGGTCACGCAGTTCACGAAAGGAGAAAGAATCTCCCTGAGATATTTTTCCGTCAGTTCGACACAGGCGGCCTGCCGCTCATTAAGTTGGGATTTCTTCAACTCTTTCAGACAGGGGAAGATTATCTCCCTCACATTGAGAAGGATTTTCTCCTCCGTCTGCCTTCGCTGCCCGTTCTCTCTGCTGAGCAGGGAATTCAGAGATGCATTGACCTGGCCGACCTGCAAGGACACGGTTTGAATCTCCCTGGCCATCTTCTTGACATCCTCCAGCAGCGCCCGGCAGACGCCATTTTCACGCATGTCTCCTTTCATATGCGCCGTCCTGCCCTTTGCCTTGTCCTGACTGGAGCAATGTTGATGCCGTCTTTCGCGAGCAGGCATTTCCTCGTCTCCGCATTCCGCAAAAAATGTGGCGCTGTTATCGTTGCATAACGACTGATAAAAAGAGATGCTCTCCTATAATGTAATGGACTGCCAAATTGAATATGATGAAATCCTATCAATAATGAGTACGCGAATGATGGGATAATGCTCATTCTTCTTGCTCCTTGAGAGATAGGCCGGTTATCCATAATTCAGCGCTCGCTTGCGGATGGTTCCCCCCACACCAGAGAACGACGGCAATGAACCGAACCTCTTCAGAACGAATACCCATCAGATTGCCTTCTATTTCCCGGCGAATGTCGATGGCGTAATGTTCGATGAATTGTCCGCCCCTAAACTCGATATAGTGGGTCGTGTGGGTATCGGGAGATCGCCGAGGCACGCCGATCAGCGGCGTATCGGCAAAAGGGTTCTTCACATAGTTGACCAAAATGGTTTCTCCGAGCCGCTTGCCGGTTTCGTCTTGGTATTGCAGGCCGATTTGCGCGACACCGCTTCCCGAAAAAGCCCGAAGCATGCCCTCTCGGGAGTCCGCCCGGAAGGATGCGCTGAATGTCATGTCCGGACCCGGAACAGGAACGATCTGAACAAACTGAATATGGCTTTCGCCCGTATGCCGGATATGCAGCGTTTTTCCGATATTATTCCAGTGGCCGGGAGGGAAAGTGACAATCTCGGCATGGCTGGCTCCTTTATTCAAATCGCCGAGGGACTTTTCCCAAAAATCATAGTGCTGCTGAAAGCATCCGTTGTTCAAGTAATCGGCCTTATGGAATCGATGATCAGATGAACATTGAAGCTCAATCCTATCTCCGCACGCAGGTCCGGCAACGCCGATAAGCAGGAAGATCAATATCAACATTGATTCGACTTTATGGTCTTTTAGTCTTGTCATCCCCTGCCTCATTGGAATGCTTCGTTTCACCCGTTTTTTGCCAGATGTTTTTCTGCTCTCTGATTCTCGTATCGACAGCCTGTTTGTCACGACCATATCTTCTTCGCGATAATTCTCTCAGGGTATCCGCCCTCTCCGGGTTGTATGCCGTTTGATTTTTTTGCGTACGAAAACTGAAGGGAGGAATAACATCGCCACGTTGCTGCAATCTCGCATATCCTTGCCAATTCGGAAGGCCCATAATGTCGAAGGCGTTAAAACAGGGAAGAAATGTCGATGCTATCGTCTTGGCATCCTCCATCCCGGCGCGAAATGTTATGATCGTCCCAACGTTTCCGACCACGGCGGAAAGAAAATCGTTTCTCACGCCTTTCGACGACAACTGCGCCGTATATTGTGTCGCTAAAACAAGTGCCATCCGGAATTTTCGAGCCTCGGCCAAAAGCTCCATGAAGTTTTCGGAAGGAAGGTTATGGCATTCATCCACGTAGAGGTAGAAATCGCGCCGTTGGCTCGCGGGAAAATTTCCTCTCTGCATCGCCGTGTATTTGAATCTTGACACCAACATATTCGCCAGTAGGGCGCTGACGGATGCGCCGAATCGCCCCTTGCCCAGCTTCACCAGAAATATCTTTCCCTGGTTCATGATCTCCTCAAAATTAAAAGTCGTCTTTTCCTGCCCCACAATCCTCATTAATGTGGTATCGTTTGTAAATCGTCCGAATTTTGATGTGATATATGGGGAGATATTCCGAATACTTGCATCGCCACCGGCACTTTCCAACTCTCTGATAAAGTCCATGATAACACTTGGATCCTCGATTCTCGATTTAAGCCAGTTGCGAAATTCGGTGTTGGTGTAACATCTAATAAAATCCAAGATGGTCGGCGTATAATCGTCGTGCCTCCGATCTCCCATCAGCAACTTCAGCATGCTTCGCAGGTTGGATTCAAAGATTGGCCCGCCAGTCAGTCTCATGTCGTAGATGTGATCTATTACGGTATATAATTCATCGATGATCAAATCGCGTTCGTCGATGGTAGACCATTCAAGAATATTGAAGCCCAGAGGCCGCTCGCGATCCAAGACGTCAAAAAGAATAACGTCCTCCGTACGATGTGTTGGAATCTTGCCCAAAACCTCGTCGATCAGGTCACCGTGCGGATCAATAACCGCCACTCCCTGCCCCGCTTTTATATCCTGGAGAATCATGCTCTCCATCAGTGTCGATTTTCCCGTACCCGTCTGACCTACGATGAATGTATGGCGCATCCGGTCGTTTGCTCCAAGAGTGATCGGATGGACGGCATGACGATGCTCATTCAAGAAATACTCGATGGTGTGCTCCTGCCCGGCTTTATAAAAAGAGGTCAACGCAAGTCCGGTGCGGAAACGTTTTATGGGAAGCCCTGTGCATTCTTCAATCGGAGGTGACGGAAAACGAAAGGCGGCGGCCGTTTCGGCGCAAGAGAAGACGTTTCTCTCGTAATAATAATCCGTAACCAAGACATCTTCTGCCCTGACCTGAGTTACGCAATAGTCTCCTTTGAAAAGAGAGTCTTCCTTAAAATCTGAAGCTCCCGTTATCGCTCTTCCGATAACGTGCCCCAAGGAAACATCGAGGGAATGAGCCGCCAGAAGATAGACGCCGACGTTAAAAGACGCTTTTGTTAATTCCGTCAAATTCTCCAGTATCGCGTCGCGAATAAGTCCGACTCGCTTCGTCAACGCCAATTGATAGGGTTCACCAACAGCGAGAAATTGTTCACAGCAAAGCAAATTCTTTTCAAGATCGCGTTTTTGACCGGCACTGAGAATTGCCGGTTTGATGCGGACTGTTAATTGGGTGGCGTCCAACTGATGCGTCATCGTTTCAATTAAACGCGACCAGTCGTCCAGTGACGGCTCCCACGGGAAACAATGATCGATTGTCACCTTGTCAGCATCCTGCTTCGATGCGTGTATTTGGAGCCCCACGGTGCGTTTTCGATAAGGCTCGGATAAATCGAGTTGTCTCACACGACGATGCACAGCAACGGCGTGCGTCGCATAATCGCAAAGATCATGGCGGAAGTATTCCTCGTCCTCAACAATGGGCGCGAACTCCAGTTCAGGAATGAACGCCGTCAAAAGAGGCTTCAGGGCGAGATACTTGGTTATGACCGCCTCCCTTGCCTCCTCCTCCGTTGCGGAATGACACCGGAGCAAGAACCCGATATGGACTTTTCCTTGCGAGTGGCATGTCAGGTTCGGCAGGGACGTTGCTATGATTTCCATGCTCACTGTTTCCGCCCATTCCGATAACGCCTGAAGCAACGCCTCTCTCCTGATTTGTAACCGGCGAGGATCTACGCCGCACTTTCTGCTCGGATCATCCATGTACTCGTCATAATGCCTGACACAGTTTCCCTGCATGATGGATTTCATGACAATCCCGACAGACGCCGTTACGCGTCCACAGACATGCTTGAGGAATATTTTCGGAAAATGAACAGGCTTGGTCATCTCATCCTCCGTGGGCTTTTGTTCGATAAACCCGGACGATATCGTCCACCACAGGCTCACCCATATGGAGCACTCTTCCGATAACGCTGTTTTTTAGACCCATGGCGTGGAGCTCATTCACCATTTCCGTCTTGACCGCATGATTGTCATGCTCGATCAGTTTGCCCTTCAACCTTATCTCGCCAATGTCAGCGACTGCTTCATTTTCCCGGATCCCGGAAAATTCGGCGGGGGAACTTGTCGATGTGGAGGCAGTTTCCTGTTCACAACCGGAATGCTCACAGATGTTGATGCCTTGAAGATGATCCATAATGAGTCTCCTTAAATCCTCCTTCGAGTTTTTCCAGACAGCCAGCCGATGAGCCGAAACGGCAGCAGGATAATGTCGTGCAGCAGAAGCGCGACCAGGAAATCGGTTGTTCTCCGGCCCAGGATAAAGCGCGCCAGCATCATCAGCCCGCAGATCATTGCAATGATCGTCATCCATGCCGGGATCGCCGACAGCAGCGGGAAGAAGAGAGCCAGCGCAATGACGAACATCGCCAGGCTGAAAGCCGCGCGGCGGAAACCGATGATCATCAAGACCCCTGAAAGGCTGAGCAACATCACCCACGTCTCGGGCGGCAGGATCTTCAGAACAAGATTGTCCATCATTCGTCTCCGTTTCCGAGGACTATTCCTCTTCGATCAGACAAAATCGGCAGCGGCTTTGGCGCTCAGCCTGCCGGCAACGGCGCGTATTTTCACCAAGAGCGCTTCCATATTGCCCCATAAAAGCCGGTTGACGATAAAGCAGCCTCACCGGCGAGTGGTCCACGTTCATCCTGAATCCATACTCGCGCAGCCTGCGCGTCAATAAATCACCCTGAGCTTTGCCGCTCTTCCAGGCCGCGGTCAGGCTGAAGAATGTCGGAACAATTCCGCGGGAAGCAAAATCGACATTTTCCGTCAGGCCGATTTCATTCAATGCCTTTATGATATCAAAGCATCGTTTCTGGCGTGCCTTCAACCTTTCAAGCGAACCTTCGAAGACGGCATTAGCCCAAACAGCGGCCAGCGGATGCAGTCTCGCATTCAGGGCGAATTCATTGTCGAGGCGCAGGCCGATGTCCCGTCTCTGCCGGAGAGGATGCTGCGTGAACCAAATCAATTTTTCGTAGAGAGCAGGATCATCGGTCAAAATGGCCGCTCCCTCACCCGCAAAAAGCGGCTTCCCAGCGGTAAACGATACGACGAAAACATCCGCAACCGAACCGGCCGGCAGGCCGTCGCGGCTTCCTCCGAAGCTCTGAGCGCTGTCCGAAACGTAAAGGAGTCCATATTCGTCGGCGATTTTTCGCAGTCCCTTCATATCGTGGGGCGTTCCGTGGATATCCACAGCCAGAACGGCCCTGGTGTTTTTGGAGATCGCTTTCTTGACCGACTCACAGTCCAGGGCCAAAGTATCGGCCTCGATATCCGCAAAGACCGGGCTGTTTCCCAAGTGGAGCCAACCAGCCACGGTGGCGCCGTAGGTGTAGGGAGTCGTTATGAAGTCGTCGCCCTTCAGACCGGCTGCGAGACCGACGGCCAGCAGCCCCATGGTGGCATTGGAGACGCATAGTGCGTATTTTTTGTGGTAGTGCCGCCTGAGCTTCTCCTCCAATTCGGCCACGGCTCCACCGCCATAGAGATGCATCCGCTGATCGGCAGCCATGCTATCGGCCGCCTTCAGATAGGCGATAATCTCTCTTCCCGCATGTCCAGCGTCAGACGTTCGCATAGGCGCTCAGCTCCTTGATTCTCTTTTCCAATTCGGAGTGATTGATTTCTCCCGTTGCCGTATCCACGACCCCTTGCAAATGCAGCGGGAAAGAATATTGCTCCGCGCCATTGCTCCACGGCAGGAATGAGCGCGAGGAACAAACCTTCAGGGCCCACAGATCCGTGTAAACAGTCGAATGAAAATCCGTGACCGCGCAGAGGTCTTGCGCCGCAAAGAGGATCGTATCGGGCGTCAGTTGACCGTGCAGATGGAGCGCATTGCTCAGAGCGAAGCGGATATGGCGAGGATTGGCGCCTTTTTCATAGAAGAGTTCCGCCGCCAGCCTGACTTTTTCATCAGCCCGGTCAATGGTCGATTCCGGTTTGATTCTGGCAACCGTGGCCACGACAATATCGATGAAATCCTCTTTCAGGGGATGGAGCACCGGCAGAATCGTAAAACGAGATCTCATCGCCGCGCCCATTCGCCAAGGACAATTCGTCGTGGCCACCAGAAGAGACTTGCCCCTCCTGCCTTCGTCGGACAGCGCCGTCAGAAGAGCGGATGTGACCGCGCGGCTCGCCCCGGAATCACCGTCAAAGTCACTTCTCTGCATCGGCATGCTTTCGGTTATTTCGTCACAGAAGGCGATATTGGGAA
>JAFGGB010000155.1 GCA_016930775.1 Deltaproteobacteria bacterium
GATCCTTTGTAGAGACGGGAATAGTGCCGGCGGGTCTAAATAGAAACAGGGCTTTCCGGAAAGATATGGTCGGCCGGAAAGATTCCTGCCCCCCGTGGCTTTACGATGTTCTCTTCGATCCTCAGACCTCCGGAGGTCTCCTCATCGCCATTGACGATGCGGCAGCCCCGGATCTGATCGACCGGCTCCGGAACGAGGGAGTAGAAGACGCCTCTATCGTGGGACGGTTCGTCGATGAACCGGCGGGACGAATCATCGTCATGTAAAAAAAACGGCGCCTTGCAGCGCCGTTGTGGGAATGTCTATCCTTATGGCAATGCCCGATCAGTCGGTCTTCGCTTCGGTTTTTTCTTTCGGCTCTACCTTTTCTTTCGGCTCGGCAACTGGCGCTGCCGACTCTTCCGTGGAACTCTCCTTTGTCGAAGGCTTTTTGCCGCCGTAATCGGTTACGTACCACCCCGACCCTTTCAATTGAAACGATGAAAGCGACAGAAGCTTCTTGGCAGGGCCGTTGCAAGCCGAACAGAAACCGATCTCGGGATCGTTGATCCCCTGAAATACTTCGAATTCCCTCCCGCAGGCCGTGCATTTATACTCGTAAATCGGCATCGCAGGCTACCTCCTTGCGTGTTCCATTATAAAACCTTATGTCAGGGCGCTGTAATCGCCGTGCGTGAAAACATCGCCTATATGATACCTATCATCAAAACAGTCAAGAACAATTCCCAAATTACTGTCAGCCACAGGCCGGAGAATTTTTCTTGTAATGACATCTACCTGTTCTTCCTCCCTGATTCGTTCATCCTGCGGCGCTTCAAAATCGCTCTCGCCGGTGGCGAAGCGGACGATATGAACCAGTTCGTGCGTGGCAATGTAAAAAACAAGGGGTATCAATCTAACAAAAGGCCTGCTTCTTTCAATTGCATCGATGATTCTGTCGTCCTGCAGGCAAATTGAAAAGAAGCTGAAATTCCCCGGATGATCCTCCCTGTTTTCCTTATGGTACCGGTAGCGGCAGAGATGAGCAAATGCCCTGTCGCTCATCTCGTGCTCCTTCAAATCCACGAGAGTTTTTACATCGTAGCGATGCTCCCGGACACCGCCCGTTTTCAAACGGTAGAAGTTCTCCACCAGCCGTTCGGCTTCTCGAAAAAGGGACAGTGAAAGGGAACGCTCGGCGGCATGAAAAAACCGTCTCACGATATATCCTCCCTGGCGCCGCCCTTAATATACTTAGCTTCGCTTCTCTGTCAAGGGCGACAGGCTCTGATTTAATTCATTTCATCAGCCCTGGCGCATCAGAGATAGGGGGCGCCCGCAAGGTCACTTCGGAATGGGGGCGCTCGTCAACAGATATTTCAAATCCTCGTCCTCGAACCGGATGGCAAAGCCGGCAAAGAGCGAATCATTGTCCCTGTTGAGAAAATCGTCCCATCCCGCCGTAAGGTAGAGGTGCTTCAGAATCTGGTATTCTCCGAAGACCTTCATGTGGGGATCCCTGTCGAGATCGAAATCGAAGGCCTCGAAGGTCAGCTTCAGATTGTCTCTCATGGCGAAGAAATCGACGCCGAAACCTCCCGTAGACTCCAGAAGACCTCCCCGAAGAAGCAGATCGTTGAAACGCTTGCCGATCTGAGCGTTGAAGAGAAGGCCGTTGCGGTCCCATTCCTCCGTCCTCACTGTCACGCCGTCGGTGATGCGATCATAGGTCTTCCGTCTGCCCCGCGGGTCCGATACGAGGCCGAGGATATAGAATTTGTCTTCTTTCGGCTGTATCGTCACATCGATATAGCTCTTGCCGTCGCTCTTCTCGAAGAAATACTCGCCCCGGTAGCCCAGGAAGGTCCTGAACTGATCCGCTTTTGATACGAAACGGTTGATCCCCACCATGCTCTTGTCGATGCTCTTCAGGCTGGAATTCAGGTTCGTCACCGTCTCCTCGTCGTTGACCAGTTTGCCGATGGTCCCCTGGCCGGCGTTGATCTTGTCCGTAATCGTCTGGATCGATGCCAGAGTGTTGTCCATTTTCTCAAAGACGCCCTTGTTCGTCACGAGCTGCCCCAGGGTTCCCTCGCCGGTATTGATCTTTTCCGTGATCGTCTGGATCGATGCCAGGGTATTGTCCAGTTTTTCAAAAACGCCTTTGTTCGTCACGAGCTGTCCCAGGGTCCCTTCTCCCTGGTTGACCTTCCCGGTAATTTCGCTGAGAGAAGCGAAGGTCTGTTCCATCTGTTTCGATGCACTGGTGAGGTTGTCCACGAGAACGGTAAATTTCCGGTCGTTGGCCTTGACGACAGAGTTCAGATTCGCCGTAAGTTCTTTCACATTTGTAATGATGGCCGAGAGGTTGGACTCTCCGGCATCGCCTCCTACAACCTTCCGGAGCGCTCCCGTGACGACGCGGATATCCTCGGCGATATTGCCCAGTTCGACAAGAAGCTTGTCGATATCGGCCTGTTTTTCCACATTCTGAAACTGCCCTCTCTCGGCAATGTAGCTCCCCTTCGTTTCGCCCGGGACGATATCGACATACTTGTCTCCCAATATGCCGTGGGTCTTGATGGAAATCGTGGCGTCTTTCTCAACCTGCACATTCGGCAGTATTCTCAGCTCCACCAAGGCCTTGCCGTCTACGAGCGAGATCTTCTCCACTTTTCCGACTTCTACGCCGGCAATCTGGACGGCGGCGTCTCGCTCCAATCCCGTCACGTTGTCGAAGACTGCCGTGACTATATAGCCTTTCTTGAGGCCGAAGCCGTACTCGCCCACCTGAAATGACATATAGCCCAGGATGATCAATGCGATTAAAATGAATAATCCCACTTTTGCTTCCGTGCTGATCGACCTCATGGTACGCTCCATCCTTTTCGAGAGATCCCTTAGATTACGCTGATCGGCCCCTCCAGGCTACCGGAGAGAAACTGGCGGAGAATGGGATTCTCTGAGTTGTTGATTTTTTCGGGCGTCCCTTCCTCGATGATTCTGCCCTCGTACAGCATGGCCACCTTATCGCCCATTTCAAGGGCCGATTTGATGTCGTGGCTAATGATGATACAGGTAAGATTGTACATCTTCTGGGTATCCACAATAAGTTTGTCAATGGCCTCCGTCATGATGGGATCGAGACCGGTCGTCGGTTCATCGAAAAGGACGATGCGCGGATGCAAGGCGATGGCCCTGGCAAGCCCCACGCGCTTCCGCATGCCGCCGGAAAGCTCCGAGGGCATTTTCTTTTCCACGCCCGGCAGACCGACGGCCTGAAGCCGGTCCTTCACTATTTCAAGAATTTCCCGCTCCTTTTTTTTCGTGTGTTCACGAAGGGGAAACGCCACATTATCCTCCACATTCATTGAATCGAACAGGGCCGCCTCCTGAAAGAGCATGCCGAACTTTTTCCTTGTCTCGTTCAGTTGCCTCTCATTCATTGCAGCGATGTCGTCGCCGTCCACAATGACCTGCCCGCTGTCGGGCTTGATGAGTCCGATGATGTGCTTCAGAAGGACGCTTTTCCCGCCGCCGCTCCGGCCGATAATGACAGTAATCTTCCCGTCCTCGATTTCGAGATTCAAGCCATCGAGGACCTTCTGTTTTTTGAAAGACTTATGAATATCGATAAGCTGTATCATTTCTAAAACATGAGGGCCGTGAGAAAATAATCGCTGATTAAAATCGATATCGAGGCGATCACCACGGCTTCCGTGGTTGCGCGCCCCACCCCTTCCGCTCCGCCATAGGTCGTGAATCCCTTGTAACAACCCACGAGCGACAGAATCAACCCGAAGCAGGCGGCCTTTATAAGCCCGTTGTAAATATCGTCGAGACCAACGAGCTTGTAGATGTTCTTCAGGAAGATGCCCTCGTTGATCTTAAGAAGCTTGACGCCCACAAAGTACCCTCCCATGATGCCCATGAAATCCGACACGATCGTAAGGGCCGGAACCATGGCAATGCTTGCCACAACCCTGGGGACGATCAGGTGCCGTATGGGATTCGCCGCCATGACGTACAGGGCGTCGATCTGTTCCGTTACTTTCATGGTTCCCAGTTCGGCCGCCATGGCCGAACCTGCCCGGGCGGTCACCATGAGGGCCGTGAGGACCGGCCCCAGTTCCCGTGTCATTCCGAGGGCAACGGTTGACCCTACGAGGCTCTCGGCACTGAAGAGACGAAAACCGTAATACCCCTGAAGGGACATTACCATGCCCGTGAAAGTCCCCGTCAGAACGACCACGAATATCGACTTAACGCCGACGAATTCCATTTGCTTGAAGACCAGGCGGACCTTCAGAGGTGACCGGACAAGCCAGCTCAGAGCCGATATGAAGAAAAGCGAGATGCGCCCCATCTCCTCCACGTACCAGAGGATCGAACGGCCGAATCTGTCGATTGCTTGAATGAGTCTATTCATCGATCACAGGGGTCCTCGTTTGGCTGCCTGCGCCTCCAGAGAAAAACCGATTATTCGATCCATGAGATCGGCAGGCGTTATTCCCGAGGCGGCGGCCTGGTGAAAGAGCACCGTCGAGGGCGTCATGCCGGGCAGGCTGTTCGGTTCCAAGACTGTCACCGAACCGTCTCGTTTCACGAACATATCGATCCGGGCGTACACTTTGAGCCCCAGCGCGATGAAGGAACGGCGGGCCGTTTCCTGAACGGCGGCGAGCGCGTCGGCGGGCAGCCGGGCTGGCGTCTTGTTTTCACCCTGTCCATAAAGAAACTTATCTTCCAGAGACAGAATCTCCGTCGTGGGAACCGTTTCCGAAGGCGTCAAAGCCATGGGCTCGTTGTTGCCCAGGACTCCGCAAGTTACCTCCATTCCCTCGATAAACTCCTCCACAAGGGCATCGTTATCCCACCGAAAGGCCGCATCCAGAGCAGGAGCCAGTTCTTCCAATGACATTACCTTGGACACGGCGGTGCTGCATCCCTCGCGGCGAGGCTTTACCACGCAGGGAAACCCGGAACACGACACGCCGGCGAGAACCTTTTCGGACGTTTCTGACCATTCTTTGGCGCTCACAACCACCGTATCGGGCACATCGATGCCGTTCACGGCAAGAATCTTCCGGGAAACATACTTGTCCATTCCCAGCGCCGAAGCTAGCACGCCTGAACCTACATAGGGGACGCCGAGAATTTCAAGAAGCCCCTGGAGACACCCGTCTTCGCCGTACTTGCCGTGGAGGGCTATATAAACAAGGTCAACCGTCTCCCGAAGCCCTTCATAGGAAATTCTTTCGGCCTGGGTTGCCAGATCGGCCTGAATGTCCCCCGTGGAGTTCCGCATGAGCAGTTTCGAGGGAATTCTCCATAACCGAGCGTCGCTGTCCATGAAAAGGGCAATCGGATCGTATTTTCCCCGGGGAAGTTTGCTGAAGATGTTCCGTCCGCTCTCCAGTGAAATCTCCCGTTCCGACGAAAGTCCCCCCAGGATCACTCCAATTTTCAATTTTTTTGAAGCGCCTACAGTCACTGGCAAATCCATCGACTAAAAGCTTATCGTTACGGCTGCATAGGGGCCGGCAAACTCAAAATTCGCATAAACGTCGCTCAGGTCTTCTACATCGAATTTCATGAACTTGTAGCCTCCATGAATATCCAAAAACGGGAAGGGCGTCAACGAAATATCAACGAGCCCCTCGTAGAAGGTGCTGCCCGAGTAAGTCATGCCGGCCACACGAGCCCGGGCTTCAAGGATGTCCGCAAGAAGCCCCACATGAAGGCTCAGACCGACCATGGGAATCGGCGCCTGGAAGGATTCATCGCTGGCGATGCCCGCCGAGGGCGCCCTCAGCTTTGTCTCTCCCTCCCAATAGGTCACTTTTCCGAGAACGCCCAGAGAAAATCCGGCAAGAACATTTTCCAGATCCAAAAGGTCGTACTGGTATTCCAACTCCATGAGCCTCACATCCGCCTCGCTCTTCACGAAGGTTCCGGCAGGATAGGCGACGCCGCTGAAGACTATATTCTTGGCAATCGTTTTTTCGCCGCTGTAAGATGCCTGTGCGAAGTAGCCACGGAAATGATGCTTTCCGAGACCGCCGAAAACCTCCAGGGCAGGGTAGAGGGAATTTCCCACATCGAGATCATTGTCCAGATCGATCATGGTGCCCACGACACCGGCCTTGTCAACACGGATCGCAGCCGAGAGATCGGGCATCCAGAGGGAGCCGCGGGCGCCGAGCTCGAAAGCCTGCGATGCCGCAGCAAGGGCCGTAACGGCGATGATCATTGCAATACCAATTGTAAGCCGACTTTTCACTTTCATGCTCCACCTCCATTATCTCTTCCGGAATCCCTGATTAATTCAAATGTCGTTCCCTCAAAGCGGTCCCTTTTTCCTTCCGTGAATAGTGCGGGAAATCTCGATCAGCTCGCTGATTATCATCGAGGGAAGCATTTCGGCTTCGGCGGCCTGTTCAAAGAAAAAGGATGAAGGCGCCATGCCCGACGATGAATTGGGATCCGTCACGAGAACCCTGCCGTCGTTAAGGACGAATCCATCGATCCGCCCATAGGACCGAAACCCCAGAGCGCTGTATGCCTTGAGGACCTCGCGCCTGATCCGTTCCACAACCGCAGGAGGAATGGTCTTCGGCGGCGTGAATTTGCTGCACCGGCCCGGCATATACTTATCGTCGTAGGTGTAGAAGGCGCTCTGCGGATGAATTTCCGTGACGCCGAGAACGCGAGGAAGGCCGTCCTCTTCAAGCACGATGCATGAAAACTCCGTCCCCTCAAGAAATTCTTCCGCGAGGACCGAGCGGTCCCAAACCAAGGCGGATTCTACCGCCTCCTCAAGCATCGAAGAATCACGAACGATCGTTACACCGATGCTCGATCCTTCCCGGCTCGGTTTTGTTACAAGAGGAATGCCGAAATTTTTTATTAGACCTTTCGCTGCTGCCGCAGAATCCTTTCGCCATTCCTCTTCTACAATAAGAACGCTCCGCGGGGTCGCCACTCCTGCCGCAGAGAGAATCTGCTGCTGCATATGTTTGTCCATGCCGAGCGCCGAGGCGAGAACGCCCGAACCCGTATAGGGTATTCGGAGAAGTTCCAGGAGTCCCTGGATGCACCCGTCGTCGCCGTATTTCCCGTGAAGGGCGATGAAGGCGAAATCGATCTCGCGGGAAAGATCGTCGTAGGGTATATGCCGGGCCTTTTTTTCCAGATTTTCCACAATATCGACAGTGGTGTTCTGCGAAACGAGCTGCCAGGGAAGAATCCAGAAACGGCCTCTTTCGTCCATGAACAGAGGAATAGGTTCATAGCGATCCTTGTCCATGTTGTCGTAGACGTTGCGGCCGCTATTCAGCGACACCTCCTTTTCGGAGGAAAGACCGCCCATGATGATGCCGACACGCAATTTCTCCATGTAACGCAACTACCGCCTCATACAGATGATTGCCTGCATGATTTTCCGATCCTTTCCCTCTGCCGAAACCGAGGCGTCACTCTAACCGCAAATCACCGTTGAGGCAACCGGAAAGCATCCGTTCAAGAATGAAAAACGGGTCGACTCGGCTCCGTCGCCGAGTCCGTCTATTTGTCCCATACAAAGGCCACGCCGCTCGTCGGAAATATCCACTCGCCTGCATCGACGGAAATACTGACAGACCGGCCTTCGCACCGCTCGACCAGGGGACGAGGCTGCTTGCCGGCAAAAAAACAGACTTCCCGGACATTGCCGACGGCCGTGTCTCCGTAGTCGAAGGAAACATCTAGGCCCCTGGTGGGATAGACGAGATATACGGAGAAAAGATTGTTCTTCCTGTGCTGGCGAGTCTCCATCTCAAACTCCATGGCAACTTCCCGGCCAATCTTGCCGGAAAGCTCGCCGCTGCCGCACCATATCTCGTAACCCCGCCCGGTTTGACCGGCCGAAATAATCGGAACCTCATCGCCGTCTATGCGGACGGACCGAACGGTAAAATCGCGGAAAGATATTCCATCGGCGCCATAACCAAGAAGCCACCGGTATTCGCACCGTTCATCCTCGAAAAGTTCTGCCAGGTCAGTGCCGTCCCTCGCACAGGCAACGATGAACCGCTCATGCCGAAGGACTTTCCGATAACTCACCCGGGTCCGAACCCGGAAAAAATCAGCGGCGCTTTCCCTGTCGGAAAACTCCGATATCCGGATGTCGTACCGGAAATTCTGCCTCAGTTCCAGTTGCCGATCGCGTTTCCCAAAGAGGGTCTCGAACATTTCATAATAGATGGCATCGCCGAGATCGGCGTCATGGGCGCGGGTCTTGAGACAACTCCGAAGTATCTCGTTTATCCGCCCTATGGATTTTTCCTCGTCCACCATGAAAACCCGCCGCAGGCGCGGCGCTACGCTATCGGCCCTGCCCCTGTTCACAAAAACCCGCGGCGCCCGCTTTCCAAGCGCACAGAGGATTTCGTAGCTGATAGTTCCGGCGCGAGCGGCGATTTCGTTGGCCGAGATGTACTCTTCGCCCTGGCGTCCCAGGATTGCAACTTCGTCATTCAGCCGGATTCCCGGAATGTCCGTAACATCTATAGTGCAAAGATCCATGGAGATCCTGCCGACAACGGGAGCTCGTTTCCCGCCAACCAGGACGTCGCCCTGGTTGGAAAGCAGCCAGCCGAAGCCATCGCCGTACCCCACGGGGATGGTGGCGATGATCGATGGTCGTTTCGTCACAAAGGTTCGGCCGTACCCTATGCTGTGATGTACCGGAAACTCCTTCAGGAGGATTATTCTGGACTTGAAACTCATGACCGGCGACAGTTTCGCGGCGCCTTCCGTCCGAGGAGAGGGATAGATGCCGTAGGTCATAAGACCCGGCCGGACCATGTCGAGGTGAAAGCCCGGAAAGTTCAGGACGCCGCCGCTGTTCGATATGTGACGCATGGGGATCGTAACGCCCTGTGACGCTATGTCGGCAAGAAGCTTCTCGAAACGGCGGAACTGATAGAGATTGTAGTCCTCGTCCACAATCTCGCTGGACGACAGATGGGAAAAGATCCCTTCCACCTCGATATGCCGGAGGCGAGCCATGGCCGAGAGAAAATCCGTCGCCTCTTCGATGGGCACGCCGCCCCTGCCCATGCCCGTATCGATCTCGATATGCACCGGACGCCGCCGCTCAATCGAACCGAGCCTGTTGTTCAATTCCCTGGCAAAGGACGCATCCGAAACGGACGGCGTCAGGCGGTACTTGAGAATCTCGTCGATTTCCGAACCCGTGGAAGGACTGAGAATCACCACCGGCGCATCGATGCCGCTCACTCTGAGCTGAACGCCCTCGTCGGCGTTGGCCACGCCGAGATATGCGGCGCCGTTCTCCAGAGCGGCTCGTGCGATTTCCACGGCGCCGTGACCGTAGGCGTCGGCTTTCACCACCTGGAGGATCTTGACGGCCGGCCCGGTTATGCGGCGAAGCTCCTCCCAGTTTTGCCGGAAGCAATCGAGGTCGATCTCCACCCAGCTCCGGTAGGCGTCTTTTTCACAAGCTGTCATAAGTCTCGCCTGGCGCCCCGCAGCGGGTCGCCTTACTTCTTCGTCATTCGGAAAACTCCGTCCCAGTCGTCGCCGGGCGGCGCCTTCTTCAAATCCTCGCAGCGTTCGATGTACAGCTTCGCGGGAGCGTCCTCCGGTCTGATCTCGAGAACTCCACGGAAAGCCGCCATGGCTTCATCGAAGCGCCTGCCGCGGTAGGCGTCGAGACCTGTCGCATAGCGTTGCGCCATGTCCTTCCAGGTCTCTTTTTCTCCTGACCGGCATAGAAGCTCGAAAATCCGCACGGGCTGTTCCTTGCCTTTCACCCTCACGGCATCAAGCTCTCTGAAAAAGAACCGGTCATTGACGCGACTGAAGGTCCCTTCGCTTACGACAATGTTCGTGCCGTATTCCTTGTTGATTCCCTCCAGACGGGAGGCAAGATTCACGGCGTCGCCCATGACGGTGTAATCAAAGCGCATCTCAGAACCCATGTTGCCTACCACCATGTCGCCGCTGTTGATGCCGATTCCTATATTTATGAAGGGACGTCCCTCGGCGGCCCATTTCTTCTGGAGCCGGTGGAGTTCGGCCATCATGTCCAACGCCGTTTCACAGGCCCGGGCCGTATGATCGGGCTGATCGAGCGGCGCTCCCCAAACTGCCATTACGGAATCGCCGATGTATTTGTCGAGCAGACCCTCGTACTTGAAAACGCAATTCGTCATCGCCGTGAGGTACTCGTTCAAAAGCTTTACAAGCTCCTCCGGAGGAAGTGCTTCCGAAATTGAGGTAAATCCCCGGATATCTGAGAAAAATACCGTGAGATCCTTCTTATCGCCGCCGAGTTTCAGCTTCGCCGGATCTTTCAGCATCTCGTTGATTACCGAGGATGTCAGGTAGTATTGAAAGGCCCCGCGGATCTTCCGCTTCTCCCGCTCTTCCGTCAGATACCGGTAAATCGTTATGCCGACAAAATCGCCAATGATTGTAAGAACGGGGAAAGTGGCATTGAGCCAGAGGTTATGCGCCGCAAAGACATAACGGTTCAAAAAAGCGAAAATCGCAACAACCAGTACCGTAACGGCAATGCCGGCCGCCACCCTGAAGCGTTCCAGCAGAACAATCATGAGCAGACCCAGCGCGGCGATAACAGCGATATCTATAAGGGCCGTCCATTCGGGCCGACGAAGAAAATTTCCGTGAAGAATATTGTCAATAACCGTTGCGTGGACGCCGATGCCCGGATAGGTCGTACTGAAGGGCGTGACTCGGAGATCATAGATGCCCGTGGCCGTTGCCCCGACAAGGACAATTTTATCCTTGAACAGAGACGGATCGAGCCTGCCGTTTACTATATCGGCAATGGAATGGACAGGAAAGGTGTCGATGGGCCCCAGGAAATTAAGAAGGATGCGGCCCGCCTCGTCGGTGGGAACGAAAACGTCGCCGATATTGACGCCTCTGACGCCGTAGTCCGCCGCATCGACGGTCACTGGCGGCCAGTCGAGAAAGCGCTCCAGAGTGGCTATGGGAAGGGCGGGATACAGATTGTCCCGGAACTTTATAATGAGGGGAAACCAGCGGTTCCGGCCGTCAACATCCGGAAAGGTATTGAAAAATCCGAGATGCGCAGCCGCTTCCGAAAGTTGGGGAATGTTCGGCGCTACGGCCAGGGCTTCCACGGTTGGAACGGTCCGCGGCGCCCCCCGGTATTTCACCACCTGGTACCGCGCGTCCCTGATAATCTTCTCCCCGGCTGCCACTTCCTCGTCGGAGAGGTGAACCATTTCCTTCCGTGCGGTGTGAAAAAAATAGCCCAGGATTACATTGTCCGCGTTTTTAATGGACTGAGCGAAACGTCCGTCCGTATCGGCTTCCCGGCGGATCTGAGCGATAAGATCGTCGATTCTTCCTCCGCCTATCCCCTCAGCGTCAATGCTCGTTGAAAGAGCATCAAACTCGGCGGCGCAGGCCTGTTCATCGGGCTCCGCAAAAACCACGTCGAACCCCACGGCTCTGACGCCATAGGACTTCAGCCTGTCGACAAGATCGGCAATAACCGTCCGTTTCCAGGGCCACCTGCCCAGTTCGCTCAGGCTTTTCTCATCGATTGCGGCAATCACGGTCTCGCCGCCGCTTGACCTGACGCCCCGGGAGATGAACCGCAGGTCCAGTGTCTTCAGCTCGATGAAATTAAAAAAAGGAAGCTTCAGAAGATAGAAGACTACGGACAGAATGACGATAGCGAGACCGATCTTTATCGGCGTTGGCGTTACAAGCTTTTTCATTGACATCCATGCGCCCGGAATCAGCGAAACGATAGTACCAGACCGGGGGGCAAAGTCAAGGCGGCGGAAACGACTGTTCCATAAAAAAGCTCGAGTTTAATTAAAGGCCATAAATGTCCGAATTGCCTTTCTGAAACAATTGTCCTTGCACACTCTTGACAATGGACATTACATGAGTTAAAGAGCGGCCGTACCGATACCGAGGCCGATGTAGCTCAGCCGGTAGAGCAACTGATTCGTAATCAGTAGGTCCGCGGTTCGAATCCGCGCATCGGCTCCAGTGATACCAGGGGGTTGCGAAGAATCAGACGCAACCCCTTTTTCTTTTGGCTAACTCATAGCTAACACAATAAATGGCCAAGGGAAGGTTTCATGGCCGAGCTGGTGCATGTCATGATTGAACCGCCTCATTGTTTCAACATCATGTTCTATTTCCAAGCATATGCCCTTATGATCTCATCGATGATACTTTTTGCTATCTCAAGAGTCGCATCCGATATTTCAATTTCATAATGCTTTCCATCTTCACCTGTAAAAGTGTAGCGCCTTGCGATAAAACTTCCAAGGATTACAAAATGCGTTTCAAGTGGCTTTCCTCTACGAGTAAGTCCGCGCCCTCGGTCTTTTATGTGAATAGCTGAATCACGAATGTGTTTAAGATGACCAAAATGATTCTTGTATTCCCAATAAAACTTCTGTACACCCATGGGGCTTTTTTTGTCTTCAGAAAGATGGCGTAGCAGCTCCCCAATATTATTCAGAGCGAAGATAAATGCTTTGGCATATATGGCATTAAGACATCTTTTGTAGGGCGATTCATTTCTTCCGCCTTTGATGTATTCAAGAACATTTTTTTTTGTAAATGGCTGAAAAAGAGCATAGGCTGCAACAGCTTCAACAAACAAGTTATTAACAAGTCCCAAGGTGTGTTCGATTCCGGAAGCCCAGCTACGATCATCATCACTAACCCAATGGCCAGGAAAGTACAGATCGAATCGAGCAAGATCATTCACATTCATCGTTTCTCATAAGGCCCGATTGCTATTTGGGCTATTTGACAGCAACCAGCTGAAGGTTCGCGGAAAGAAAATCATGAGATATTTCATGCCATTGAAAGGAGAAAATGTCTCCTTAACGCATATTTCTCCCTCATCGTGGAGCTAATATTTTGAGGTTCGCGGAAAGTACCTTCCATCCTCTTGTTATCTTTTGACAAATCGCACCCGCTGTCTCAATGGATATGAGGAATCAGTTTGATTGAAACTAATTCAAGTAAACCTGAATAATCATGCAGCGTGGTCTCAATGGATATGAGGAATCAGTTTGATTGAAACAGTCACCGTATATCCGTCGTCATTCTTGATGAAGAGTCTCAATGGATATGAGGAATCAGTTTGATTGAAACTATCGTCTTTAGCTGACTGCATTTTGGATAGTGCGTCTCAATGGATATGAGGAATCAGTTTGATTGAAACGGTGTACACCGGATGAATGGGAGAAAAAGAAAAAGTCTCAATGGATATGAGGAATCAGTTTGATTGATTTCAAATGATTAGAAAATGGGCTCACATCCTGCCTTGCGGCGTGTTCAGAGGCTTGTTCCCGGACCGCATAAGCGACAGGGGAACAGGAAGAGCTCGAACTGCCCTATTCGAGAGTCCGCCTCGGAACGGATGCTCTTTTCAACCGGAACTGATTAGCAGATGCGATTTGTCAAAGAACCTTGAGCTAACAGTTGCTCAACTGCAAATATCTCACAATGTCCCTAAGGGGATCATACGCAACGAATAAGGATGCCGCCGTATGTTGGCGATGTTTCTTAGCCTGCTCTTCTTAAATTCATTGCTCTGATCAAAATTCCTCACAAACCACAAGGAACCATCCTCATAATGAATAACACAGCCCGGCGTCAGAATGGCATAGCTATGAAAGCCGCACCGACCCAGGTATTGTTCAACCGCTTTTATGTTGCTTGCACCTGGTTTTATCATATGTCCAAGCTTTTTGCCGACTGATAAACATGACGGCAGTTCTTCGAAGATGGATAGAGCCTCCGGTTTAATCGAACCATTTTGGCGTTTAAAGAGGCAGCAGGGTTTGCTGCCGTCTCTTGCATTGCTCTTGGAAGGATATGCAATGATTACAGCCGTGTTAGGGGGATCGGTCATATAGCGATGGCACACGCTCTGTTTATGTCGGTCTATTCGTTCAAGATCTACCTTGCCGCGAACCCCTGTATCGAACATCTTAACGCCGATCACGGTTGGGATTGGAGTCTCGTCGGAACTGGCAAATTGTCTTAATTCCTTTTGACGCGCCGTATCGCCGGGATTGTTCGAGAAACTCGAATAAGGAAGACTTTTTTGAACCGATTCCTGCAGCCACTTACGCAAAGCGTTCGACGCCGATTCTCCTTTATTATGGGGTTCCATCTGTTTCTTTATCGTCTTTCTCAGGGCTGTGTGATGGATGCGTTCAACGAGATCTTCTATCTTTACATCACTTTTTTCAGTTTTAAAATGATTGCAAAGATCGACGGCGGCTCGGCGCTTCGTGGGACATTTTCCATATTTTTCAGAGCTTCCCTCGCCATAAGGGTCTTGTTTGTGAGTAGAACGATCCTTCTGATTCCAAACCATTGACCTCATTTCCACTTCGACATAACCGTGAGGATCGACGTGCTCAAATCCCTTTACAAAGGAGTTGTTTCGGGGAATCGTGGGAATGCCCGCTCCATTATTTGCAGAAGGCGCCATGTTTTTTACTTTGACAGTCCATGATTTTACTATAGAAAGCGGTATGTTGATCGCTTCGATAGAGTAAATGCTTGGCAGAGCAGAAGCAAGCACTAGGGCGTCAAGGGCATGGTTGCTAGTTTTGCCTTCCAGCTTCTCTTTCTGCTTATCGAATTCAGGGTAAGCAACGGTTCTATATAATGCAGTGTGGCGGCCGTTCTGAAATTGTATAGCTGGTCCGGTTCCCTGTAATTTCACCAGGCGCGTATAAAGATATCTGGCAAAGGGTCGAGGACTTCTCTGCGTCTGAACAATCTGCGCGTATTGCCGCGCTATGAGCGAAAGATATTGTTCCGCTTCCCACAAACGGCTTTTGTCTTGCATGAGATTCAGAATCCCCTTTTTCACGGTGTGGAGGAAATGCGGAGGTCGACTGCTGTATTTCTTTTTCAAATAGTTCGAATATGCCTCATACGCCTCAGGGACTATCTGTAGAGATGACGCCGTTAAAGATCTTTTTCCCTTGAGGGCTGAGTTGCACTGAGAGCATGCAGGCAGGATGTTCAGATAACCGTCGAAGAAAAAATCGGCATGCGGAAGGATGTGATCATGATCCATGAGCGATGACGATTTCTTGCCGCAATACACGCAAAGACCATCGAACTCCGCTGCTAACATCTCGCGCCTGCTCTTAAAGCCATACATCGGACCTTGCTGATACAGATCTTCAATGTATTTGTCAGATGAATTTCTGATCGTCTTTCGCGCTCCCGCCAGCAGATCGAAGGCGCTTCGCTCTACTACGATTTTACCTATGTGTCCATCGGCAAGAGGCACAACACGCGCTTCAATGTACCGCCACAGTTTTTGGTAAACAATTTGTTCGCGGCGAGAAACAATATCCGAATCGGCAATAGTTTTTTTAAAAGGAACTGCCTGCCCTTTAAGAATTGTCTCAATATACTCCTTGCTGTGCTTCTGACAATACCGGTTCCTGCCCGAACCCTTTTCCATAATGTTGAGAATCCCTTTTTCGATGTAGCTCCAGCCTTGATCCTCATCAAGGAGACTCCCATCAACATTATAGAACTTCTCTTTTAGGGATCGAAGAATCTTCCGGGTCTTTGCCCGCAGTGTTTTTCGCTCTTTTGCAGGTTTTTCAGCAGGAGCCGCCCTGATCCGCTTTGCAAGAACATGAAGCTCAGCAAGGGCTGTTTTAAGATTAGAGATTTGATCAGCGTTGCACAGTAGGCTTTTTTGAAAAACAGTATAGAGCTGCTGGGCAATCGGGTCATGAAGGGCGTTGTCCGTGCGCGGCGTAACCTTTGTGCATCCTTCCCACGCGCATCGACTGACGCCCCTGTTATCTATCCTTATGAGACGAACTTCCTTCTGGCGGTCGCCCTCCTTATTGAGAACCTGTTCACATATGGCAATCGCTTTCGCGCGAATTTCTGGATCAAGAATCAAATGGTGCAATTCTTCCTCAAGGCTTAGAAAGAAATCTTCACGTGAAAAACGATATGTCAATTCGTTTTCAGAAGAAAACTCGCTATCGTGGATTTTGCCTTCATCGAACAGGGATTTATAACCGCGACGCCTGGAAAATCTGACAATATGATCGATAGTGTTTTTATCAAGACTAATGGCGGCAAGCTGTGAGGCAAGATTTCTAAGACGCCGCTTTTTGGTTTTTCGCGTTCTTCGAACGCGTCGAATAGAGGCGCGAGTTTCTACTTTATCTTTTAGATCCCGTACATCAATTTTGATAGTCCCTGCAAAAAGAGGTTCGTTGCCGCTTTCCGTATTCCGGACAAGGGCAATTCCGATATTCGAAGCGCCGTAGTCGATGCCGAGGGTTATCATTCCAGGAATTTCATGCCTCCCAAAATACCACTATAGAGAAGTTTGTTGTCAGCTCTTTTTCAGTGGACTGAGACAATATTTGCTAAGCGATTTTGTAGATGTTTCCTGAATAAATACTCTCGATTATATTTTTTATCAAGTTACAAATGGCATTATGCATTTACAATGCTGATTAAAAAGAATATTCATCCGAAAAGGATTAAACCAGCACCCGCTCTGTTGACTTTTATTCTCATTAATTTTCAAAATGCTTCTGTTTTCCGTCATAACACACCTTTTTCACCCCCTAAAAGTATACTTTGAGCGCTATTTATAGGCAACGCCGCCTCAATTTACCCGCTGTACTCCAACGAATGGGTTAGTGGTTTATATGTTGTATTATCAAATTGTTAGAGCATGAAA
>JAFGGB010000156.1 GCA_016930775.1 Deltaproteobacteria bacterium
CCGAGTCATTCAAAAGCAATGCCCGGAGAATTCTTTTGGATCATCCGGGCTATCCCCAAAAGTGGACCAAACAGGTTATCGATGATAGGGGCCTCAGAAAAACCCTGCTGTCATTCATCGCCGATTTCGCGAACTGGGATAACTCCGCTGATCCTCACTATCTGAAAACGGGCCGCGCACTGGTCAGGGCTGCGCACCCAGAGGAAACGCCCTTGGTCGTCGATCCCTTTGCTGGGGGCGGATCGATTCCTTTGGAGGCGCTGAGACTGGGATGTGAAGCCTTTGCGAGCGATCTTAACCCCGTCGCTTGCCTGATCCTCAAGGTCATGCTGGAGGACATTCCCCGACACGGGCCGGAACTGGCAGATGAACTTCGCCGGGTAGGTGCGGAAATCAAAAAGCAGGCGGAACGGGAACTGGCCGAATTTTATCCTGCCGACCACGACGGCGCCAAACCCATCGCCTACCTCTGGGCGAGGACTGTGCAGTGCGAAGCCCCCAACTGCGGCGCCGAGATACCGCTTATGAGATCATTCTGGTTATGCAAGAAACCATCTCGAAAGAGAGCGTTGCGGCACAAGATCGAAAAACCGTCAAGCAACCCACCCTTTGTAGCGCTTGAAATCTTCGAGCCGAAAACAGATAAGGAGGTCACTGATGGAACTGTGACGCGCGCCAGGGCCACGTGTCTATGCTGCGGGACGGTCCTTTCTCCAGAACGGGTCCGGGCGCAGCTTGCCGAGCAGCAGGGAGGCGCAGATACGATTTTCGATGCTAAGGGGAACCGCGTAGGCGGGGCAAGATTGACTGCTGTCGTGACGCTCCATCCGGGCATGCAGGGCCGCAATTACCGCCTGCCGACCGATCAAGATTATCGAGCCGTCTATAAGGCACAGAAGCAATTGAAAGCGATTCTCGACGAGTGGGAGCGTAACAGCAAAAAGGGGCGTTGCCCGGTGCCGGATGAGCCTACACCTTCTGGTGGTGGTTCTGGTGCGGGGCGGGCATTCAGTGTCCAGAAATACGGGATGATGAAATTTGGCGACCTCTTCACGGCACGGCAGAAGGTTTTCCTTTTGAATCTTTCGAATAAAATCAACAAAGAGAGGCGAAGCGCTGGGCTCAATGAAATACTCGCATTGATTGTATCGCGGTTATCAGACCGACATGCTTCACTTGTTGGCTGGGATACTGGAGGTGAAAAACTTGGACATGTTTTCAACCGTCAAGCCTTGCCGATTGTTTGGGACTTCACAGAAGGGGCACCATTCGGCAACGCAACCGGCAGCTACGCGAATGTTATCGACCAAATTGAAGGTGCGGTGACATCATGTTGCAATTTCCTAAACAAAGGACAGGTTCAACTATCAGACGCGCGCATATCCCCTTTATCGGATCAGACAGCGCAGGTATGGTTTACCGATCCGCCATATTATGATGCAGTTCCTTATGCCGATCTATCTGACTTCTTTTTCGTTTGGCTGAAACGATGTCTGCCGGAATCCGTGGTTCTGCGGGATCCGTTTGATAGGGGGAATACTTTAACACCAAAGACCTTTGAAATTGTTCAGGATGAAACGAAAGAATATGAAGCCAAAAGGAAAGATAGGGCCTTTTTTGAAGATTCGATGTCGGTGACATTTAAAGAGGGCCAAAGAGTTTTGCAGACTAACTGCATCGGCAGCGTCGTCTTCGCACACAAGACCACTGAAGGCTGGGAAGCATTGCTCTCCGGTATGATTCGTGGTGGATGGGTGATAACCGGTTCTTGGCCCATAGCGACAGAGCGCGCCAACCGGCTTCGTTCACAGCAATCAGCCGCTCTCGCCACCAGCGTCCACCTTGTCTGCCGGCCCCGTCCTGACGATGCGCCGATCGGCGACTGGGGGGAGGTTTTGGGTGAACTGCCGAAGCGCGTCGGTGACTGGATGGAGAGGCTGCAAGCAGAAGGTATTCGCGGCGCCGACCTTGTCTTTGCTTGCATCGGTCCTGCGCTGGAGATATTCAGCCGGTATTCAAGGGTTGAGACGGCTGAAGGCAGCGAAGTGACCCTGGTGGCATATCTGGAGAAGGTCTGGGAGGTCGTGGGACGGACGGCGCTGGAACAGGTGCTCGGCACCGCAGAGGCGAAAGCCCGCAACGGTGCAGCCGGTGCGGTCGAGGAGGACGCCCGGCTCACGGCCCTTTTTCTCTGGACATTGCAATCGACGAATGACGCCCCTCACCCCGACCCTCTCCCAGAGGGAGAGGTAGATGATTCTATGGAAGAAGATGGTGAGGATGAAGAGACGGTTCCAAAAAACAGGCCGAAGGGCTTCAGCCTCATCTTCGATGTCGTCCGCCGCTTTGCCCAGCCGCTGGGGATCATCTTGCCGTCATGGGAAGGACGCATCATCGAAACGAAGAAGGGCGTCGTCCGGCTTCTCTCTTTGACGGAGCGGGCAAAAATCCTCTTCGGCGATGTCGGGGCGCATGTCGTTGCCGACCGGATCGAGAGCGCCCATGAAAGCAGTCCGCAACTGTCCCTTTTCCCGGAAATGGAATCGGAGGCAGTTCCCCGCATTCGCGTTCGCGGCAGGAGCAGGGATGCACGGCAAGGCGCTGTTGCGAATGATCAGGCGCTTCAGACGAAACACGAGGCAACAACTTTGGATCGCATACATGCAGCCATGCTTCTGCAGGCCGGCGGCCGGGCGAATGCCCTACGGTCGCTTTTGAAGACGGAACAGGAGCGAGGCCCGGAATTCTTACGCCTCGCCAATGCCTTGTCGGCGTTATATCCAAAAGGAAGTGAGGAAAAACGGTTACTTGATGCTATGCTCCTGGCGGTGCCAAGATAAATGAGGAGGGAGATGTTGTGCTAAAAAGATTTCGAATCAAAGGATTCAAATCGTTAGAAGAGGTCGATGTCAATCTGCCACGACTCACGGTTCTGTTCGGTCCCAATGCCGCAGGCAAGAGTAATTTTCTGGATGCTGTACAGGCATTATCCCGCATTGCTACAAGCAGAACATTATCCGATGCACTTTCGGAACCTATAAGGGGTTATCCCGTTGAGGCTTTTGCGTTTCCACCGAGTGGTCTTGCTGAGTTATTGGGTTTGGACAACGCCAAATTTTCCCTTGAAGCGGATATTGACATTGGCAAGGAACATCATCTCTATCGCTATGGCGTAACAGTTCAAATTCAGCCAAAATCGGGCAGCCTGGGCGTGGCAGATGAATTTTTGACAGCCCTTGGTAGAAGAGGAGAACCTAAAGGGAATCCATCTATTGAAAAGGTGGATGATCAAATTCGCATTCGTCGGAAAAGCAAGCCTGCAAACCCACGCCGGGAACCCGTAGGACTTAAATATGCAATGTTGTCGGATTCCCGCCTCAGTGGTGTTGAATATAGAGGTATCGAAAGATGCCGCAACGAAATGTCAGGATGGCGTACTTACTATCTTGACCCTCGTGTTGCGATGCGTTCGGCTAAGCCGCCCTCCGATGTTCGTGACATCGGTGTTTTGGGTGAAGATATTGCCCCCTTCCTCTACAGGTTAAATGCTGAAAATCAAAAACATTTTGATGCAGTCAAAAGAACCCTGCGTTCTCTCGTGCCGGCAGTGGAAGATTTGTCGGTTGACCTCGATAAAAGACGCGGCACACTGGACATTCAGGTCTGTCAGGGGGGAATGGATTTCTCTTCGCGTATCGTTTCCGAAGGAACTCTGCGTGTGTTAGCTCTTTGTGCCATTGCAGTAAATCCATGGAGCGGCTCGCTCCTCGCTTTTGAAGAGCCGGAAAACGGTGTTCATCCAAGACGTCTTGAATTAATTGTTGAGTTACTGACTTCACTTAGTATTGATCGTGGGAAACAGGTAATAGTGACAACGCATTCACCACTTCTTTGCGACGCGATACTCAAACGGATTAGGTCATCTACAAAAGAAATCGCTATGTTAAGGGTTCGGCGCGGCGTGACAGGGACCGATGTCGCCCCATTCGATGTGTCAGGTCCTCTTTTCGAGGATGCAGAAATTAAGAAAGCGCTGACAGATGGAACAGAAGATGGTCTTTTTGAGAGCTTGCTGTTGCGAGGGTTGATCGATGAGTAAAAGAATCGTCGCAGATCTTTTTGCAGAGGACCGTGCACATGAGGAATTCTTGAAGGCGATGTTAGCACGCATTGTATCACAGGAAGGGAAAAGCATGGAACTGCGGATTCGCTCTGCCAGAGGGGGGCACGGTCGGGCAATCACCGAATTTTCAGTTTATCAAAAAAGCGTATTAAAGGCCGAAAGCAGTTTCATAGTAAGACCCGATATAATATTTGTCGCCATTGACGCGAACTGCGAGTCTTTTAACTACGCAAGACGAGGGATCAAAGCGAAAATAGAGTCTCAATTTCAGGATCGGACAGTGGTTGCCTGTCCAGATCCACACATTGAGCGATGGTATCTTGCAGATCCCGAATCCTTCGCAAGGGTCGTCGGCGTAAGACCGAAAATTGGCAGAAAGAAGTGTGAGAGAGGCTTCTATAAAGCCATATTGTCAAAAGCTGTTGTGGATGCCGGTTATCCACCTACATTGGGCGGTGTCGAGTTTGCACGGGAGATCGTAGAGCATATGGATTTGTATCATGCCGGAAAGACAGAGAACAGTTTGAACCACTTCTTGAACGACGCAATTGCCCAAATTAAATCAATATAGGGAGCGCTTGAATGGAACCCTGGTACAAAGTGGCGACACCGCGCAAGGAAGTGAGGGAAGGCCGGTCTTTCAACCCGGATGAGTTTGCGATCCATCTGGAACAGGTCGTCGCCAGGACCGCCCCGGAGGATTACCGGGAACCTAGGCAATTCTTTGCCAGGACCTGCTTCACAAGGGCATTGCGCGAGCATATCGGGATGGTTCTAAGGCGCTTGAGCGGCGAGACGGCAAACACCGCACCCGTCATGACGCTGATCACGCAGTTCGGCGGGGGGAAAACGCATACCCTGACGGCCCTTTATCATCTCGTTACCGGCAGTGCGAAGGCAGCGGAATTTCCCGGCGTGGCTCCCCTGTTCCGGGAGGCCGGCATTGCCTCTGTTCCCGACGCACGGGTCGCCGTGTTTGTGGGCAATGCCTGGGACCCGCAGGAAGGCCACGAAACGCCCTGGATCGATGTGGCCCGCCAGCTCGCGGGAGAAAGAGGCGTGGCTATGCTCGGTTCCGCGGCGAGATCCACGCCGCCAGGGACAGAAGCGTTGAACCGTGTCTTTGAAGCGGCGGGCGGTCCGGTGCTTCTCCTTTTCGACGAGGTGTTGAACTTTCTGAATCGCCACCGGCCGATGGCCGATCATTTCCATGCCTTTTTGCAGAATCTGACCGTCGCCACGACGGGGATCACACGCGGCGCGGCCGTCATCAGTCTTCCCCGCAGCCAGGTTGAAATGACCGATTGGGATATGCAGTGGCAAGACAGGATCACCAAGGTGGTTCGCCGGGTGGCCAAGGACCTGATCGCAAATGACGAGAAGGAAATCAGCGAGGTGATTCGACGCCGTCTGTTCGAAGATGTGGGCAATGAGAAAATCCGCAAGGGCGTCGCCAGGGAGTATGCGGACTGGTGTTTTGAGCGTCGCGCCCAACTGCCCACGGAATGGACGGCTGTAGATACAAGCAGTACGGAGGCCAAGGCGAGGGAGTTTCTGCGCAGCCGTTTCGAGAATTGCTATCCCTTTCATCCGGCCACCCTGTCCGTCTTTCAGCGAAAGTGGCAGGCATTGCCTCAGTACCAGCAAACGCGGGGGACACTGGCAATGCTGGCCCAATGGATAGCCTGGGCTTATCGTACGGGATTTACGGAGGCGCGCCGTGAGCCTCTCATTACCATGGGTTCGGCTCCCCTGGACGTCCCTGAATTTAGGAGCGTCGTCCTTGGGCAATTAGGTGAATCCCGGCTTGTGGCGGCACTGGACGCGGATATTTCCGGGACGCATTCTCATGCGCGCGCCCTCGACTCCGATGCAAAGGGCGCTCTCCGGCACATCCACAGACGCATCGGCACGGCCATTCTCGTTTAATCCTCCGGCGGGCAGGTGGACAAGGTGGCCCATCTGCCGGAGCTGCGGTTCGCCCTGTGCGAGCCCGGTATCGATACGACCTCCGTCGATAATGCCGCCTTCTCCCTGGAAGACAAGTCGTACTTCATCAGGCGTGTCGGATCGGATGGCTTCAAGATCGGCTATCAGCCGACGATGAAGAAGATCGTCAACGATCGCCGGGCCTCCCTCGACGAAACGACGGAAACCAAGCCGGCCATGCAATACTTGGTCAGAGAAGAATTCAGGAAAGGTGCGACGGTTCCCGTCGTCTTTTTCCCCGCTGACGGCACCGCCGTTCAGGACACACCGCGGCTCACGCTCGTGGTGGTCGATCCCGACGAAGAATGGACAGGCAAAAACATCAGGGCTCAGATCGCCGAGTGGACGAAACAGAGGGGCAAATCTCCCCGGCTTTATCCGGGATCTCTCGTCTGGTGCATGATGAAGCCGGGTCGCGATTTCCGCGACAAGGTGGAGTTGATGCTGGCCTGGCGCCGGGTGAACAAGGAAGTGAGCGAAGGGATACTGGGTGCCGATTTTGATCGCGTGGAAAGAGCGGAGATTCACGCAAAGGTGGCGGGCGCCGAAGATGCGGCAAAAGACGAGATATGGGGCGGCTACCGTTTTGCCGTCATCGCCGACAACAAGGAAAAGGACGGCCTGAAGCCCATCGATCTGGGTGCCGGTCATTCCAGCGCCAGTGAAACCCTTTGCGGCCGGGTGATCGCGGCGCTCAAGTCGCATGCGCTTTTGAATGAGTCCGTCGGGGCGGGTTATATCGAGCGCAACTGGCCGCCGGCGTTGAAGGAATCCGGCGCCTGGCCCTTGTCGAGCCTGCGTCAGAGCTTCCTGAACAGTTCGCTGACCCGCTTGCTTGATCCCGACGCCACGCTGCGTGGAAAGATCATCGAATTTGTGGAGAAAGGCGATTTTGGTCTGGCCTTTGGTCTCCGGACGGATGGGACCTATGATCGTGTCTGGTTTGTGGAAACGGTAGGCCCCGAAGAAGTTTCCTTTGAAACCGGCGTATTTCTCCTACTCAAGGCGCGGGCCAAAGCGTTAAGAGCGGCACCGGAACCATCAACGCAACCTGCACCGGTTGTGCCGCCTGAAGCAGAGCCAGAGACAACCGCTGCTCCGGAGCCGGTCGATGAGCCTTCTATGGAGCCATCTTTACGGACATTGCGCATTTCTGGCGATATACCACCTGAGATATGGAACCGCCTCGGGACGAAGATTCTTCCCAAGCTTCGTAGCGGCACCGACCTAAAGGTTGGAATCAATTTCAGTGTAACGTTGGATAGAAACACTCCATCAAGCTTCGAGGCAGACCTGAAGCAGATCCTCCAGGACCTCGGCATGGAAGGACGTGTGAAGATCCAATCACTTTAGAAGCAAATCAATTTCAATATTGGATTTACACCTGGAAATCTAAATTACGGGATGAAAGGATGTATATTGCGCAATCGATTTGAAATCTCACTTTCACTTGAAAAGAAATTTTTGTGCTTTTTTGTGCCCATGCGTCGGCAAGGTGGTATCAATAAGAATCAAGATTGCTCGGTTCGCAAATACAA
>JAFGGB010000157.1 GCA_016930775.1 Deltaproteobacteria bacterium
ATTAATGCACCCAACTCATTACGGCAATTGGGGACAAAGTCTTGCGGAAGCAACAATAGCGGCCGGGACATCGACCACCCCTCACCGCCATC
Organism: Deltaproteobacteria bacterium; assembly: GCA_016930775.1. Taxonomy (GTDB): domain Bacteria; phylum Desulfobacterota; class Syntrophia; order Syntrophales; family UBA2210; genus JAFGGB01. The sequence goes on from JAFGGB010000157.1 coordinate 93, forward strand.
ACATAATCGATGAAATATACCATGTCACTGCGGGAAGGGGCGTTATGTCCATCGAGGGCGATCGTTTCGAAATTGAACAAGGCGACACCATAGCCATTCCCCGGGGCTGCAAACACGCTGTTGACAATAACGGCGATGATCCCTTGGTTATACTCTGCGCCTGCGCGCCACCCTATTCACATGAAGACACGGAGCTTTGCAATTAAGGAGTCTCTGCCTTACTCAACCAAACATGCCATCAGGTCTCGCGCTATCAGAAGCGGTCCCCTGTATGTCTTCCGGCATTGGCCCCTGATATCTATCGATTCTATTTCAGGATAGAAATGCGTCAGCACGAGCTTTTTTACGCCTGCGGCCGTGGCAATCGTCCCAGCTTCAGAGGGTGTGAGATGTCCCTTCCGTTTCATCTTGTCGGGAAAAGAGGATTCGCAGACAAAAAGGTCGGTTCCTCTCGCCAGTGCGACGAGTTCATCAGAAATATCCGTATCGCCGCTGTAAGTTACGGAACGACCGTCCCTATCGATGATCCGGTAACCCAAGCTGTCGGGCGTATGGATCATTGGCCGGGAAAACGCCTCAAAATCATCAAAAAGAATTCCATCGGTTTTTCCGGCATCCAACTCAATAATCGTCATGCGTCCCTCCATATCCACCCAATGGCCATGGATCTCCCTCAGCTTGTCATAGAAACGATGAAGGCCTCTTGCGCCAATAACGACGAAAGGTTCTCGCGAAGGGAAAAACCCGCCGTATTTTGTCGCAAAAAGGAAGGATGCAAATTCGCCGCAATGATCGAGATGGAAGTGACTAAAGAATATATGCGAGAGGTCGCCGATTTGCACTCCCCTCTCCAGAAGGCGGCGCATGACGCCCGCTCCCATATCAATCAGAATCTTTGATTCACCCGGCTCAATGAGAACAGACGACGAACTCCGCTCCAAAGAGGGCACGGAAGTTCCTGTTCCAAGAAAAGTCACTCGCATTGATCGATCACCTCTTCTTTTTTATAGCATCGGTCTGCTGTCTGTACTACAAGAATACGCTATGTTGACATGGCACGGCATGACGCTTCTCTCCCTCTTCTTCCTTGGGGCTCAGCGGTTTCTCTATAAAGTAGCCGCAGAGAAGGGATACAGCACGACTTTGACTACAATGGTATTCGTGTCTTCTGTATCTTTGATGAGCGCAGTTCTCTTAGTGTTTCAACGGTCTGCCATTGTTCAGCCTCTCTTTTTCATTGCCCTTTCTATCGTTAACGGTGCAAGCTTTGGAGCGGCAACCATCGCATCTATCGAAGCCCTGAAAAGGCTTCCGTCAAACGCAGCATTGCCTTTGATTCGTCTCAATACGGCATTGGTCGTGCTTTTTTCCATCGTCTACTTCGGTGAACGCCTTTCCGTTCTTCAGATTGCGGGCATTATTCTGGCAATCGGGGTCATATTTCTTCTCATGGGATTCAACGGTACGGAAAGCACTGTACAAGGCAATCTGAAGGGATGGCTTTTCGCTTTCATCGCCTTTATAGCTGGGGCAGTGGCTGCCATATCGAGCAAATTGGCCTCTCAAATCGTCGAGCCTTTAGCCTTCATGGCTCTTTCATACGGCGTCGGTACCGTTATGATTGTCTTGCTGAAGAATTACCTTCCCCAACCGAGCGCCCATAGGTCCGTTCGGTCAAGCATCGCTCTTGGTTTCGCCATGGGCGTTCTCAATTTCGTGGGATTTTACGCTTTCATGAAGGCCCTGGCCCAAGGGCCTCTTTCACTTGTAGCGCCAATTACGGGCATGCATTTCGTTGTTGCGATAGTAATCTCGGCTTTTGTCTATCGAGAAAAGTTGACGGCAATCAGGGCTCTCGGGATCGCCTTAACGGTCGTTTCGGTCGTTCTTATGCGGCTGTGACATCTCAATTTCGGCCGAAATCGTCTTCGATGCGTTCAATGTCATCCTCGCCAAAGTATTCCCCCGTCTGAACCTCAATGACGACGAGGTCTTCATTGCCATTGTTTTCCAGACGATGCGAGGCACCGCGGGGAATATCAACGGACATTCCTTCTGCCAGAAGGCGAATTTCAGCTTTGCATGTCGCCAGCGCTGTGCCCTTGATGATGAACCAATGCTCGTCCCGTCGGCTGTGGCGTTGAAGGCTCAGCCTTTTCCCGGGGTAGACGGTAATACGTTTTACTTTGTGATCCGGTTCATCGTTCAGGACTTCGTAAAACCCCCAAGGCCTTCGACTTTCATCCATCTGATCGTTCCAATCTCTCGTTTCGATCGATTCAGCTTCTGCATTCCTTGAAGGCTGCCTCGAAGCCCTTCATTGATTTCACGATAGTGTCGTCATCAACGCAATAGGCGATGCGCATATGTCCGGGCCCGCCGAAACCGCTGCCCGGCACGGTAAGGATAAGGTGCTTCTGCAATATCGATACAAACTTCACATCATCGTCTATAGGAGTCTTTTGGAAGAGATAGAAGGCTCCCTGAGGTTTCCTGACTTTGTACCCGATCTCCGCGAGTCCTTCGCAGAAAAGATCGCGCTTCTTCCTATACTGTTCGACATCCACAACTACTCCCTGCATGCGAGCCACAATCCGTTGCATCATGGCCGGAGCGTTCACGAATCCCAAGATTCGGTTGCAGAGCACAAGTCCTCCGATCATCGTATCGATGCCTGTCATCCTCGAATTGACCGCCACGTAACCGATTCTTTCACCGGGAATAGAGAGGTTCTTGGAATATGATGTGGCGATCAGGCTGTTTTGATATGCCGCAAGAATGCTTGGAACCCTTATTCCGTCGTAGACAATGTCCCGATAGGGTTCGTCCGACATAAGGTAGATGCTGTGACCGATCTCGGCGCTTTTGTCATTCAGAAGGGCGGTCAGCTTATCGATGGACATCCTGTCGTAGACGACGCCCGTGGGATTGTTCGGTGAGTTGATCAGCACCGCCTTTGTTCGCCGTGTAATGAGCTTTTCGATCGCCTCGATGTCGAGCGAAAAGTCGTCTTTTGTGGGCGCCAGAACGGGACAACCGCCATGATTGTCTATGTAAAATCGGTATTCAACGAAATAAGGCGTAGGAATAATCACCTCGTCGCCCTGCTCCAGAATGGTTTTTAAAATCACATTTAATGCGCCGCCGGCGCCGCATGTCATGATTATATGGTCGGCTGCAAGGGTGAGGTCATGCTGCTTTGAAAGATATTCCGCCACAGCTTTTCGAGTCTCGGGATACCCCGCATTGGGCATGTAACCGTGAAGGCCGCGAGAATGATCAGCCGCTGCATCCTTCAGGAGATCCTCAAATCGCCGAGGGGGATCAATATTTGGATTTCCGAGGCTGAAATCGAAGACTTTATCGGCGCCATGCTTCTGTTTCAGGGCGATTCCTGCTTCAAACATCTTTCGTATCCATGACGATTGGGAAAGATATCCTTCTATTTTCCTGGAAATGGCCATGCAGCAACTCCTTCATAGCTTGTTTTCCCTGTACGTGCTCATCAATAACAAAGTGACGAGAGAAGGGCAATAGATGATGATATTCCAGCCATTGTTTTTTTATGGCTGAAATTATGCGGAAGAGGACGTACAATGTCCATGATGTGATCTTCGTTTCATATGGAGGAATGATCAATGGTGGAAAAAGCAAAGGTGGAAGCGATTATGCAAAGACAGGGGTATGCAGATTTCCGGTGGATCGGAGGAAAGGATATCGTTACCGCTCAGTGGGTGCGCATGAAGTGCGCCTTTGGGTGCGGAAGCTACGGCAAGAAAGGAACCTGTCCGCCCAATACCCCTCCCCTTACCGATTGCCGGCAGTTCTTTATCGAGTACGATCATATTGTCATCCTTCATTTCGAAAAGAAAGTGGACAAACCGGAGGATCGATTCGAATGGAGTAAAGAAGTCAACCGGAAACTCCTGGATCTCGAACGGGAAGTGTTCCTGTCCGGTTTTCATAAGGCATTCCTCCTTTTTATGGACGAATGCGAACAGTGCAACGATTGCAGTGGGTTGCGCGAAAGCTGCAAAAATCCCAGCATGTCGCGCCCGAACCCTGAATCCCTCTGTATGGACGTTTTCTCGACGATCAGAAGACAAGGCTATCCCATTGAGGTGCTCAGCGATTATACAAAAACGATGAACCGTTACGCTTTTCTGCTTGTGGAGTAAGAATCTCATTTATTAGATAATACATTATACATATTGAGTTAGTGCATGTATTTATAGTATGTTATAGATGAGCTAAGATTTTTTAAGGGTTCCGCATCTTCCTCACAGCCATAGTTCTCCTTCGAGGGCCTGCCCTTTATTGCAGCCGGTCGATTGTTGTTATTGCTTTAAAAGATCTACGAGGTATCCTTGCCTTTGCTCCCTCGCATAATCAAGGGCAGTCAAACCCTTCCTGTCCTTTTGTTTCTTGTTAGCGCCCTTTTGGAGAAGTAAATTTGCCGTGTCATAATGCCCGTAAAAAACCGCCCAAAAAAGTGGAGTCCAATGCAAATTGTCTGTCGCATTAATGTCTGCGCCGTTTTTTAAGAAATAACGCACCGCTTCGACATACCCTCTTTCGCATGCCATCATGAGAGGCGTCTTTCCTGCCTGATCTTTTGCATCGATTGAGGCCCCACCGTCAATCAGCATGGCGATTATCGCGGCCGAACCTTTAAAGGCAGCTTTGTGAACAGGAGTCTGACTAAACCCATCCAGAACATTTGGATTCGCATCTTTTCCAAGCAGAACATTGACAACCTGCTCGTGTCCACCTGCTGAAGCCAAATGAAGAGCCGATGCCTTCGATTCCCTGTCGATTGCTTCAATGTCGGCCCCTCGCGCGAGGAGTTCTCGTACAACCTCCAGGTGGCCATACTCTGATGCCTTATGGAGGGGCGTTCGTCCCGACCTCGCAACCTCGTCTATCCTTGCTTTTTTATCCAAAAGCAGGCTGACGATGCTTTTATCCCCTCGGGCAGCGGCCTGCAGAAGGGCCGTATCCCCGTTGCTGTCTCTCAGTGTAAAATCCGCACCTGCGTCAAGAAGCATTGCCGCTGCATCACGATTGCCGATCAATGAGGCGTGCATCAAGGCTGTTTTCCCTTCATTATCCTTGTCATTGAGATTCACTCCTCTTTTGATCACAGACTCAACCACACGGCTGTTGCGGCTGATTACCGCAAGAATAAGGGCTGTCCTGTTATGTCCCTCTCGCATGGACAATGGCATACCCCTCGCCAGCAGCGACTCGACTAATAATGTCCTGCCTGCGGAAACTGCTTCAAGAAGGCAATTGAGGCCATTCTTGTTGACGATCCCGGGATCGGCGCCGTGATCGATCAAGAGTCCCACTATCTCTGAATGCCCCATTCTCGATGCAATAATGAGGACCGTATCGCCCTGGTTATTTCTTTCGTCAATGTTCACCTTGAATTGCAGAAAGGTTTTGACAACAGCAAGGTTGCCCATCTCCACGGCGACATGAAAGGCTGTATTGCCGCTGTTCCTCGATGTAACAGTTGCGTCAGCCCCTTTACCGAGCAACAGTTCGGCCATTTCATTCCTATTGCAATAAACTGCTCGGAAAAGAGGTGTTTCGTTCGTCTGATTCGTGACCGCATTGATATTAGCGCCATGATTTATCAGAATTTCGACCACATCCCTGTTGTTTCCATGAGATACGGCAAGAAAGAGTGGCGTCAGCCCTTCTGCATCAGAAGCATCGGGATCGACGCCGTGCCTGAGAAGTGTTGCAGTCACACAGGGGAAACCTTTCATGGATGCATCGAACAACAGAGTCCTTCGAAATCTATCCCTGATGCTCGGGTTCGCCCCGTGCGTAAGAAGCAGATCTGCAACATCGCAATGATTATTGGCAACTGCGCAGGCGAGAGGGGCGATACCCTCTTTGTTACTTGCTCCGAGATCGATTTTAATACCAAGTTGAAGCAATTGCTCAATCCGCACCGTATTCCCCGAGCAGGCAGCCTCCAATAAAACATCTTCGAGCACACCGCCGCAGGCTTGGTTTCCGCATGCCATAGTTGCCATTACGATGGAAATGATAATTTTTTTCATAGCACTATCCCTCCATATCGCTTCGAAATATTAATTGAAAAATGTTTTTTATTGATAGACAATAGACCCTCTTTCATTAAGCGCGCTCAATTTGCCGTTTGCAATTTTTCGAAGCGAACGGACCAATGCCGCGTTGCTTTCTTGGCAGGAGCAACCGCAGAATCTTCGATGTTCATTGCCTCTTGGCAACGATCTGAGCGAGAGCAAGTCGCCGCTCCCTCAAGTTTTGATTCAGGTTCCGGGCCATGATCTCAAAATCCGGACCTAGGAGTACGTGAGTCCCCAGGAGCGGCAGGCCTCTCTGCCGAATCGTGTCGTCCACTATCGTCATAACTTCTTTTGCGGCATCCGTTGCGTCTTCCCAATTCGTTATTTTGAAACCGACCTTTCAAGCAGGTTTCGCATCTCCTCCGGCGAAGACGTGAAGTTCGTTTCCGAAGAACTGGCCCATGGAACCGGCAAAATAATGAGGCCTCCTGGGCCGGAAAGGACATCGTAGATGGCGAGCGCCCCGCCGCGCTTCAGCAAACGATGTGCCTCCCTGTAGAGAGGCGCCTTATCGGGGATATTCATTGCTGCATGTTGCGCCCAGACGACGTCGAATATCCCGTCGGCAAAGGGCAGACTGAGCGCATCGCTCTGTCGATAACTTACAAGATGCGAGATGCCGAGACGCTCTGCAATCATTGACGCTGCGCGGCAGTATTCATCTGTCAGATCAATGCCCGTCACCCGGTAGCCGAACTCGTGGGCAATTAAACGCGACGGACCTCCAATGCCGCAACCGATGTCGAGAATGTGCATGTCGGCATTCAGATCGAGAATGTGAGCAAGCTCCATCGTCGCTTGTCGTCCCCGAATGTGAAATTCGTCTATGGGCGCCAGGTCTTCCGCAGTTAGATTGTCGAGATCTTTAACCGCTTTAGAGAGAGCCGCAAGAATCAATGTTCCCAGGTCTGGCCTCCCGTAGTGCTTCTCGATGTTTTCGTTGAGCGTTCGCAATTGCATCATTACTCATCCCGGTCAGACAACCGACGCCGAGTTATCCCGAAGTCATGCAATTGGACCCTTCGGCGATGGCAATTTTGGAGCTTATCCCTTACAGCTGGAGGAAATAGCATGAAAATCCTCGCTCCGAGGCAACGATCGCAACGCATTGAAAAGCGCCTCGGGTGGAACAGTCAGTTTCCTTTTTTCAAGATCCATCCAGCCGCCGAAGCTCGTCACACGGGCAACCAATTGTCCGTCTGAACGAAAAAATTCATTTCGCATATGGAAGCGACTGCCGTCGTCTGAAAAGGCGGCCAAGGCCAATGTCACCCTCATTTCCTCAAGCAACCGGACTTCTCGCAATATTCGATCTCGTCCTTCATTACAACGGGTCCGATCTTGAGCTGAAAGAACTCTCTCATAGGAAAGCCGTTCTCGGCGAAAAGCATCATTCGAACGTCGCCGGACTTATCCAAATATGCCGTATTGCTCATATGAGAGTCAAAGTCCATGTCTCCCCAACCTGCGAATAGAGTCTTCTTGTACATAGGTTCTCTCCCCTTATCGCTACTTGGCATTTCATCACTGAAGAACTGCTTTTGGGTCCCTTTCTGATGGCCTCTCTCTTTTATCCCGGTCAATCGTCACGCGGTACATGCCACGCACAGAATTTATGAGAAAAACGCTGCGGCTTTGAAGCAGTTGATCAATTGTTATTGTCCTCTCCTCTATAACACGCAATTCAAGCATCCAAGCCCGACAGGTTCCCGCCAGCAGACCGCATCGCACTGGAGGAGTGTAGAGATTCCCATCCATTTCAACCAATACATTCGCTCTTGTGGATTCCGTCACTTCGCCGTCTTCATTAAATAAAATAACATCGTCATACTCTGGGCATTTTGATAGAGCTTCTTCGTAAACTTCTCTGTTTGTGGTCTTGTGATAGAGAAAAGGGTTCGACTTATTCACGGGAAAATGAGCGAGCGCGATCTTTCTCCGAGAAATCGGCGAAGGTAGAGTGACGGGTTCGGCCTGGCACTCAATGCAGCCGTTTTTAGAAAGGAGCAGCCTGACCTTATGGGGGGATGGGGGCAGATTCTGCGAGAGATCCAGGAGTTGCCGACGAACTTCCTCGAGATTGACGGGCCAATCGAAATATTCCGCCGATTTTTCGATTCGCTCCAAGTGTCGTTCCAATAGGTGGAATCCACCGGAACTCAACCTGAGAAGACTTTCCAGAAGAAAGAACGCGCTGTCAAAGGACGCCAGAAGGATCCGAGCTTTTGTTGCGCACTCCGATTGTTCCATCTCGCAATCCGAATCCCAGACAATCCCGCCGCCCACGCCGTATTCCGCACAACCGCTTGCCTTATGAATCAGGATCGTGCGTATAGCCACGTTGAACTGGGCGCGACGGCCGGGCGCCGCAAATCCGATGGCGCCGGTATAAGCGCGTCGTGGGGACGACTCCATTTCCGCGATGATTTCCATGGTACGACGCTTCGGCGCACCGGTAATGGAGGCAGGTGGAAAAAGCGCCTGAAAAATCCGATCCAGCGGTTCATAGGTTCTCGCTCGGACCGTTGACGTCATCTGCCAGACAGTTGGATACTTCTCGAGAAGCAAAAGAGAAGGAACATGCACGC
>JAFGGB010000158.1 GCA_016930775.1 Deltaproteobacteria bacterium
TGGTGCCGGAGCTCGGAATCGAACCGAGATGACCGTGAGGTCGGGGGATTTTGAGTCCCCTGCGTCTACCAGTTTCACCACTCCGGCGAAGGCCAGACTATATAGAGCAGGTTTCTTTCTTGTCAAGAAAATTGTATTGACAAGAAAAGAAGCCCTATGCTATGTCGCACTCTCCTTCGGTGGAATTGCTGACGGGGCTGTAGCTCAGTTGGGAGAGCGCTTGAATGGCATTCAAGAGGCCAGGGGTTCGACTCCCCTCAGCTCCACCAGAAAAATCAAGCACTTGGGATTTTTCCTGAGTGCTTTTTTTATGGTTGGGAGTTGAGGTGTGACACTTTTGTGACAGTCGTGTCTATTGATGCTTGCATCGTTAAACCGTTAAGAATCTGTATCTCTTCTCTTGCAAACTCTTTCGAAAGGTGTGAATAGCGCATAGTCATTTTGATGTCTTTGTGACCAAGAATCTCTTTCAATGCCTTCAATGATCCTCCACGCATGATATAGTGACTTGCAAAAGTATGCCGAAGGTCGTGGGGTCTAAAATCAGAGATGCCGGCGCGTCTCAAGGCGCCATTGAAGCTTGTCTTGATGTCTTGAATATAACGATCTTCCCGTTTTTGCTGATCCCTTGAATTCTCAATGTGGCATTCATCCGGGAAAAGGTAATCTGATCTAATTTCTCGACGCTTTCGCATGGCTTTAAAGCACAACTCAAGATCGCTGTTGACTGGGATCTGCCGGGCTTCGTCTGTTTTTGTTTTATTCAGATAGATGAAGCCGTTCCTGATTTGCGACCACTTTAGAGAAAGAATCTCTCCCTTTCTCATTCCGGTGTTCAAGGCAATGATTATGAAGTCTTTCAGGTAAACGGCTTGCGGGGTCTGTATTACCTCAACATTACGGCAATTGATCCTTTTCGCTGGAACAGGGCAGCTTTCCAGAAGCCGGTTAATTTCATCTTCGGATAGATACCGCAACCGCTGATTGTTTTCCTTTATCTGAAGGCTTCTGCCTTTTTCAAAGGGATTCCGTTCAATCATTTCCCATTCAACAGCCTTTGAAAACATATGTCGAAGGCAAGCCATGACGCGATTGACAGAGGCGTCTTTTCTTATGGTCCCATGCTTAGTAGGAGTGTTTTTCAGCGTGTTGCGGAATGCTTCGAGCGAGTAATAAGAGATATTTCCGAGTATGCAGGACTTGAATTCATTTTCCAACAGCGCAATGTTAAACACCTTCGATTTCTCGAAGGACCGTTGCTGTTTGAAGTTCTCTTTATATTTTCGGACCAGCTCGTCAAAGGTGGTTGTTGTACTCTTGGCAATTTCAAGGTAGCGCTTTGGATTCTCCGCTATGAGAGAAACCCTCTTAGCAAGCTCGGCCTCTGCATCTTTTCGTTTTCTGAACGATTGCCTTACTCGCATTCCGTTGGGATCAAAATAGTCAATCTGATAAGAAGCGCCTCTTTTTCTGATAGTTGCCATGATGAAAGTCCCTCGCTTTCTCCCTGAGTTGAATCACGGGCAGGGGCCAGGGTTGCCCTTTTCGGCCTGCAGAGCCTAGCCCGTGGTTGTAGTTGCCCTCTAAGCGTTCGGCCGTTCTTCTGCTTTCGTCGCTGATCGACCCGTTGAGCACATGTCTCGATCGATTCGCTCCCACAATTGCATTGCCCCCGCGATTGAGGCTACCGCCTCGCCCAGGTCCTGGTCGCTGATTTTTGTAGGCTGTTCATCCACATATGAGCGAAAGACCCGAAGGGCAGTCGAGATTATCGGTTTGACGATACAATCCAGTTCATCGATGTGCGCCATCGCCGTTGGAGTTTCGCCCTCGTTTACTTCCGCCGCAAAAAATCTTTCGTCCATCTTTTCGTTGTTTGGCATTTTTTCCTCCTCCCTGTGCTGATGTTATCGCAAGCCGGTTGACTACCGCGCTTTCGATTCCTAGTTGTTTTGCCGTTTTTTGTTCATATCGTTTTACCTTGTCCTTCAGGAGAATAGTCCTGCCGACATGAGGGTTGAATTTCGACATCGTGCATATTCGATCAACTATGGCGGCGGAAGGAAGTTTTTCACCGCTTTCTATTTGTGCAATGTAAGATTGACCGACGTTGAGGGCCTCGCTAATTTCGCGCCTTGTTTTCCCTCTTCTGAGTATGCAGAACAGAGACCCGATTTGCGATGTTGACAGTCTGGCAAAATCCATAGATCGCCTCTTTAGAAAGAAAAACGCCTGAAGACGTCTCCCGGGCTGTAGAACCCGCCTCCAATCTTGCGAGTGGAGGAATCTTCAGGCGAAGAATGTTGATAATTTGTTTTCATGTCTACAGCAAGGAGATTCTGTATAAATGTAATTCTTACATAATGTCATCATTGCATTATAACATTCTTGCTGTCAAGTCTTTTTTCTTGCATTGACGGATGAAAGAATGTAACCATCCTCGAATGGACGATAAAAAGGTGTTTTCAACGAGACTCGACGAGGCGCTTATCAAAAAACTCAAGCACCTTGCCGTTGATGAGGACAAATCAATAGGAGCGCTTTTAGAAGAAGCGATAGTTGAGCTTCTAGAGAAATACAGAAAAACCCGAGTTGAACAATGATCCGCTCTCTAGGAACGCTCATCGCCGGCGTATCAGCTTACAAGTTTGAGCGATCCTGTGGCCATCCAATTGAAAAGAAGATCGTAATGATAAACTGACGGGTACGATTAGAATTAAAATCCCACACCGCACGACAATACTCATAGGCGCCGATGTTCTTATGAAAAACTCCTACCAGATAAAAATCTATTTTGGAGAAATGTGAGTATAATTGTGTAACCAATAAATTAACCCTTGAAAAATTGATTTGAATATACGATATATTTCTTAATTTCTTGCCGACATAAATTCATAAGGAGAAAAAAATGAGGAAGTTCATCATACTGATCTCGCTCACATTGTTTTTTGTTCTTAGTTGTGTGCCAGCGTATAAACATGCCAATGATGTACAGGAGGGGCTGCAAGGAGATCGGCTAAGCGTTGGAAAGGTGCAAAGGGAAATAAGGAAAGGAATGTACAGTGCTGACGTTATTCAGGTTTTAGGTTCACCAAATATTCTCTCCACGGACGACCAGGGGAGAGAAGTCTGGGTATATGATAAAATTGCAACGGATCATGTCTATTCTACGAGTCAAGGAGGCATATCGGCTTTAATCCTAGGGGCAACGACTGCCGGAACTGGGATTGTCGGGGGCGGCATTGGGCCAAGCTTTAGCAGCGGCTCTGGTGCGTCATCTGTGAGTCAGCGTACTCTCACAGTAATAATCAAATTTGATGAAACAGGCAAAGTGAGAGATTTTGCTTATCATTCATCGAGATTTTGATTCTTATTCATTTAGGGTGGCGCATGATTAATAAATCACTCAAAGCTTTATCGGCAACGCTGCTTGTTCTCATTACCCTAATAGCATGTCAACCACAAATACCTAAAGATGCTCTCGTTTTTACTCCTGAGACATTACAATACCGACAGATGCAGACAAGACGTTTTGAAACGAACGATGAATCTAAAATTCTCGCATCGAGTGCTGCCTTGCTTCAGGATCTCGGATTTAATATCGATGAAAGTGAAACTGACTTAGGAATCATAGTTGGATCGAAGGACCGTAGCGCTGTCGAGACAGCTCAGGTTGTTGGTGCGGTAATTTTTGCTGTTCTTTTTGGAGTACCAATGCCAACAGATAAGAATCAAAAAATGAGGGCATGCGTGGTCACAAATCCAGTTGGAGAAGAAAGAAGTCATATAGCCGTTCGTGTTACGTTTCAAAGGATGGTCTGGAATACTCAGGGACAATGCACAAAGAGAGAGTGCCTCAGAGATCCTAAAATGTATCAGGAATTTTTTGAAAAACTTTCACAGGCCATCTTCTTGGAGGCACAAGAAATATGAAGATAAAAGCAGGCGTTATAACAGCTAACTTTTTGTTATTATCTATCATAATATCAGGATGTGCGACTACCAGCACCCAGGAGAAACTTCTTGAATCGGGAACAAGCCAAGTCCAGCTAAGATCGATTCAGACGAGGGCATTTGAAACGACAGACAAAGAAAAAACATTAAGAACAATTATTGCGACCTTACAGGATTTAGGTTTCGTTATTGATAAAGCCGATGCGGTACTTGGTTCTGTTAGTGCGACAAAATTGGATACTTATGCTTTAAGAATGACTGTAACGGTTCGTCCCAAAGGTGAAAGCCAATTGATGGTAAGGGCTAATGCTCAATATGAAACAATGATGGTAACTGACCCTCAACCATATCAGCAATTTTTTGCGTCTTTGGAAAAAGCTATGTTTTTAGCTGCTCAGCAAGTAGATTGATCATTATCTTAATCATATGCCGTCAACGCATCGCGCCTCAACAATCTTGTTGAGAATCTCATTGTCTCGTTGCACAGCCGAGGGGTCAGACCTTAAATAGATCTCCGCAAGCGCATAGCCGAGAGCCGCAACGGGCGGATGATTCTCCACGCTCTCGCCCTTCGTTGCAGTTACTTCATGCAAATAATCCGGCAATCTGCTTTCCTGTCCGAACTGCAATACCTTCTTGCCCGGCGCCGTGCATTCCTTGATCATATTCAGAAATCCTTCGAACTGGTGAAGGTCGTCGATCATCTTGGCCTTTGAGAGGGGAAGGCTGATCTTGTCCATGAATCCCATCATTGCCATGTTCTCCGTATCCCCTACCCATTCATCGACGCAGAATTGCTTGTTGCAATCCAGGCCTTTTTGGAGAAGGTCAATTACGCTTTCTTTCGGGCATTCTGCGAGGACCCGAATCGGATGTTTCCTGAGAACGGCGTCTTCTTGGTCGTCCTCTCCAAGAACCACGATATGACCGGGCTTGCCCTTAAGAGGCCAGGCAAAACCGCCGACGATGAAACGATATCGACGCCCGGTCGCCGTGTCTTCAGTATAGCGCTTTGTGTCGTAGCCGAGTGGATTGTCAGAGATTTTTCTTTCAAACATAGCCATGCTCCTTTTTTGTTATGATAAGTCGCAGTCGGCAAACAACGACGCCCTGCCGTACTGCCTCGCCATGCATTCGTAATTGTAAGCGTGCCGAAAATGGTCAGGCCCCAGCTTCACATAGACATATCTTTTCGATCCCGTGTCTTCATCCTCTTCCAATTTCTTGGCCGTATTATGCTGGTGCTCTGCAAAGGTTCTCACGATGTCTGATTCTCTGGGAAGTACAGCGGCGCGGTCCATTATCTCCTTGTGAGAAGCGTCCAGGGATTCGGTGCGGTTGCAGGAAACCGTCAGGTCCGCCTCGTTCCACTTGTAAGCTCCCTTCTGCCGCTCGTTGTAGTAGTTGAGGAAGACCTTTCCCCTGTGCCGCTCCGCAAAGGCCCGGGCGTTCCTCGTTTCTGGCAGGGCGTCCACGACGCAGCGGGAAACGTGGAAATTCCGCATGAGTCCATCGAGCTCGTCCCATTCCTTGCAAACGGCAAGATGAATGACGGAGCCGCTCTTTTCTGCATGGCGCTTGCCGATGACGACGTGAAGGTCCTTGCCCTGATCGACGCCCATGAAACAGGGACCGTAATCAAAATGAACGAGCCCTTCATTTCCGCAGAGAGAAAGGACTTCCTGAATGCTGAGCCGGTTCGTGGCCTCCACGTAGGGAATGCCGATCTTCAGGTTGTAGAAGTCCGTCAGGTTGTTCGTAGTCCTGAACTGGTGGAGGATGTCGCCGGGCTCTACGAAATGAGAAAAAAGTTGCGAGTAGTGATAGCCGTGCTTGTCGGTAATCGCAGGCCGCTTCGCCACCCATTGGCCGACCGAAGGGTTAAGTTCTGAATGACAGCGCTCGCAGGCGCGAACGACTCGACCGTCGATCTCCAGAAGACAGTGAGGGAAAGCGTCTTCCAAACAGGTGTAATGATCGCACTTCTCGCACTTCAAAAGCCAGTATCGTTGATCTGTCTGCTGAAAGGCTTTGTCTATGCCGTAATCGGGCAAGGTGGGGTTGCTGAGTTGAAGAACGTACCGGAATTCGGAGTGCCCCATCCGTTCCATGGCCATGTCAACGGCGTTCTGCGGCGCTTCATCCAGTTCGTCGAAGACAATGCCGTCAACGGGGATGGATTTCAGTCCCACGCGGGATTTCATTCCCCGAAAGTAGAGAAAGGCGTTTCCTATCTGCTTAATGTTCGCGCTGTCGGTATTTCTTACCCATGAGCCGATAGAATCAGGATTCTCGTCTATCAGGGGATCGAAGCGCCCTTTCGAGAAGTCCGTCACGTCGCTCTTTGAGGGGAACAGGTAAAGAATGCCCCTGTAGCCGCTGTATTTTGCCTTGTACGCCACTTTCAGCATGGCCTTGGAGGTAAGTCCCAGCTGCGCCGCCTTCATCTCCACGGTGAACGGATGATCGTCCTGATAGGGCTCTACAAGGTATTCGTGCCGCTCGAAGGCGAAGGGTCTTCCATCCAGAACGACGCCTTGAACCCATTCATGGAAGGGGGGCGCATCCTGGCTCTCGTCGAAGCGCCGATCAATTGATTGAAACAGTCGCCCGTAGAGCTCGTCTTTCCTTGAGGCGGTTGATGATCCTGTCTCGGACATTGCGCGATTCTTCTCCTATTGCCGTCAATACCTCTTCTTGGAATTCCTTGATTGCCTGCAGGTCGTAGAGCGTCTTGAAGATATCAAGCTGCAGGTTCAACTGTCCCCGGATCTCCGCCATGGCCTTGAGCGCCAGTTCCCGGGGATCCTTGAATCTGTACTCCTTGACGAATTCTTCTTCGCTTCCCACACGGACCTTTTTCGTTGCCACTTGCGATTCAAGGACCTGAAGGGCGGTTTCGTCGCCCCGGTTCCACTTCATGAGAAGGTCAAGGAGTTCGTTCGCGTAGTCGTTAATCTTCTGAAGCTGCTGCACGGCGTTCAAATTGTCATCGACAACCTTGTGCGCCGACTCCAGCGAGATATTCTTGACAACGGCAACATTCAATTCTTTCTTCGCCTTCGATATGGCGCCCTCGGAGACGCCGAAGACTTGAGCAGCTTCCCGTTGAGACTTTCCAGACCTAAGCATCTGATTTAGCTTTATTCTATCTATTTTCGGCTTCGGCATCAGGTTAAGCTCCGGTCAATATGGTAAAGTGCTTTACTATGTGAAACGCTCTCATAAGATCGTCGTTTTCGGTTTTGACTGCCCCGACAGCTCCGTCAAAGCATCAAAGATGCGCTGAAGATTGTTCATTCCATTAACTTGAGACGGGCGCTCAATCTTACGCATGGTGAAGGTTGTAAATGGATTCGGCTCCATATCCAGAAAGGTTGAACTGCTCTTCTTTGGGAGACGGTCCGCAAAATCGGCGTCTTCGCGAATAGACGGCGTTTCTTGGGGATTGGCGTACCGCGATCTCGCTTTTAGGTTCTTATCGCCCCATAGTTTTCGAAGCTCAGCTTGAATAAGGGCCGTTTCTTGCTCTGCCTGCGTGGGCGGGATATCGTCATCAGGGAAGACATCTATGTCGTCATGGTAGATCAATCCCGCAATGCCCGGCGCGTAGAAGGGGATTTTTACTTTTCTGCCGTTAATTATTGCGTATGGCATATTAACACTCCTTTCCCTCGTGCGTGTGTTTCAGGCCGTTTTTTCAAAAGGCCGTTTCATTATTTTTCGGATGCGCTCCCGGTTGCCGATCATGGCAGATCCGCGCTTCATTGCCTTTTCATATTCTTCACGAAGTAGAAGAAGAGTTCCTTCATTGGTTATCACCTCTATCAAACCTTCATGTCTTTTGACGATTGCTATGTCCATTTTCTCCTTTTTCATCCTTGATATTTGACACTTACTGTCACAACTGATTCATAATTACATGAATATATATGACTATTGGTGCTCTCGCTTGATATGCAATCAAGAGGTCGCATAGTGATTCTCAATAAATTTGATAACATCCTGTCGCTTAA
>JAFGGB010000019.1 GCA_016930775.1 Deltaproteobacteria bacterium
CTGAAGGCCGTGTTCTTGCCTTCCCAGTAACTGGGCCAGTCGCCGCCCATCTGGACAACGTTGTTTCTTACGGAGTCGAACATTTCACCAGACTTGGTGACGAGAGCGCCGCCTTCGTAAAACTTCACCTTCAGATCGCCTTCCCCCATAATGTTGACGAGATCGCAGTAATACTTGTCTGCGCGCCAGATCGTGATCGAGGGGGCCCACATCGTCTGTGCTTTCCAGGAAACTTCCTTCGCCACGGCTTCCGTGGAACCGATGAAGCCGATCATGACTGCCAGCATTATGAAAGCACACACACTTACAAAAACTTTCTTCCTCATACAGTACCTCCTACCTCGGTATATTGCCGATGAACCACGTAAAGTAGTCACTCGGCTCCTAGGTTAATATTTCGATCACGCCCTCTCCGGAGGGCACGATCCTTCATCACTAGCATAAGGACTAGCAGAAGTTTGCAAGCTTTCGACTGCAAGACGTACGAAGAGCATCATTTCACAGCGGGCGATTGAAAGAAAGCGAAGAGAAGTCAGTCTATAAGAATCCGTCTCGCACTCGCCAGTCTATCAAAGAACCGGAAATTAACATTGAGACAACAAACAAACCGACCGGTCCGTCGTGTAGTTCTATAATGAAATACGCCAGCCTTGTCAAATACAATTTTCTCCACCGCTCCTATCGAAGCAGCGAAGGACCAACCACATCGCCATTGCCCTCGATCATGAGAGCCGTTGTGTTGTTCCGCAGGATTGTCCGAGTGAGAAGAATGCGAGAGTCGTTGGAACGTGAGACGGCAGTATGAGTATGCACGGCTCTTTTTTACTTCTTGGCACTGTAGATTATTTTCAGCAGTTCTACAAGCTTTGAATCACGCCACTGGGCGATTTCCTTAAAAGTCCGATCGCCCATTTCTTCCGTAACGCCGTCGATGAGCATTTGGCGAGTCTCGGGGGATATTTCGCTCCAGGTCGCCATTTCTTTCCAATAGGCGCCGAAAGCTTTGCCGACGTGATCGATAAAATATCCCATTCCGCCGGTTTCTCCTCCGCCGAGGTGATAGATGAGGTGCTGTCCCATGAAGGCCCACCGGATGCCAGGACCGGCAAAGAGGGCCTTGTCGACGTCTTCCACGGAAGCCACTCCCTTTTGAACGAGATCTATCGCTTCCCTCCAGAGAGCCGAAGCCAATCGGTTGGCGATATGGCCGGGAGCCTCCTTTTTCAGTACGACGGGAATCTTGTCGAGAGACTCAAAAAACCCTTTCGCCCAAGAGATGATCGCTGGGTCCGTCGCGGCGCCCGGCACGAGTTCCACCAGCGGGACAAGATGAGGCGGATTGAAAGGATGAGCTATGAGGCACCGCTCCGGCCGTGAACAGGCTTTCTGGATCTCAGACATGAGAAGACCCGAAGAACTGCTCGCCAGTATGGCCTCGGCCGATGCCGCCTTGTCGAGACCGCGATAGACTATCCGTTTCACCTCGTAGGTTTCAGCCACAGATTCCTGGATGTAATCGGAACCGATTGCAAGTTCATCCTGGGAGATGCAGGTTCGGATCGCCTCTTTCATCGCAGGCAGGCCGGATCGGTCAATGAGACCGAAGTCCGCCATGGCCTCAAGGTTGGAGAGGGCCTTTTCATAACCAGAGGACAATACAGGAGCAGCAATATCGTACATTTTCACCTGCAATCCTTTGCTTGCGAAAAAGGTTGCCCAACTTGCGCCGATAGTTCCCGTTCCCAGGATGCCGACAGTGGCTATGTGTCTTTCCATAGTGAAAAATCTCCTTTTGTTGCAATAGAGACTGCTTCCGAGCAGTCGGGATTCGTCAGCCCGAACTAACGATTGCGGTCCAATAATCGCTATTTGGCTTCTAGGGGATATCCTGCCATGAGCCAGCCGTTCCACCCGCCCTTCAAAGCGTAAACCGTGCCGAGCCCGTTGGTTCTTAATTGCTGTGCGATCCTCGCACTGCTTGCTTCGTTCGGTCAGGAGCAATAGACAATAATCGTTCTGTCGGTTCCATAGAGAGACTTCCAGGAGTCTAGGGCAGAAAAATCGGGTCGGACGGCGCCGGCAATTTTATATTGACTCGTTTCCCAGTCGGCCGCTTTACGGACATCGAGAATGACAATGCTCGCCGGCTGTTCTTTCTTGTAGTTGAGGACCGTTTCCGGGGAAATAAGCAGATCGTCGGACGGTTGACTGTGGCTCGGGATTGTCTGTCCTATCAGGAGCGCCGGAAGGATTAGGATAAGAGAAAAAATCGCCGATTCCATCTTTTTTAACAGAGCTATCTTCATAACCAGCACCTCCAATAAATGCTGCGAGAGGCAGCGCTTCTTCCTTGCTTTATCTGCCCTGAAGCCGTTCAACAAGGCTGACATAGTAAGGATTCTCCTCATCGAGCTCCCTGCAACGCAGGGCGTCCTTGAGCGCCTTCGCCCCGTCGCCCTGTTCAATGAAGAGCAAGGCCCGCTGATAGTAGGCGGCGGGTCTCTGAGGATCGATTTCTATGGATCGGGACAGATCCTTGAGGGCATTCTCAAGATTCTTCAGCTCTTGCCAGGATATTCCGCGATACAGATGAGCCGCATAGCTGTCTGGATTGCGGGCAAGAGCCGCGGTGTAATCTTCTATTGCCTTTCCATAGTCCTTTTTTTTCCTCAGCGCCGAGCCGCGGTTCAGCCAGAGAGTTCCATCGGCGGGGTTTTTCTCTATGGCTTGCGACAAGTCCTCCAGGGCTTTATCGTAGCTACCTTTGCCGGCCCAGGCAAGACCGCGCCATCCGTAAATTGCAGCGGTTGTCTTACTGTCGATATCCGGGGTGTTCAATGCTTCGGTGAAATACGCAATGGCCCGATCGAAATTATTGGCCTGCATCGATCGCTGGCCCAGGAGAAACATTTCCTCTCCACCTGCGGCAGCCGGGCTCGCTGCCAGGAAAACAGCCATGAGGCATAGCGCCCATAATCTGGAGGCCCGTTGCATCTGCCGGAGAATTTTGCCGCAGGATGAGACCGGATTAACCCGGTTAAAAGTCTTTATTGATGATGTTTTCATTTTTAAAAATTTCTATTTCGTCTGCTTCGTATCCAAGGAGTTCTGTAAGAATCCATTCCGAATGTTCGCCCAGAAGGGGCGCCGGGGCGTAGACTTCTCCGGGCGTTTCGGAAAGGTATATGGGCGATCCCACAATCCGCATTCTTCCCGCCCGGGGCTGGTCGATATCAACGAGCATTTTCCGGTGCGCGATATGGGGGTCATCGGCGATTTGCTTGATGTTGTTGATGGGTGAATAGGGCAATTCAGCCTTGTCGAAGATTTCGCACCATTCCGCCGTAGTCTTTTTTGCCATCTCTTTGTCGAGAATCGTGATCAGTTCGCTGCGGTGTTCCGTTCTCAGTGGATTCGTCTTGAACAGGGGATGGTCGATCATGTCTTCGCGCTCAATGACCTTGCAGTATTTCGCCCAGAGGTTGTCGTTTCCGATCGCGGCGATGAACCAGGAGCCGTCCTTTGTTTTGAAGCCCTGGAAGGGCGTGATGGAAGGATGAGCGCCTCCCAGGGGAGCGGGAACGCTTCCCGTCACGGTATAACGAACCACGGCGTTCTCCAGAACGGCAAAGAGGCCGTCCACCATGGCGCAATCGACATACTGCCCGCGACCGGACTTCTCTCGATGCCAGAGAGCTGCCATTATTCCGATCGTCGCCTGGTGCCCCGCAACAATGTCGCCCACGGAAGATCCCACTCGGCAGGGAGGTCCTCCCTCCGGACCGGTGATGCTCATAATCCCGCTATAGGCCTGGGCGACCATGTCGTAGGCGGGACGCGCCGCATACTGGGGCAGCGAATCGTGACCAAAACCGCAAATGGAACAATAAATGGCCCGGGGATTTATTTTCTGTATGTCGGGCCAGTCGAAGCCGAGTTTTTTCATTGTCGTGGGACGGAAGTTCTCCACCACCACATCCGAAACCTTGATGAGTTCTCTGAGAATCTGCCGGCCCTTTTCCTGTTTCAGGTCGAGGACCATGCTTTTCTTGTTCCGGTTGAGGCTGATGAAATAGGCGCTCAGGTTTTTATCGCGCTTGTCGCCCACATAGGGTCCGAACTCCCGTGCATCGTCGCCGTGGGCAGGCTCGATGTGGATAACCTCGGCGCCAAGATCTGCAAGAAACATCGTGCAGGTCGGGGCCGCCAGAACATGGCTCAGGTCGACAACTCGTATGCCTTCCAAGGATCTGCTCATTACAACTCCTCCAGATATTTATATGATTAAAAGCTCTCCGCACTGCTTCGCCGCAACGCGGGGAGGGAGGCGTCCCGCCATTGCAGAACATGGCGGGACGCCTTTGGCTAAGGGGCTGCGCCCCGAAGAGACGGTGTTGGAGAGAACGTTACGGCTCCTTATTAATGAACATGGTTCATCTCGTTTCGTGGGGTCGTTCCCTCTTGCAAGAGCCTCCATTTCAATGAAATAGTTTCCGAAAGGAGCGATTTGTTCTCTCTTGCATATTGCCAAAAAAGCTGTTAAGACAGACCAGTCGGTTTGTATATATATGATTAATTCCGGCGAGTAAACAAAAAAATGCAACAGGTCCAATCGGTTTTCAGAGCATTGTTTTGTAAGGAGAAAAGATCGGAGCAACGAAATCCAAGAGAAAGCAACAATGAAAAAGGAGTAGCGGTATGTACGGGCATAGTGGCAAATTTCTCAAGGTAAATCTCAGTACGGGCAAAGCAATCATCGAAGAGTATGATGAATCCTTTGCAAGAAAGTATCTCGGGGGCAACGGATTTGCGGCAAAAATGATCTATGACAATGTGCCGGCGACGGCCGATCCCCTGGGACCTGAAAACGGAATCTGCTTTGCCGTCGGTCCTCTGACCGATACGCCGGTATGGGGCACGAGCAGAGGGCACATGGCATCCATATCGCCTCAGACCGGTTATTTCGCCGATTCAAACTACGGCGGCGATTTCGGCATGGCCCAGAAAAGAACCGGTTTCGACGCCATATTCATCAACGGTTCTTCAGGGAAGCCTGTTTACATTCTTGTTACGGAAAATGGCGCTCAGATTAAGGATGCATCCCATGTCTGGGGGAAGACGACGGAAGAGACCAATGAAATTCTCGAAGCAGAAGCAGGCAAAGGGGCCATCTCGACCTGTATCGGTCCCGGCGGTGAGAATCTCGTAATATTCGCCAATGTTTGCTGCGGCGGCAAGCGCCCCGGTTCTGCAGGCAGGGCCGGCCTCGGCGCCGTCATGGGCGCGAAGAAGCTTAAAGCAGTTGTGTGCATGGGCGACAAGAAGACGGCCGTTGCTCATCCTGAAGAACTGAAGGCCTACCTGAAGGAAAAACTTCCCGAGCTCAGACAGAACAGAGGCGGCATGACAAAGGTCGGCACGTCCGCCCTGCCCAATATGATCAACTCCAAGGGCATGCTGGGCACACGAAACAACCAGCGGGAAACCTTTGATCAATGGCAGGAAATATCCGGCGACTTCTTTCTGGAGAAGTACAAGAACAAGGATACGGCCTGTCATGGTTGCGTCTTGGCCTGCGGCAAAGAAGTAAATGTCACCACCGGCGAGTATAAGGGCAAAAGCGTGAAGATGCCCGAATACGAAACTCTCTATGCAATGGGATCGATGCTCGATAACGCAAATATCGTATCCATTTTCAATGGCAACCATATGTGCGATCTCATGGGCATGGACACGATTTCCATGGGAGTAACCCTTTCCTTTGTTGCAGAATGCATGGAGCGTGGATTGATTACGGAGCAACAACTCGGCGGCGTCGTTAAATTTCAAGACGGCGACGGGATGGTCGACCTTATCAAACAGACCGCCTTCCGAAAGGGCGCTGGCAATCTTCTGGCCCTGGGTTCTCAGCAACTGGCGAAGAAATTCGGCGGAGATACGTACAAATACCTGTATACCGTTCAAGGTCTCGAATGCGCGGGCCATTCGGCTCGAGGTCTCCGGGGCATGGGCCTTTCCTACGCCGTATCGACGAGAGGCGGAAGCCACCATGACGGCCGTCCGAACTATGTCGGTCATGCTCATCCCGATCCGGGATTCGATCCGATTCCCGATTATATAGTTAAAAGCAACTACTTCACCTGCCTCGGAGACTCTCTTGTCGTGTGCCGGTTTATCGAGGAAGGCATGATGAAGGCGCCGGCCGTCCACGAGGACATGGCCAAATTCGTCAATCTCGTTACCGACTGGAACATCGATGTGGCGGGTCTTGAAAAGATCGGGGAACGGATATACAACCTCGAACGGCTCATCAGCGTAAGTCGGGGCGCAAGCCGCAAGGACGACGTTCTGCCGTACCGGGTCATGAATGAACCAATACCCGATGGCCCCGCACAGGGCAGGTACGTGTCGCAGGAAGATCTCAACGCTATGATTGAAAAGTACTACGCGATCCGCGGCTGGGATCACAACGGAATTCCGGCTAAGGAAAAACTGGCAGAACTGGGGTTGCAGTAACCCCTTAACTTACAATCGACGCTCGTCGGAGCGCCCGTAACGGTAAAGGAGGTTTTTGAATGGTTTCTCTATTTAATGTACCAACAGTGATCATCGTCGGCGGCGGCGCCAGCAACGAAGTCGGCGCCCAGGCAAAAAGACTGAAATCCAAGCATGTCCTGCTTGTGACCGATACCTTTATGGTCAGTTGCGGCCTGGCGGGAAAAATTTCCGACGCCATTAAAAAAGAGGGCATCAAGGTTACGGTTTTTGACGGCGTTCAGCCCGATCCGACTGACAAGAACGTACTGCAGGGCCTTGACGTCTGCAAAAAAAACGGGTGCGATCTTATTGTCGGTCTCGGCGGCGGCAGTCCCATGGATTGCGCAAAGATAATTTCGGTTCTCACGGCCAACGAGCCTCCGCTGAGCAATTATGCGGGCCTGAATAAAGTTCCCAACAAAGGCGTGCCGACGATTATGATTTCAACGACGGCCGGCACCGGCGCCGAAGTTACCAAGGCAGCGGTTATTTCCGATACGGAACGGGACGTCAAGATGCTGATCATGGACGTGAACAATACCGCCGATGTAGCGCTGGTTGATTATGAACTCACCATGAGCTGTCCTGGTTCACTGACGGCGAACGTGGGTGTCGATACACTCGTTCATGCCGTAGAAGGCTATGTTTCCAAGAAAGCGAATGCCATGACAGATCCCCTGGCGCTTTCGGCCATAAAGCTTGTATCCAAATATCTCTTGAAGGCCTTCAAAGAGCCCTCGAACGCCGAAGCCCGCGAGGGCATGATGATGGCTTCTCTTCAGGCGGGAATGGCCTTTGCCAACAGCAGTGTGTGCCTTGTTCATGGCATGAGCCGTCCCATAGGCGCACTCTATCATGTTCCCCATGGCCTTTCGAATGCTGTTCTGTTCCCCGCGGTTACCGAATTCTCCATTCCCGGCGCGACGGCGCGGTACGCCACGGTGGCCCGCACCATGGGATATGCAAAGGAGTCGGATGTCGATGCAGATGCCTGCAAGAAACTCGTCGATGGCTTGAAGAAATTGAATGTTGATCTGAAAATTCCTCGCCTTGGCGATGTCGTCAAGGTAGACAGGGCTGCCTTTGATACAAAGGTTGAAAAGATGGCCAACGACGGCTTGGCTTCGGGAAGTCCGAACAACAATCCGATCGTTCCAACGGCTCAGCAGATTATTGAACTCTATCACAAGGCCTGGTAACATAGAAGACACAGCACAGGAGCAAACCCTTCCGCTGCAGGGACTTTCTCTACAGCGGAAGGGTTCTTTCATTGGAGTTCTTCACAGTGTGGCAGCAGTCGCCGCCGGAAAGGTGAAGTTATGAGCATAACTAAAGTAGCGTTTATCGGTTTGGGCAATATGGGAAAACCGATGGCAAAGAATCTTATCAAGGCGGGATTTTCCCTTACTGTGTTCGATGTGGTCAAGGACGCTGTGGAGGAACTGACGGCAGCGGGAGCGAAAGGCGCGTCTTCGATTGCCGAGGCAGTCAAGGGTGTCCAAGCCGTTATTACGATGCTTCCTGCGGGCGCCCACGTCAGCAGCGTCTACAGGGGCGAGAATGGGGTTATCGCCAATGTTCCGAAAGGGGCTCTCTTTATTGATTCCTCGACGATCGATGTGGCAACGTCGCGGGCAGTGAATGTTGCGGCTGCAGAGGCGGGGATGGAGATGATCGATGCGCCAGTTTCCGGCGGCGTCGGCGGCGCCGAAGCGGCGACCCTGACCTTCATGGTGGGCGGTGCGGAGTCAGCCTTCGAGAGATCGAAGCCCCTTCTGGAAAAGATGGGGAAAAATATCGTTCATGCCGGCGGACCGGGCAACGGCCAGGCGGCAAAAATTTGCAATAATATGATTTTGGGAATATCGATGATCGCGGTTTCCGAAGCATTCGTCCTGGCGGAAAAACTGGGACTCGAAGCGCAGAAACTCTTCGATATATCGTCCAAGTCCTCCGGTCAGTGCTGGTCCATGACATCCTATTGTCCTGTTCCCGGACCCGTTCCCGCATCACCGGCGAACCGTGATTACAAAGCGGGTTTTGCGGTGGCGATGCAGCTGAAGGATCTTCGATTGAGCCAGGAAGCGGCCCAGAAAGCCGGGATTGCGACTCCCTTGGGCGCCGAAGCAACGGCTTTATATGGCTTGTTCGACGTTGCCGGCCACGGTCATCTCGATTTTTCCGGAATCATCAAAATGATTCGCGGAGACAAGATGTAATTTGTGAGATTAGCTTGTTCTCGTAATTTCAAAAAAGGGGCCACTGGCCCCTTTTTTATTTTTGATTTTCCATACCATTACAACGATTTTGCCGGCAGGCGCTTAACAAGGTCCAGTAATAATGAAAACGGCGCCTTCGCCTGACAAAAAACGAAAGCGCCATTCTATTTATGCTTCGTTTTTTTTATAGTGCCGGCGCGTTTACTGCAACGAGGGACAGCAGCCCGTCGCCCGTATTTGAAAGCTTGTGTTTATGTCCCTTGGGGAAGAGAACCATGTCTCCGGGGCCGATGTCCCGGAAGGTTTCTTCGTTGTCCATCCAGACCCTCGCCGTTCCGGTTATTACATAATAAGCCTGATCGGCGCCGGCATGATCGTGCCAGTCTGCCCAGCCGCCCTTCTTGAAATCGGACCTCAGGACCGAGACGTCCGCTGAGGGTTCTCCCTTTTTGAAATACCAGCGAGAATCGCAGTCGTAGTGAAGGTTTGGCGTGAAAATGGCGGTTTCTTTTTCCAGTTTAACAAACATGTTCCCCATTAGTGCCTCCTAGTTCTGTCCAGTGATCGGATCGGCAGTGCACCAATCCCAAAAAGCCCCTTCTTTTAGCATGTTGCATGGTGCAATGCAATAGCTTTTCGCCTGATTAGATCCGCATCTTCATTAATCCGTCCAGGAAAACAGGATTTATAAAAGTACTGAGTCAGCCTGCGTTTTGACGACGGAAGATGTTTGCGGATGAGAAATGATGTCCGGGGCGATTGGCCCTGAGTTGACCCGTTCATTTCCCTTGATGCGTGCCTGTCCTTTTTTCTCTGGGGAGATGGATGCTTGCCATCAGCCGAAATTATCGCATTTTGCTCCAGTACAGCCGCAGCCTAGGCGGCAGTCTAGAGATTTTTGAACGTAAGCGACAGTTCCTCCAATAGTTCCCATCGCGCGTAGGAGGTCTCGAGATCGCGTTCCACTTGATCCAATCTGACCTGGAGGCCCTGAACATTCTCCCCGGCTTTTTTGTAAAGAGCGGGGTCGGCCATGGCGGCGTAGAGAGTGAGCTTTTCTTCCTCAAGCGTTTCTATGATTTCCGGCAGGAGATCGAGTTCCCGCTGCTCCTTGAAGGTCAGTTTGCGGGGGGCCGCAGTGGCGTTCTGCGGTTTGGTCTTTTTCCGCTGGAGAAGCGGCTTTGTTCCTTCGTTTTCAGCACTACGCAGCCGCTGCCAATCGTCATAGCCTCCCACATGCTCGCTCACCCTCCCCTCGCCTTCGAAAACCAAAGTGGAGGAAACGACATTGTTCAGGAATGCGCGGTCGTGGCTCGCAACCAGAACCGTGCCTCCATAGTCGATCAGCATGGATTCTACCAGTTCGAGAGTTTCGGCATCGAGGTCGTTCGTGGGTTCATCCAGGACCAGCAGATTGGAAGGTTTTGTGAAGAGCCTTGCCAGGAGCAGCCTGTTCCGTTCCCCTCCCGAAAGGGCGGAGATGGGCGCCCTGGCCTGGGCGGGAGAAAAGAGAAAATCCTTAAGGTAGCCGATGATATGCCGGTGCTTTCCGTTTATAAAGACGGTTTCGCCTTTATCGGCCACGTTTTCCTGAAGCGTCTTGCTTTCATCGAGCTTCTCCCTCAGCTGATCAAAGTAGGCTGCCTCCAGGTGCGTTCCCAGTTTTACGGCGCCGCTGTCCGGTGAAATTTCTCCCAGGAGCATTCGGAGCAATGTCGTTTTGCCGCAGCCGTTCGGCCCGATGATTCCGATCTTGTCGCCTCGCATGATTGTCGTTGAGAAATGCGACAGAATAGTCTTGCCGTTGAAGGCAAGCGAGATATCGGCAACATCTGCGACAAGCCTGCCTGACCGTTCAGCCTCCTGAACGAGCAGACGAACGTTGCCGCTCCGGGTGCGCCGCCTTCGCACCTCATCGCGCATCTCCATAAGGATTTTAACTCTGCCCTCATTGCGAGTCCGGCGCGCCTTGACTCCCTGCCTCAGCCATGTCTCTTCGCGCATCAATTTTTTATTAAATTCAGCGCTCGCACTCTCTTCGTTTCCGATCAACTCCTCCTTGCGGTCGCGATAGGTCTCAATATTGCCCGGAAAGGAGGTCAGCCTGCCCCGGTCGAGCTCAACGATGCGCGTAGACATTTTGTTTATGAAGATCCTGTCATGACTAACGAAGATCAGAGTTGTTGCGGAACGAAGCAGGAAGTCCTCCATCCAGAGGATTGCATCGATGTCCAGGTGGTTTGTCGGTTCGTCCAGAAGCAGAATGTCGGGTTTGTTCAGAAGGACCCTCGCCAGGTGGACCCGTCGCCTGTGTCCTGCGGAAAGCAAACTGCTTTCCGCCTTCTCATCGAGTCCCATGCGCGAGATGACCGCCTGGATCTGCCGATGAAGCTGCCAGGTAACGCCGGTATCGAGGTCGCGCTGCATGCTGTTCAGTTTTCTCTGGGAGACCTCGTCGCATTGCCGAGACAGTTTTGGGCTGTTTTTTTGATTCTCTTCTCGAACGGTTCTGTTGTCGCCCGGCTGACCTGATGCAACAATATCGTACACGGTCCCCTTGGGTTCGCGTGGCGCCTCCTGGGGAAGCAGAGCTGTCTTCAGTCCCTGCGCCCTGGCCACTGTGCCTCTGTCGGGCGTCAGCTCGCCGTGAAGGACTTTCAAAAGAGTCGATTTGCCGGCGCCGTTTCTGCCGACCAGGCAAATCCTTTCGCCTCTGCAAATCTGCAAATCCGCCCCATCCAGGAGCTTCGGACCGCCGAAGCCGAGGCTGACATCCTTCAACGATAGCAGGGTCATGCTATTTTCTTATCTGTCATTTTTTGTTTCAGCGTTTCTGCAATGGAGCATGATCGGTACAATCAGCTCTTTTCATCGAAAAGACTGTCGATGCCTCTGGTGCGACCCGCGACATAGGCGCTGTCTTCCTTGAGATTAGGGCCTGAAGCTGCTATTGCGGCCAGTTCATCGCAACGCTCGTTTTCCCGATGTCCGGCATGTCCCCGCAGCCAGACGAACTCCACTCTGTGAAAAGCGCACAGGTCGAGCAGTATCGCCCACAGATCGGCGTTCTCGGCGGCTTGCCGCTGTGTGCGCATCCAATTGTTGGCGCGCCATTTGCAAGCCCACCCCTGGTTCACGCCGTTGACAACGTAGCGCGAATCGCTGTACAGAAGCACATCGGCCGGCCGCTTCAATGACTCAAGGGCAGAAATGCAGGCCATCATTTCCATTCGATTGTTAGTGGTCAGTCGATAGCCCTGAGAGAGCTCAATACGCCGGCAAGCGTCGATAATGACGACGCCGTATCCCCCCGGTCCGGGGTTTCCGAGACAGCCTCCGTCGGTGAAGACCGTTATTCTACCGTCAGTCGTCTTGGAGCCAATGATTTCATTCGTTCGATCAGAAATTTTTACTTGAGTATTTCCTGTTGTTGGGTTCTGAAGCCATCGTTTGGCCTCATCGATAGAGGGGAAGCCCTTGTAAAGAGAGCCGGCATAGCCGCGGATTTGTTCCTCGGCGCCGTCAGCGCCCGACCATGCGCTATAAATGCCGGGTCTGCGACCCCGCGCGACAGCATAAAATTTTCTTGATTTTCCCATGACATGCACCGATAGAGGCGAAGTGACGACGCCTTATGAATTTGCGATGATCATCACGGCTTACTTAGTACAAATATAGATAATTTGCCAGATTAACCTGCGGTCCCGACGCCGTGCCCAGTTGTCCCTTGTCCATACTATTCCTCTGCTTGGGATGATTATTTTGGCGAGGCGCTCGAACATATCCGGATTTACGCTTATTTTTATGTTGGCTATTGTTATGGTGAAGAAGGCATGTTGAAAAAGGCATTGACACATACTACATGTTGTGGTCCTATACCATATTGTTCAATATATTGTGGTCATTTCGCATGAAATTGATATCCGTTACAAGGAGATTTGGTCAATGAAAAAGGGTTCTTCCGTTATGATGGCGCCCGGATTAACCAAGAACGCGATGACAGTTCTTGCTCGGCGCTATCTGAAACGAGATAAGGAAGGAAAAGTGTTGGAAACGCCGGCCGAACTGTTCCGGCGAGTGGCGAACGCCATTGCCGCCGCCGACGGCAAATTTGATCCGAAGAACGATATCGCCGAATCGGCAATGAAATTCTATTCGATGATGGCCGGTCTTGAGTTTGTGCCAAATTCGCCGACACTGATGAATGCCGGACGGGAACTCGGCCAACTCTCCGCCTGTTTCGTTCTCCCTGTCGGCGATTCCATGGAAGAAATATTCGATGCCGTGAAGTATACAGCCCTCATTCACAAATCCGGCGGAGGTACGGGATTTTCCTTTTCACGGCTCCGTCCCGCCAACGATGTGGTCAAGACAACCACCGGCGTTTCAAGCGGCCCAATTTCTTTTATGAGGGTTTTTGACGTGGCTACTGAGACGATAAAGCAGGGCGGAACGCGCCGTGGTGCAAACATGGGCATTTTGCGGGTCGATCATCCGGACATCATGGATTTCATCATGTGCAAGGCAGACAAGAAGCAGTTGAATAATTTTAATATTTCCGTTGGGTTGACGGAAGACTTCATGACAGCGCTGAAGAATGACGATAATTACAACCTGATCAATCCACGCAGCGGCGAGATTCACGGCAACCTGAATGCGCAGAAAGTCTTCAACCGGATTGTGACCCAGGCATGGAAAAACGGGGAGCCGGGCATTGTTTTTCTCGATCGGCTAAACCGAGACAATCCAACGCCTCAATTAGGAGTGATTGAATCGACCAATCCCTGCGGGGAGCAACCGTTGCTGCCCTACGAGTCGTGCAATCTGGGGTCGATCAACTTGGCGAAAATGGTAGCAAAGGGCGACATTTCATGGTCGCGTTTACGCGAGGTCGTCCGTCTGGCTGTTCATTTTCTCGATAATGTGGTGGAGGTTAATCGTTACCCTCTTAAGGAAATCGAGAGGCAAACTCTGGGAAATCGAAAAATAGGTCTTGGAGTTATGGGATGGGCGGACATGCTGATACAGCTCGGCATCCCCTACGATGCCGATGAAGCCGTCGGCTTGGCTGAAAAAGTGATGAAATTCATTAACGACGAGGGTCATGCCGCATCGAGAGAGCTTGCGCTGCAACGTGGTCAGTTCCCGAATTTTCCTGGTTCCCTCTTCGATCAAAGGGAAGAGCCGCCGATACGGAATGCCACGATCACGACCATAGCTCCTACCGGGACCATTTCAATTATTGCCAACGCTTCATCGGGTGTGGAACCGATATTTGCCGTTTCATATGTTCGACAGGTTATGGATGACGATGTTTTGGTTGAGGTGCACTCTCACTTCGAGAGAATCGCAAAGGAGAGAGGTTTTTACTCGCCCAGTTTGATGCAAAGCATTGCCGAGCATGGTTCCATTCGAGGGATGAAAGAGATTCCTGAAGATATTCAAAGGATTTTTGTTACTGCCCACGACATATCGCCGGAAGTGCATATCAGGATGCAGTCGGCCTTTCAGAAATATACCGACAATGCCGTCAGCAAAACCGTCAACTTCACGAACGGGGCCACGATCGACGATGTGACGACAGTGTATAGGCTTGCTTACGAACTCTGCTGCAAAGGCGTCACTATTTATCGAGACGGTACGCGGGATAAGCAGGTCCTTTCCACGGGAACAAGGGATAAGGAATCTCCGCAGGCCGTTGTCGTAGAGGACCGGGGAGTGATCAAGCGGGAACGGCCCAAGGTTCTGAAAGGATGGACGTATCAAATGCAAACCGGCTGCGGGCCTCTCTATGTTACCGTTAACGAAGACAAAACCGGTCTCTTCGAGCTTTTTACCACAATGGGCAAGGCCGGCGGCTGCGCCGCCTCACAGTGCGAAGCGATCGGACGCATGGTATCGCTGGCCTGGCGAAGCGGGATTCAGGCGCGACAGATCATAAAGCAGCTTCAGGGAATTTCCTGCCACTCGCCTTCGGGATTTGGTGAAAACAAAATATTATCCTGCGCCGATGCCGTTGCCAAGGCAATCCAGTCTCACATGGCGGCAAATGGCGATGGCGAAGTTCGGGAGAAGATGGCTTTTGTCAAAGGCGCCTGTCCCGACTGCGGAGGCATCATAGAGCACGAAGGAGGCTGCGCCGTCTGTCGTCTGTGCGGGTACAGCGAATGCGCGTAAGATGCATGTATCGGAATGAGAATGAACAACAGGGTGGGGGTTCGAGGACTCTTTTTATTCACAGTGCCTCTGGGCGGTCCGGGGCCCACGGTTTATGATGTCGCTCTGTTGTTTTTCAACGGCCTCCCATTGCATAATCTTAAAAATTTATGTAACCCTCCCGGTTCATCGAACGTCTATATAAATGACGACGAGTTGTCGGAAACGCTTCCTTCCGACGCTGAAAGCCGTCGTATGGCATGATATGATTCTATGGGAGGTGATGCAATGACGGATACATCAGAGACGATAAAAAGATTTTTTACCATATGCCTTATCGCCGTTTTTACCTTTGGTGTTCTTGCTGCGGGTAACAATGCCTGGGCATTTCGCCATCCCGCGCCGTCGAGAAGTCATCATCGCGTATCAATTCACCCTCTACTGCCTTTGGGTTTCATGCTTTTGACTGTTGCAGGCATTCAATATTATTATCATAAAGGGTTGTACTATCAGCCGATTCCCACGGGTTATACGGTAGTGAGGGCGCCCCTTGGGGCTATTCTCCCGCAGTTGCCACCGGGATTTGTGACGTTTCAAAAAAACGGGACGGAGTATTTCTATTACGACGGCGTATACTACAATCGCGTTCCTTCGGGCTATATAGTCGTGAAAAGCCCTGCAGACTATCCAGTCGTTGATTCAACAGCAAGACCTCAGGCTTCTTCGCCAGCGATCGAGCAGGTTACGGTATCGAACTCTCTGTTAAATGTGAGATCCGGACCCGGCATGAATCACCCTATCGTATCTCAGGTTTCTCTGGGAACTCTTTTGGAGGTTCACGGAAATGCGACCGACTGGCTCTTTGTCAGGTTGCCGTCTGGAGAATTCGGATGGGTAATGAAGAAATTTACTGCATCATCAACCGGTCCCGCCGAAGGGTAGACGGAATCTGATATTTCATCGGATAGCATTCATACAGTTGACCCCACGGAAAGAATGCTCCGGCACAGAAAACGTTGTCGTTCGCATCGTCGGATCGGAGCGGATCAAGGAAACCCTGACAATATTGAGCGACAACCGGGTGAAGATCATGGGCAGAGAGCTCTATCACCATTGAAAGGCATCATCGGGAACCGCGACGGACGAGGGTGGGGGAGATCTGCCGAACAGCATACATTGAAAAGACCCCCGGCTTCAGTGCGCGCTACATCCCTCACAGGCGGTACATGAACTGACAGATCCTTTGAAACATCGGCTTTTTTATTTTTTTCATCATCCATTCCTCTGCGATTCGCTTGTTTAGAAGAGCTACGCTCGGAAAGGCGTGCTGCATGAGCATGATGTCATGGAGACGAATGTTCTTGTGCATGGCGAGGACATATTCGTGGATGATTTCGCTCGCTGATTCGCCGATCGCGACCACTCCATATATTTTGCCCCAGGAACTTGCGCAGACTTTTACGAATCCCGTCGTCTTTTCATCGGTAATCGTCCTGCCATAGTCGCCGTAATTCACCTTGATTACTTCGTGCTTGATTCCTTTGCCTTTCAATTCCTCTTCGGACATGCCTACCTGTGCGACCTCCGGTTCGGTGAATACGGACCAGGGAACGACGTACTTGCTGAATTTTAATTTAAAAGGGAGCATAGAATTCATGAGGGCCAGCATGCCCTGATGCATCGCCGCATGGCTGAGAAGAAACTTGCCGTTGCAGTCTCCGACCGCCCAGACATGTTTTACATTGGTTCTGCCGTAATCGTCGGCAACAATGCCGCGTTTGTCGTAGCGTATGCCCGCTGTGTCGAGATCGAGAGATCCTATGGCCGGTTTTCTGCCAGCAGCGACGAGGAGTTTTTCCGCCATGAACTCTCCCGTGTCCGTTTCTACGGCGATCAGTTTCCCTTTCCGACGGATCGATTTTATGGCGGCTTTGTTGTAAACCTTTATTCCCTCAGCCGTGAGGATTTCCTCCAGCAGCCTCGCCGCTTCCTCGTCAGCCATGGGAAGAAGATGGGGGTCCATGTGGGCCATCACGATCTTCGTCCCCAGACGACTGAAAGCCTGCGCCATTTCGCTGCCGATCGCCCCTCCGCCGATTATGAACATCGATTCAGGCATTTCCTCGAGGTTAAAGAGATTTTCGTTGGTGAGATACTCAACAGTGTCGATGCCGGGAATCGGGGGCACGGCCGGCATGGTTCCCGTGCATATATAGATGTTGCGAGCCCGATAGGCTGCGCCGTCGACCTCAACGGTTCGGGAATCGACGAAACGGGCGCCGCCTTTGCCAATAATCAGTTTGACCTTCTCGAACATTTTTACGGTTTTCTCTTCGTTGATATACTTCAGGTGAGACTGCACCCGTTCGAAGGGCTTGCAGACCTCAGGCACGTCGGTTTTCTGAAGGCCATAGCGCTCCGCTTCCCGAATAGCATTTCTTATATATGCTGATTTCAAAAGAGCCTTGCTGGGTATGCAACCGCAATTGAGGCACTCGCCGCCAATCTTCTTTTTTTCGATGGCAAGCACATTAAGACCCATGGCCGAGCCCATTGCTGAAAGAGCCATCCCCGCCGGTCCCATGCCTATGACGATCATGTCGTGTTCCATGGAAATCCTCCTTGTTCCTGCTTCCCTCGATGAAAAGCCTGTCGGCAGTTCATTGCGGTAAATCTGCATATGAATAAACGAATGTCACTATAGAATAAATTCAGGCTGGGCTCAAACAATAAGGTGATGGAGCAATTCCGAATCGTGGTGAATGTTTCTGCAATGATATGTCGTTAGATGAGATCTTTCATTTTCCGACGTATGCCTTCTGAAAGCCTGTTGAAACAAATTTCATTGCGACTGGACCGGCGGTGAATTCTTGGCTATAACTGTTTTGCTGTATATCCGACTGGAAGGGAGAGAGCGCGATGCTCCGGTATGTGGGAGCGGAATTTCTTGAAGGTATTTTTTAGACGTCGCGCCGGAACAGAAAATTGTAAAATCTGACAATTATCAAGGGCGAGAAGATTGCTGTTTGAAAATCTTGCCTGGATGGAAAGCGACAGAGAAATCAGGAAAGGACATTCATGAGGGAAGACGCATTGTGGGGCTACATGGGGAAAATTCTAAGGGTCGATTTAACGACAGGAACGATCCGGGAAGAACCGTTGGAATCCGGGATGGCAGAGAAGTATCTCGGCGGCACGGGATTCGGTGCAGAGTTTCTTTACCGCGAGGTTCCGCCGGGCGTGGAATGGGATGACCCGGAAAACCGTATAATCATGGCCTCAGGTCCTATGGGGGGTGCAACAGTTGCAGGCGCCGGGGCCTTTTCTCTGGTTACGAAAGGTCCCATGACCAATTTGGCGGTGACGACGCAGGCCAACGGTTTTTGGGGGGCCTTCATCAAATTTGCCGGATATGACGCAGTGATCATCCAGGGTCGATCGCCCCGGTGGGTCTATCTCCATATCGAAGAAGGAAAGGTTCAGCTCCGGG
This sequence comes from Deltaproteobacteria bacterium, assembly GCA_016930775.1. Classification (GTDB taxonomy): domain Bacteria; phylum Desulfobacterota; class Syntrophia; order Syntrophales; family UBA2210; genus JAFGGB01. The sequence goes on from JAFGGB010000019.1 coordinate 18,403, forward strand.
ATGCCTCTTCAATGATCGGCAGGGACACCTGGGAAATGGAGGATGTCATCCGGGAAGACATTGGAGCGAAGAGGATGATAAGTGTTTTCGGCATCGGCCCGGCAGGGGAAAATAAAGTCCGCTATGCCGTTGTGGCCGGCGATAAGGGACACGTTTGTTCAAAAAACGGCTGCGGCGCCGTCATGGGTTCGAAGCTCCTGAAAGCAGTCTGCGTTGAACGGGGTCGCCGATCGATTCCCATTTACAATAAGGAGTTCCTTCGCGAAAGCGCACAGGCTCTCCTGAAAGCGGCGAAAGAACACAAAGGAGGGCAGCTTTATAACTGGGGAACGGGGGGCGCTTTTTCCAGCCATGCGAAGGCCGGCAGCCTCCCTGTTCGCAATTACACTACAAATGTCTTTCTGGAACACGAAGGCATGAACGGTCAGTATTTCAGGACGCATTTGGAGCATCGGGACAAGCCCTGCTGGGCCTGCGGCATGGTTCACACGAAATTCATAAAGGTCGCGAAGGGCCCGTATGCAGGCGTTGAAGGAGAGGAGCCCGAGTATGAATGCATGGCCGCCTGGGGTCCGCTCATCGGAAATACCGATCCCGGCGCCGTGGTGATGCTTACAAACTTGACGGACCGCCTTGGTTTGGATGCCAATGAGGCGGGGTGGGTCGTGGCCTGGGTGATGGAATGCTATGAGAGAGGGATATTGACTCGCCACGATCTGGACGGCCTTGACATGCAATGGGGGAATGTGGAGGCCGTCAAAGAGCTCCTTACAAAGATCAGCATGAGGCAGGGAATAGGGGATTTGTTGGCCGAAGGAGTGATGCGGGCCTCCGAAAAGATCGGAGGGGAAGCTTCGAAAATGGGAGTCTACGTCCTGAAGGGCGCCACGCCGAGAGGGCACGATCACCGGGCCATTTGGTCGGAAATGCTCGATACCTGTATCTCGGCGACAGGGACTCTCCAGTCCGGCGCACGCATGATCAACCCGGCCCATTTTGGCCTGCCGTCTGTCGACAATCCTTTTTCTCCCTGGGAGGTTGCTGGATTGAACGCCAAGCTGGAAGGGTGGTTCGTTTTCCTCGACAGTCTCCCGATCTGTCGTTTAATAACCATTGAGCCGTCTTTGACAATGAAGTGCCTGACCGCAATCACCGGAAAGGACTTTCAGGTGTCCGACGCTTGTACGATCGGGCGCAGGATTATCAATTTGCTCCGTGTTTTTAACTTCCGTCACGGATTGAATCCTTCGCTGGAAGCGCCGTCGGTTCGCTACGGTTCCACGCCCGTCGACGGACCAGCGCAAGGCAAGACCATTGCCCCTCATTTTCAATGGATGAAAAGTTTTTATTTCGAGCTCATGGGGTGGGAACCTTCAACGGGGAAACCGCTTTCCCACGTTCTCGCTTCTCTCGGTCTGGAGAAGCTCATCGGCGACCTGGAAGAGCGACAGGAATAGTGGTGTATAATCGCATGCGCAATCGCACGGGGCCTTGCGGCCCCGCGCGATTTACGGACATATTGTTTTTTTAGATCATGTCTCTAGAGCTTCTTGATTCTCGCCGTTCCCGTAAGCACGGCCTCTTTATTGATGTTTCTGGCGGTACAGGAGAGCCAGAGGATTCCTTTTTCATCGACCTTTTCAACAATCGCTTCCCACTCGATGGTGTCGCCGATGAATACGGGTTTTTTGAAGGAGACCTCCTGGCTGAGGTATATGTGGCCTGCGAAATACCGGCCGATTATAGTGGAAAAGAAACCTGCAGTGAGCATGCCGTAAACGAGACGCTTCTTGAATACGGTCTCCTTGACGAATTCCTCGTCGATGTGCCATGAACTGGAATCACCGATGATGCCGCCGAAGAGATAGACGTCCGATTCCGAAATCGTCTTCCGGATACGGTAGGTCGTTCCTGGTTCGTTGTTCATTCTGAGAAACCTCCTGAGATATTTCGATCGTATATTGAATTAACAATCATTGCTCAGCGGTCGACCTTGATAAGCATGGAATCGCCCTGGGCATGGCCTGAACATATACCGCAAATTCCGATGCCGCCGCCTCTGCGCTTGAGTTCATAGGCGAGCGTCATGACGATTCTCGCTCCCGTCGCGCCGATAGGATGACCGTAGGCGATGGCGCTTCCATTCACGTTCACCTTTTTGAACATTTCCTCCTTCGACATGCCGAGGATCGAACGGGCGCTCACCAGGACGACGGCCGCAAAGGCTTCGTTGATCTCGATGAGGTCAACCTGATCGAGGGTCATGCCGTTCTGATCGAGAATCTTCTTGATAGCCAGTCCCGGAACGGTGGCAATGTCCTTCACGGGCTGAGAAACCTCGGCATAATCCAGTATGGTGAAGAGGGGCTTCAGGCCAAGTTCGTCGGCCTTTTCTCTGCTCATGACGAGGCAGACGTCGCCGCCGTCGTTCACGCCGGGGGCGTTTCCCGCCGTGACGCTGCCGAGGGCGCCCGTTACGGGGCTCTTATGATTGAAGACGGGCGCCAGTTTCGCCAGTCCTTCTCGAGTAGTCTCCGGCCGCGGACCTTCGTCCTTGTCCATGACAACATTATTCTTGCCCTGCCGGCAGAGTACGGGGAATATCTCGTCATCAAGCATTCCCGTTTTCATGGCCTCCACAGCCGCCGTCTGCGACCGGTAGGCCCATTCGTCCTGATCTTCCCGTGTGAAGCCGAATTCATCGGCCACCTCGGACCCGTGGATCGCCATGTGACGGTTGTAAAAGGCGTCCCAGAGGCCGTCGTAGACCATGAGATCCACAGCGGGCGACGTGGGTACGCCCATCCGGACGCCCCAGCGCATCCCCGGCAGGCCGTAGGGACAGTTGCTCATGCTTTCTTGACCGCCGGCAATGCAGATTTCAGCCCGTCCGAGCTGGATCATCTGAACAGCCAGATCAATGGGTTTGATCCCCGATGAGCAGACCTTGTTGATCGTAATTGACGGCGCCGATTCGGGAATGCCCGCGAGGATCGAAGCCTGACGGCTCGGCACCTGACCGCAGCCTGCCGTAACGACCTGTCCCATGAAGATGTAGTCCACATCCGCCGGCTTGACCTTGCCGCCGGTCCTTCTCAGCGCTTCCTTTATAGCCATAGCGCCCAGTTCAGGCGCCGTAAAATTCTTCAGCATTCCGCCGAAGCGCCCATAAGGCGTCCTGCATGCCTCGACGACCACGACCTCCCGCATAAGTTGAAAGGTGTTGGCAATCTTCCGCCCCATGGTCGAAAAATCGGGCTTCCGCTCTCCGAATTTGGCCACAGGCGCTTTTGCATAAACCTCAGCCCGCGTCTTCTCCAATGACTGCGCCACTTTTTCCATCATATCGCTCCATTTGAATTATTTTTCACTTCGTTTGTTGTTGTTCGGCTTCAAACGCCGGGCAAAAAACAGCCTCGGGATGGGCGGGGCAAGCAAAATATTTCAAAATAACCCGGATTTCTCATTGCCCTGTCCGTCAATATGATCAGCCCGCCGAAAAACGCCGAATAATTCCTCCGTCAACAACCAGCTCTGTGCCGGTTATGTATTGCGCTTCGTCGGACGCCAAAAAGAGAGCTGCATGGGCTACGTCCCAACCAGTTCCCATTTTGCCCGTTGGGCATATGGCGTTTCGTTTATCGATCATCTTATCGATATCGCCGCCGGCGTAGTGCGCTTTAAGCGGCTCCTGTATCATCGGCGTATTCATCAGCCCCGGCAGTATGGAGTTCGCCCTGATGTTCTTGCCGGCGTATTCCATGGCTATATCGACGGTCAACGCAGTTATCGCGGCCTTCGACGCCATGTAGGGAGAACAGGGATATCCCAGGTATCTCACGCTTCCTATGGAAGAAATGTTGATGATGGCGCCTCCGCCCTGTCGTTCCATGTGAGGCAGAACGTATTTGCAGGTTAAAAACTGACTCTTGAGGTTGACGTTCATCACCTTGTCCCAGGTCTTTTCATCGAGTTCGGCGATTCCTTTCGCCACGACAATTCCCACATTGTTGTGCAGTATGTCGATTTTTCCAAAGGCCGCCAGGCAGGCGTCAACCATCGCGGCGACTTGCTTCGAATCCGTCACGTCGGCGTTGAATATTTCACAAGCGCCGCCCTCGTTGTTTATGATGTTTTTAGTCTCAAGCGCCGCCTCTCGATTCATATCGACGGCAAAAACTTTCGCACCCTCGCGGGCAAACAGAACGGCCGTTGCCTTTCCGTTGCCCCAGCCCGGTCCAACAGATCCGGCCCCGACAATAATGGCGACTTTATCCTGTAATCTCTTTCCCATGGTAGACCTCCTTGCATATGAAAGGTTTGAGGCGGCGGTACGATTGCCCGGATTCGCCTCGTATTTTTCTATGGAAACGATGCCGATCCTTGGGGACCGGCATCGCGCCAAACCGATACAATCATAAAGCCATCTGGGGCACCGATTTCGGTACAATGAGAGGAGCATCGGTCAGCCGGACCACTTCTTCCGCGGAGACGCCCGGACCGGTTTCTCGAAGAACGGCCCCTTCAGGCGTGATCTCCACCAGCGCCAGTTCCGTAACAATGTAATCGACGACCTTGACTCCTGTCAACGGGAAGGTGCACCGCTTCATTATCTTTGAGCTGCCGTCTTTCGACGAGTGGGTCGTGGCGACCACAACCTTTTTTGCGCCGGTAACGAGATCCATGGCGCCCCCCATTCCCGGCAGGGGACCGCCCGGGACCATCCAGTTTGCCAGATTTCCTTCGATGTCCACCTGGAGGGCGCCGAGAACGGTGTAATCGAGGTGGCCGCCTCGAATGATACCGAAGGAAAGAGTGGTGTCGAAGGTGCAGCCGCCTGGAAGTATCGTGCAGTGAAGCTTGCTGGCATCTACAAAGAAGGGATCTTCTTTGCCGGGTTTCGCCGGAGGACCGCTTCCGATTATGCCGTTCTCTGCATGAAGCCATACCGTCACTCCGGCGGGAACATGTTTCGGAACAAGCCCGGGGATGCCTACGCCCAGATTGACCAAGTCCCCGTCTTTGAACATCAAGGCAATTCGTTTCGTTATTATATCTTTTGGACCAAGTTGACTCATGAGAGGGCTCCCTTCTGCTGAACCAGAATATCAACCAAAGGCCCCGGCACGTTGACTGCGTCGGGATGAAGCTCGCCCATTTCGACGATGGGTTTGTAGACGGAAGCGATAACCATGTCAGCGGCGGTGCACATCACTTCATTGAAATTATTCTGGGTTCTCCTGAAAATAAGATTTCCATTCTTGTCGGCCATATATGCCTCGGTAAGCGTCACATCAGCTTTCAGCGGGGGATGGTAGAGGCACTCCGTTCCGTTCACCGTGATTCTGGTTCCCAACCCTTTTTCCTCAACGATTGTTCCAAGGCCCGTACGCGTTAGCACGCCGCCGAGACCGTAACCGGCGGCCCGTATCCTTTCCGCGAGCGTTCCCTGAGGGGTAAGCTCCAATTCGAGCTTGCCTTTTTGCACAAGTTCCGGAACGATCGGCGTAAGGCCGCACCACGACAAGATCAGCTTCCCGATGCACCCGGCATAGAGAAGCCTCCCGACGCCCTCTTCAGGCGTTCCGCTGTCGTTGGTCACGACAGTGAGATCCTTAATGCCGTGCCGGATGATCTCGCCGATGAATTCATCGGGCGTGCCAACTCCGTAAAAACCGCCTATGTGCAAGGTCATACCGCTTTTGACGTGGCCAATGGCTTCTTCCAAAGGTTTGATTTTCGACATGCACGCACCTCGCAAAACTTTTATTGATCCGCTGTCTTTTGATAAAGCCGTTTTGCAATAGGAATGCCATCGGACATGGAAAGACTATTGCAGTCGGGGAGGACGATGAGAAAGCCGATGTTGCGGCAGCAACATCGGCAATAAAATTAGATATATATGCTTATAACTGCAAGATTTTTCATTGGTTCGTCGTTGCTGCCGTCGTCGACATTTCTATCGGCCATGGAGATGTGTTTGCAGCAGCGATATAGGCAGCATTGCCTACAAGCGGATTCGAATAAATGTAATATCATGATATTGCTTATTTAATTAGCATAGGCGATGATGCATACAGGAATTTATATATGCATAAGTGCCTATAGTGTGATAGGGTCACTGTCCGGTTATGATTTAAGCCGAGGCGATTTTCAGTCCAACGAAAAGGAGAGATTGTGAATTTACTAGATATATTGCTAGGATTTGATACATGCCCTTTTGGTCTCGCTCTGCTGGACAGCTCCAGAAAATTGTTAAAGTTCAATTCCCAATTCGCGTCGATGTTCGATATAAAAAAGGATCACGCGTTGGGCCTCGACATAACGACCCTTATGCCTTTCATGAAAAAAATTCATTTTGTTGGCGAGCATGAGAGCGAAGTGATTGTCACGAAGGACGACAGGACGTATCTTCTCGATATGTTCAGATACGGCGAGGACGGTAACGAGATATTTTTCCTCAGTTGTCAGGATCATACTGAATGGCGCAGGTTTTTGAATCAATACCGGAGCATGAACAAAAAGGCTTTTCTTGCGGAGGAGATGTACAATGCCATGTCGGACGGAATTTTCATTACCGACGGGCAAGGAATCACCCTCTACGTTAACGATGCCTTCGTCAATTTATCCGGACTCAACCGTGAGAACATCATAGGAAAATCGGTGTACTCCCTCATGGAGCAAGGCATCGTTCCTAATTCTTGCGCTGCTCATGTCATAGAATCCGGGGGCAAAGAATCGACGATTAACAATTTTTACATGGGGAAAAGCTGCCTTGTCACCGGAACTCCCGTTTTCGTCGATGAAAAATTGAGGAGAGTTGTCTGCATTGTACGGGACATGACCGAACTGAAATGCCTCCAGGATAAACTGGACAACGCGACGGCCCTTTCATTGAGTTACAGGAAACGTCTCAGTGAACTGGAGACCAAGCAGGCGAATGTCAATGTTCGTGAAACGCGCTGTAAAGAAATGAAGGAGATCTACGACAAGACCATCAAGGTTGCAACCTTTGACACCCCGATTCTGCTGCTTGGAGAAACGGGCGTCGGCAAGGATTTTATGGCTCATTTTATACATGACGTGGCTAAGAAAGAAAACGATTCTCCATTAATTAAGATAAATTGCGGCGCCATTCCTGAATCGCTGCTCGTTTCCGAACTTTTTGGATATGAACCGGGGGCTTTTACCGATGCGAGGAAGCAAGGAAAAATCGGTTTATTCGAATTGGCCAACAATGGGACGTTATACCTGGACGAGATAGGAGAAATGCCCCTGTCCTTGCAGATACAGCTTCTTGGCGTACTCCAGGATAAAGAATTTCAGCGTCTCGGAGGTACGAAAACCGTAAAGCTGAATGCGAGGATTATAGCGGCGACTAACAAAAACCTGGAGCAGGCGATCGAAAAAGGGGAATTCCGCCGCGATTTGTATTACAGGCTTAATGTTGTCACCATTACCGTTCCTCCCTTGAGAAACAGAAGGGACGATATAATTCCCCTTGCCATGCTGTTCCTTCAGGAATTCAACGGAAAGTTTCAGAAAGCGAGATTTTTCTTTCCGAAAACGCTTGATGCGTTCAGAAATTACGGTTGGCCGGGAAATATAAGGGAAATGAGAAACGTGATCGAGAGGATGGTAATCATATCGAACGACGACTGTCTGTATCCCCAACTCTTTAAGGAGCAGCTCTCAAATCTCGTTGAGAGCGGTATGTCGGAAAGCATCGCGCTCTTCGATGAGAATAGCGATGCCAACGGGGATGTATCCTTTGCGGGGCTATTCAACAATGATCCAGGCGACGGGCGAAGCTTGAGAGAATTGTTGGATGATTGCGAATCCGCCATTATTCAAAAAGCCCTCGAACGATTTCCAAATTTGCACGCCGCCGCCCGGAGCCTTGCAATCGACATATCAACGCTCGTAAGGAAGAAGAAAAGGCACAACATACACTGGCGTTTCAGCCGCAAAGGGTTCAAGGGACGGTCCAAGGGACATTCATCGATACTATAAACTTAAAATTTTCTGCCACAATCTTGGGCCATTCCGGATTGCTTTACCGTTATGGATGATTCGGATTGATTGAGAGTGAGCGAACGTCCTTGACGATGCCCTCCCTCGGTGATAGAAGTCGCCTGACGGAGACGGCGCCCTGCCGGATCGAAGACCGATCTGCCGCCGGAAAGGATCATTGTGAGAGAAAAGACAGCACCAGCGGATTTCGCCGTCTGCCACCGAATAATAGATAATATTTCCCATGTAATCGTCGGCAAGACCGATGTTCTGGAATTGATTCTTGCAGCTCTCCTGGGAGAAGGCCATGTGCTCCTTCAGGATGTGCCGGGGGTCGGCAAGACATTGCTCGCCAAGTCGCTGGCCCGGAGCATCGACGGCGTTTTTAAACGCATACAGTTCGCACCGGACCTTCTGCCCGCAGATGTGACGGGGTTTACCGTTTATAACCAAAAAAAAGGCGAGTTCACCTTCCAGCCTGGCCCCGTGATGACAAATGTGCTGCTTGCCGATGAAATCAACCGAACCGTTCCCCGGACGCAAGCGAGTCTGCTTGAATGTATGGAAGAACGACAGATAACTGTCGATGGGACCACAATGGCGCTTCCGTGCCCCTTTTTTGTCATAGCCACACAAAATCCCATCGAACTGGAAGGCACCTTTCCCCTTCCCGAGGCTCAACTAGACCGATTCCTTGTGAAGGTTAGTCTCGGTTATCCCGATCATGGGGAGGAAATGGCCATTCTTGAACGTTTTCGATTGGAGGACCCTTTCGGGGAACTGGAACCGGTGATTGCTCCGGAGCAGATCATCAGTCTACAACGCAAGAGACGCCAGATACAGGTGGCGCCGCTTGTTATCGACTATATAGCCTCGATTGCCGCCGCGACAAGAGGGCATGCTTCTCTCCTCTATGGGGCGAGCCCGCGGGCCTCTCTCGGTCTGATGCGGACGGCCCAGGCGCTTGCGGCGCTCAGAAACAGAGACTATGTGCTTCCGGACGATGTAAAGCATTTGGTCGTTCCGGTTCTGGCGCACAGGGTGATACTCCAGATGAAAGAGCGCCTCCGGGGCGCCACTGCCGAGAGCGTTTTGAAGGACATTATCGACAGGACTCCGGTGCCTGCGCCTGTCGATGGGGCGTGATTCCGTGTCCGAGCGGATTTCTTCAATCCTGATCATTCCTCTCATACAGGGACTTCTGATTGTCTGTGCTTTTCTCGCGCTGATCGCCAGAGATCGGCATCTCCTGTTTATTTCGATTCTTGCACTTGCCGTCGTTATTCTTGCCAGTTTGTGGGCCCGCAGGGGCATAGGCGGATTAGGAACTTCCGTTGCCGTTGAGAACCGGCGACTTTTCCCCGGTGAAGAAACGACCCTTCTTGTCAGAATCGAAAATCGCACGAGACTGCCGTTCCGATACCGGGGCTCGATCCTGAATAACGTCACGACAGATGATAACGGTTCTATCGAAGGCATCGTGATGCCGCGCGCCGCCGAGACAAGGACAGTGCAGATCAGGGTTCGTCGGCGCGGAGTCGTTCGATTGGGATTCGGCAACGTCGAGGCGGGCGATCTTCTGGGTTTTTACTGGCGGATGGTCAAGACGGAGGCTTTTACAGAGATCATTGTCTATCCTCGAATCCGGCCGGTGGGACCCATTGCGCTTACGCGGCTGAACATGATTGGACGTCCAGGCGGCATTCATTGTCTTACCGATCCGCTCTATCCTGTGGGAACTCGAGAATACAGGGGCAACCGGCCGGCCCGTTTCATTGACTGGAAAGCAACAGCTCGCCATGATTGCCTGCAGGAGAGGATATTCGAGCCTTCTATGAAAGCCAAGGTCCTCTTTCTTCTTGATGCGGAGGGTTATGATCGCCTTGGCGGCCTGTCGGATTTTGAACAGATGGTTGAAGCGGCGGCATCGATTGCGGCTGATTTCGCGCGACAAGGCGCTGCCGTTGGCATAGCAACGAACAGTCATCTCACCGGAATAAATAGCGATTTCGGAATTCTTCCGGCGGCGACAGGCACGGACCATCTTCCACCGCTCCTGGAAATTCTGGCGCGATGCGAACCTCGCGCCTTTGTCGGATTGGCTGAAATATTGCATGAGCATGTTGTCCTTTCAGGAGACACGACAGTTCTTTATCTGGGCCGGGAGGAGTCGGAAATCACCCGCGAGATTCAATCTTTCTTTACGGGGAAGAGAAGTTTCTTTGCGATCGTCGATCCTCGGGACATTATCCTTACTGTGGATGAAAATGGGTATGACGAAAGGGAGCATCCGGCAGAACGCGCTGTTGGATGAAAAAAAGCCGTGACTGCAGCAGCGTTACGAATGTGTTATCTGTGCATAGAGGCTTCTTGGATTGCCGCCTGGATTGCCTTTATAGGTTATTATACGCTTCAGCGGGAAATTCCCATTGTTGGGATTTTTCTTATCCTTCTTGTTGCGACAACAGCTGCACGATTCGAGAAATTGTGGCGGCGACGCATTGCAGCAATACTCATCCAGGGATGTGGACTTGCCGTCCTGTCCGTCCTTGCTGTTCGCCTTTTCCTGTTCTCGGGAGATTCTTCTATTGACGGTGGCCATGAGAACTCCTTCAGGGAGAATCTGAAAATTATAGAAATCGTTCTTGCAGTCATTGTCGTCTGGATCAGGGGAATCGTTCTGTCGGGTCGCGATTCGGGAAGAGATGCCGTCGCTTCATCTTTCGACATGGGTCTCTTGGCTTTCTTCAGTCTCTTTCTTATCAAGCTCGGACTTACTGCGAGGCATGGTCTTCTCCTTGCCGATTCAGCAGGTTTGCCGCATTTTGTGACCTTCCTGTTTGCGGCGATCCTTTCGTACGGTCTTTCGGCGCAAAAATCTCCATCAGGTTTTGTCTCCTCGACATTTTGCAAGAGCGTGCTGTATCTTTTTGCCTTTGGTTGCGCCGTCTGCGCTATTGCAGGCGTTGCCGCTTTTGTCCTGATGCCTCTTCTCTCCAGCGGCGCCGATGTTGTTCTTGCGGGCATACAGGATGTTGCCGGACCTATCGGGATGGCGGTTGCCCGTGTTCTGGCCTTCCTAGTTACGGGGGTTGGGCGGTTCCCGGCGACAATCCCCGCACAGAGCCCATCAGCGACCCAGAAATTTCCTTCAGCAAACCTTGCCCACCATGACAGCGGCTTCCTGGAGACGGCGGTCTTCTGGATATTCCTTGCCGTTGCCTTCATCGGGTTGGCCCTCGCGCTGGTTATTCTGCTGTGGCAGCTCTTTCGGTGGCTCATATCTGAAAGGACTGGGTGCGGGAATGAGCAGGCTGGATTGCTGCATTTCTATGTTGTATTCTACAAGATAAGGAACTTGATCAGGCATTGCATTGGTTGGATGCGGAGTGAGAAGGCGATGGAGGATGGCCCCCGCGCCGGCTTCCGATTTCTTCTTCACTGGGGAAAGATCAGGGGAGTGTCCAGAAACCATTCGGAAACACCCGCAGAATACGGGAGGCGCCTGGCTGCTCATTGCTCCGATGCCGTCAATTCTATCGGGGCGATTATAGAAGCATACAACGGCTTTACGTACGGCGGGTTAATTGCCGATGACAAGGAAACGACATCCCTCCATAAAGCCGTGAGCCGATTGGAAAAATCCTCAGGGAAGCTGTTGCCCGGGTTGACGGACTATCAAGGCAGGCTTCGAATAACATCCTATTTCAACCCGTCCGGCCTGGAGCCCATCGAATAACTTCTGTGTTGCGTTTCTGGGAGCAGGCGGCAGCTGTTCTTATTGTGATAGAACGGTTCGGGAAGGAGATATGTATCCCGGCAGGACGTATGTCCGTCACGAGGGTCTCTATCGGGAGGGCTGTCATACAGGACCGCTGACAACAGCAGTCGTCTTTGCTCTAAAGGTCGGAGATGCTGCATTTTTCGGCGAGTTGATTCGGCGGTTACAAGATATTGCACCGCCGCAAGTTCAGTCCCGACCTCATAAACCACTGAGTGTTTACCAATATATGCCGCGACTCGCCTCTCATTCCGTGCCATTCAACTTTCTTCAAAAATAAAAGCTTGATTTTGATGAACAAAATTCTTATTGACAGCTCCATCCTTCGGTAGTATGAAATATTTCATACTTAGTATTTGAAAATAGAATTATTTCATTCTTGGCAACTTCAGATTTATACTCGCGGCGTCATGTATTAAGCGACGCCTTCTGTCTTCGATGTGACTGCCATGCACACGAGAGTTTATTCGGGGCTTTCCCGACGAATATTCTTTGCGAATCGTTGAAGGGCTCGAATGTTCCAGGAGGTTCTCCAAAGATTATGCCCGAGAAAGGAAGTGAATGATACGCAGGGTGTGGATTGAAATAATCCTTAACGGTACAAATGGAGGGTAATGAGATGAGAACAATAAGGAATATTTTTGTGTGCATGGTTGTTATTGCTTTAAGTCTGCCGGCTGCTTCCATTGCCTGCACGACGATTCTCGTTGGAAAAAATCTCACCGCTGACGGCGCCGTGCTCCACGGACACAACGAGGACATGGGCTTCACTGCCGTAGGCCGCATCGTTCCGATGAAAGGCGCCTCGTACGGCGAAAAGGACACCCTCGCGGTGCCCTATGTTACTATCCCTCAGCCGAAGGAAACGTATAACTACTGGGGCTGCGGAAATGCCTTGGGCGCATCGGGACTCGGCACCGTTAAGGAATCGAGGCCCTACGACTGGGTTCTTGTGGGCATGAATCAGTGGGGCGTCACAATGAGCTGCAACTGGATGTACTCAAAGGAAGACAGTTTCTCGGGGAAGGGCATCAGGCGTTATGCCATCAGGCAGCTTATTCTTGAGCGATGCAAAACGGCACGCGAGGCGGTTGATCTTATCGCCGGCTTTATAGACAAATACGGGAAGGCCGATTGGAGCGGTCTAGACTACTGTCTGGCAGATCCAAAGGAAGCTTGGGTGGTCGAGACAACCTCGAAGAACTGGGTTGCCAAGAGGATAAAGGATAAAGAATTTATCGTCGTAGCGAATCGATTCGTCGTCGGTGATGATTATGATCTGGCCAGCAAGGGCCTTATCGACTATGCCGTGAAGATGGGCTGGTACGATGCCAAGAAAGACGGCAAATTCAGCTTTAAAAAAGCCTATGGTCGCCCGGATCGAATGAATTCTCCCTACGATGTGGATCGTGAAAACCGTTCATATGAGATGCTTGAGGGGAAACAGGGCGTTATGGCTCCAGAGGATCTTTTCCAGGTCCTGATGGATCGCTATGAGGGCACCGATAAATTCAGGAAGCCAATTTCCGAGATGGAACATTGGGAAGATGTAACCGACAAGCTCCTGGTACCCCGTCCGATTAATACAAATCTCTGCCAATCTTCAACAGTGGCCCAGCTTAGAAGCGACCTTCCCGTGGAAGTCGGTTCAGTCATGTGGTACGCTATGGCTACGCCCGGTTACTCGGGATACTTCCCCGTGTATGCAGGCGCAACCATTATTCCTGATGAATTTCAGAATATGAACAGCGCCTATAGCGCTTCGTCGGCCTGGTGGACTTTCCGTCTCCTTCAGAAGACAGCCGACGTGAAATACGATCAGTTATATCCGCAGCTCAAGGCGTACTGGTCAGGCCGTCACGGTTCCGTCATCGCTCGAACCGGCGAGATCGAGGCGAGGATCAAAGATCTTATGGCAGCGGGGAAAAAGGCTGAGGCTGTGGAACTTCTTAACAAATTAACCTATTCCCAGGCGAAAAGCACACTTCAGGAAGCGCGTTTCCAGTTGACTACGTTGCAGCAACAGACGGGGAACATTTCTGTCTGGTAATCATTTTCACCTCAACCGGCATAGTGCGGCAGGCCCTCGGTTTGTTTTTTACCGGGGGCCTGCTGACAGAACAGGCATGAGCGTCAATGTCGGATAATTTAATCAATACATAATCAACACTGCTTTTTGTCCCCCATAAGCCGTCTTTAAAAAACCACGGAAAAAAACGGACCGGAAGTAAAAGATTCGGCAAACCGGACGCGAGATATTGCCTGATGCATATCTCTCTGCCGCACTATAAAAAAAGAACAAAAGTTATTTTATTTATTATTTCTTCCAAATATTTATCTGGCTGCCTCCATTTGTTAGGACTACAGAAAAAACCAGGAGGCTCCTATGAAATTGTTCATAAAGTCCGTCTTTGTAATTTTCGTGATGATTTGCATGGCGACGACAACCACAGGACCAGCCGCTGCGGTAGAAAAGGCTATATTGAAGTGCGGTCATATTGCGGAACCAAGCCATCCATACGCCATGGGCGCCGAACAGCTGGCGAAGCTTGTCAAGGAAAAATCGGGCGGTAATATCGATGTCCGTGTTTTCCCTTCGTCCCAGCTCGGCGGTCAGAAGGAATTGATTGAAGGGCTCATCTTCGGCACGATTGATATGGCGCTGGTCGGAACGGCCGTTCTCGGTCAGTTTCAGCCCGCCATATCGCTTTTCGATCTTCCCTTTCTTTTCGATGATCGAGCGCACACCTACAAGTCGCTCGATACGGTTGGCATGGAGCTCGGAAAAGCCCTGGAACCCAAAGGAATAAAACTGCTCGGATATATGGAAAACGGCATCAGGCATCTCACGAACAACAAGAGAGAAGTCAGAACCCCCGAGGACATGAAGGGCCTGAAGATACGAGTCATGACGAATAAAATCTATATCGGCATGATGAAAGCCCTCGGCGCTTCGCCCGTTCCCATGGCGTTCGATGAACTCTATTCGGCGATGCAGCAGGGCGTGGTCGACGGCCAGGAAAACCCAAGCGCCCATATATGGACAAAGCGGTTTTTCGAGGTGAACAAATACGCCTCGATCACGGGTCATGCCTATGCGCCGGAGCCCGTGCTGATTTCCATGGTCCGGTGGAATGCGCTGTCGCCCGAGGCGAAGGGAATAATTGTCAGCGCCGCAAAAGAGGCTATTGCATGGCAGCGAGACCTTTCCACGAAGGAAGACGATGAGTTTTGGGCGAAGATTAAGGCAACGGGGAAAATGAAGGTTATAGAAGTCGACAAGAAGCCCTTCAGAGAAGCGACGAAAAAAGTCTATGATGAGTTCGCTCCCGTCGTCGGTCAGAACAATATCGACAAAGTGCGCGCACTTTCTGGAAAATAAACAAACAGCGGCAGGACACGGGACGGAATCGGACCCCCCTCTTCTCTCTATTCTTCTCCTCAGCCGGTTCCGTCCCAATTCAGTCGTCTCAAGCAACAGCGGCTGCAGCATCCAATTGATGAGTTTTATAATACCGCGTGGGGATGGTTTTCTATGAAGGTGCATGACAGATTATTTCAAGGATTGAGAAAACTTCTGTTCGTCATATCGGTAACCGGCATGGGTCTCATGTTGGCGCTGATTTTCATGCAAGTAATCAATCGCTACGTCCTCGGGTTTGTCTTTTCGTGGACGGAAGAACTGGCGCGCTTTCTCTTCGTATGGGTGGTCTTTATCGGCGGCGCACTCATTATGGGTGAGGACGGCCATATGGCGGTGAAGCTGCTGCCCGAGATTCTCAAAAAAACAAAGGCGGGATTGATTCTCGATATTGTCATTTCGATCGCAAGCGCCGCGTTCGTGCTCATAATGATTTTCTATGGGACCAGGATGTCCAAGATGATGATGTTTCAAACGGCCCCTGGCTTGGGGATTCCCATGGGAATAGTCTACGCGATAATACCGGTGAGCGGCCTGCTGATGCTCTTTTATTTGATTCAGAATGTATTTGTCGCCATCAGGAAACGGAGCAAGGAAACAGCCGATCAGCAGGGCAAGGAGTAGTCTCGTCATGGAAACAGTCTTTTTGTTGTCGTTTCTTGTTTTGGTTGCGCTCGGCGTCCCAATCGCCTTTTCGCTGTGTTTGTCCGTTTCCGTAATACTTTTTTACTTCATGCATATGCCGCAGATCCTTGTGCCCCAGATAATGTATACGGGAATAGATTCCTTTTCCTTCATGGCGGTGCCGTTTTTCATGCTTGCGGGTTCGTTTATGTCTCAAGGAGGCGTTGCTAGGCGACTCGTTGATTTTGCATCGTCGCTTGTGGGATCGCTTCCCGGTGGACTGGCGCAGGTCGTGGCGGTTTCCGGCATGTTTTTCGCGGCAATATCGGGTTCCTCGGCTGCGACGACGGCTGCCATCGGCGTCATCATGATCGATGAGATGGAGAAGAGGGGCTATGATCGGGTCTTCTCAACGGGGGTAGTCGCTGCCGGAGGGACCGTGGGCATCGTTATTCCGCCCTCCATTACCATGGTTGTCTATGGCGCCATTGCGGGTGTTTCCGTCGGCGAACTTTTTATGGGCGGTTTCGCTCCGGGAATCCTCATGGGGATTTCTATGTGCGTTCTTAGCTACATCATCTGCAGCAGACGCGGCTGGAAAGGCGTCGGCGCCTTTTCGATGAAAAGAGTTATTGTCAGTTTTAAGAGTTCCTTTTTCGCGCTTCTTACTCCATTGATAATTATCGGCGGCATTTACGGCGGCATATTCACCCCGACGGAATCCGCGGCCGTGGCTGCCGTATATGCTATCTTTGTAGGCCTGTTCATCTATAAGGAACTTAAACTCCGTGATTTCCCGAAAATAATTTTCAGCGCCGTCATCAGTACAACCATGATCATGTTCATCGTCGGCGGCGCCAAGGTTTTCGGCTGGCTGCTGACTAATTTGGAGATTCCCCACAGAATCGGCATGGCCTTTGTCAATTTTACATCGTCCCCCATTGTCTTTCTCCTCATGATGAATGTTCTTCTCCTCATTCTGGGGACGCTTGTCAATGCATCGGCGGCAGTCATCATTCTGACGCCGATTTTCCTGCCCGTGGCCGAAAAAATGGGCATTGACCCGCTGTTTTTCGGTGTGCTCATGGTCGTGAACCTTGCCATCGGCTGCATTACGCCGCCGGTGGGACTCGATCTTTTCGTGGCGAGCGCCATCACCAAGATACCCATAGAAAAGGTAATGAAAGCAGTTACCCCCTATTTATTGGTTCTTATCGCCGATTTGCTGATTCTCACGTTTTTCCCCAGCATCATAACCTTCGTGCCGCACATTTTAAGGTAATCGACGGAACGATGAACGTTCTTTTACAGACTTTAAGGACCGGCCGGTCATCTGCCTCCACACGGCGTCTGGTTACAGTCAATTCCTGTATCCTGTTTCGCTCTTCACCGGTCCCGGTCCTTCCCGTGTCCGAGAACCATGCCTGGAAGTTCGGTTCTCGGACATACCCCCCATTCTCCGCATTATTGCGGCGCCGGGAGGCGTCGATGATGCAATGGAAGTTGAACGCTCCGTTCGCCGATACAATGGAAACGTCCAGTCATGCCGGCACTGCGGCATGCTGTAAGTGAATTAAATGTCCAATCAAGTGCTCAAAAAATGACTGCTCTGCATAATGGAGAAAGGAGATGGAACGGTGGATGTAAATGAAAAAGCATTAGAGCTGCATCGGATATACAGGGGGAAAATCGAAGTAACGAGCAAAACGCCTGTAACGAATATGGCGGAACTCTCTGTCGTCTATACGCCGGGGGTTGCCGCGCCCTGCAAGAAAATTCAGGAGAATCGCGATCTCGTTTACGAATATACGACTAAAGGAAATATGGTAGCAGTCGTTACCGATGGAACGGCCGTGCTCGGCCTTGGGGACATCGGTCCGGAGGCGGGTCTCCCCGTTATGGAAGGAAAGGCCGTCCTTTTCAAGGAACTCGCCGGGGTGGATGCATTCCCAATCTGCATCAACAGCAAAGATCCCGACAAGATCGTTGAAACGGTCCAAATGATAGCGCCTGGGTTCGGAGGCATCAATCTGGAAGATATCAGCGCCCCCCGGTGTTTCGAAATCGAAGACCGATTGAAGGCAAGTCTGGATATCCCCGTCATGCATGACGATCAGCACGGCACAGCCGTTGTAACACTGGCAGCGCTGATCAATGCTCTCAAAATCGTCGGCAAAAACATGAATGAGATAAAAGTTGCGATGAACGGCGCTGGGGCGTCCGGAACGGCCATAGCATATATGTTGATGAATGCAGGAGTTTCGGACATTGTCTGTTGCAATTCGAAGGGCATTATTTACAAAGGACGGGAAGGCAACAACGCAGCCGTTGAGAAACTGGCTCAAAGAACAAACAAAGAAGGAATGAAGGGGCTTCTCGCAGATGCGATGAAAGGAAGAGACGTCTTTATCGGCGTATCGAAGGCGGACCTTGTGACCAAGGAAATGGTGCGGTCGATGAATCCTGGTTCGATAGTTATGGCCATGGCAAATCCTGTTCCGGAGATCTTGCCTGCTTTTGCGAAAGAAGGAGGGGCGAGAATCGTCGCAACGGGGCGGTCGGATTTTCCCAACCAGGTAAATAATTGCCTGGGATTTCCGGGAATTTTCAAGGGAGCGCTCATGGTTCGGGCCAGTGACATCAACGAGGAGATGAAACTCGCGGCAGCCCATGCAATTGCATCGCTGGTTGATGACACGGAACTCGGACCGGAGTTTATCATACCCGGTTCCTTTGACCCGCGCGTGGTTCCAAGAGTGGCGGAAGCTGTCGCCGCCGCCGCCAGGGCTACCGGCGTTGCGCGGCTGAAGTAGAACCATTGTATTATCGAAGCTTGGAACGCCTAGAAAAGGGGCCGTCGCCGAACTATGGCCCCTTTCTCGGCGACTTTGTATCGAATATATATTTAGCCTTTTCAGCGGGAAGCTTATCGAAAAATATGATTGCTATGTTTCCTTCTGCTCTGGGACCGACATTTAAAAAAATCTCTTTGAAAATCTGTTCCTCTGCTCATCTGTAGCCTCTTTTCAAACGATGTATCCTCTGCTGCAGCGCAGCGTTCTTCGATGCTTGAAGCTATTGTCTTCAATATTGAAATACAAGATATAAATATTTGTCGACGTTGAAGTAATTTCTAGTATACCACAGGAAGCGGTGATTAGAGTGTAATTATGCGTTGCACAAAAGTTGATTTGGAAGTTAAAAAATAGACGGGCATCATATCGTCTTCTGGACTTTTCGAGGGAGGAAGATCGACCGGAAGCAGCGGACCGAAGCAGCCGGATCGCAAACAAAAGGATCAAGAGCCGTGCGGCGCTATATCAGTCTTCAAACAAGGATATTTACACTGGTTATTGTCACGATCATCGTTTCAATCATCTTTGAGACGATGTGTGTAGAAAAGTATCTCGAAAATTTCATTATCAAGAATGAAGGCAAACGAATCCTGTCAATTGCGGAAATTACCGCAAAGGATCCTCGTATCATCGACGCCTTTAACCTTCCCGATCCCTCGCTTGCAGTTCAGCCGATTGCCGAAGAGATGCGACGGATAACCAACACCAGCTTTGTAGTCATATTCAATATGGATACGATACGCTACTCTCATCCGAAACCTGACAGATTGGGCAAGCATTTTGTGGGCGGAGACGAAAAAGATTCCTTGAAGGGGAAGCAGTATATTTCTCAGGCGAAAGGAACCCTGGGGATATCCCAACGAGCCTTTGTTCCGATTTTTGGTCCTGACAACAGGCAACTGGGCGTTGTTTCCGTGGGTCTTCTCATGACGGAGTTGAAAGATCAGAAAGAACGGATCAGCTTCATATTATACTTCGTCGCGCTGATTTCGGTTCTTGTGGGATTTTCCGGGGCGGCGTTTCTTGCTTCGAATATCAAAAAGACGATCCTTGGCCTTGAACCTCACGAGATTGCTGCGCTCTTGGAGCAGAGAAGCGTCATCATATCTTCGATAAAAGAGGGAGTTGTCGCCATCGATGCCGATAAGCGAGTGATCTTGCTTAACGAAACGGCAAAGAAGCTCCTCTCGATCGGCGACTTGTCTCCGGGTACATTGATAACGGATGTCGTTCCTGCATCGAAGCTTCCTCTCGTTGTGGAGACAGGCGAGCCGATAATCGACGAGGAGCAAAGGATCAATTCCAATGTAATCCTAACTAACAGGATACCTCTCAGGTCCCGGGGCAAAATAATAGGCGCTGTGGCGACGTTCAGAGACATGAGTGAAATCCGCAATCTTGCCGAAGAATTGACGGAGGTTAAATCCTATATAAATGCACTGAGAGCGCAACATCATGAATATTTGAATAAACTTCATGTCATTTCCGGATTGCTGCAGTTGAGAAAATACAAGCAAGCCGTTGAATTTATAGTTAGAACGGTTTCGAAGACACAGGAGATCGCAGATTTTCTTCGACGGAATATCAAGAGTCCGGCCGTATCGGGACTGCTGCTCGCAAAATTGAATGAAGCCCTGGAATACGATATCGATCTCGTAATTCTACCCGAGAGTTATTTCCCCGTCATTCGGGAAAGTTGCGTCGGAACTGTGACTTCCATAATTGGGAATATTCTTCAGAATTCCATAGAGTCTTTGAGAGACTCTTCACAGGAGAAGAAAAAAATAGTTGTATTTTTGAGGGAGTATGGGAATTATCTGGAGATAGTCATCAAGGATAACGGCAAGGGGTTTTCAAAGGATCTCTGCGAAAAGGTGTTCGAGCGGGGCTATACGACAAAAAAATCATCAAAGAACAAAGGCATAGGACTTTCTTTGGTTAAAGAATACATAGAGCACTTTGGCGGGACGATAGAAGTTCGCGTCGATGGCGGAGTTGAATTCAGGGTAACAGTGCCGAAATCAAACATAACATAAGGGAGTTTTCTTTATGCCGCCGATTAAAGTGATGATTGTGGAAGATGATTTCATGGTTGCCGATATCAATAAAGGACTGACGGAGAAGGTGGAGGGGTACAAGGTCGTAAGGATCGCGAAAAACGGCAGAGAAGCCTTATCATATCTCAGGAAAAAAGAAGTCGATCTCATTATCCTCGATATCTATCTCCCTGACATGCACGGCATCGATATTGTCAAAGAAGTCAGAAAAAAGGAATATACTGTAGATTTCATTTTGATTACCGCTGCTCATGACGTTAAGACGATCGAGGATTCAATAAGGTTCGGCGCTTTCGATTATATCGTTAAGCCCTTTGATGCCGGTCGGTATCTCGATTCTCTCGTCAACTACAAACATCTCAAGAGATCGATCGTGGAAAACAAAGTGCTGAACCAGGACAAGGTTGATTCCTTGTATCTTATTAATAATAAGAAAAAAGATGCGCTGCCGAAAGGGATCGCCGAATATACCCTCGACAAAGTCAGGAAGGCGATTGCCTCTTGTGACGGTCCTTTCACAATCGATGAAATACGGATTGAATTGGCGCTGTCGAGAATTACGATAAGGCGCTATCTCGAATTCATCGCCGAGACAGGCAGTCTTAAAAAATCCTTCCAGTACAAGAAGAAGGGACGACCGACCATATTTTTTATCAAGAAAGGCTCCTCCTAGCAATGATTAGCTTGTGAGCCGTTGCCCCCCTTGTTTTTCGAGATTCCTGAGAGCAAATAAAAAAGGGGCCCGGGGGCCCCTTTGCGTTATTATGAAACGCTTTCAGCGACAGCAGGAACCGGACCCGCCTCCAAGATTGCTGCGAAAGTCGCCGCGGCGCTCGCCGCCGGAACATCCGCTTGAGGATCCCTCGCCGTTGCCCCCTCCGCAATTATTCCTGGAACCGCCCCGGCAATCGCGGCCTCTGGAATCGCATTCCGTGCGGCGGTTTCCCGGGCCAAAGCCGCCCGCCGAGGGATCGATCTTTTTCAGGGCGATTATATGATCCAGGCGTTTCTGTTCCAGCTGAGTCCGGAGATCGGAAATCTCCTTCTGCAGGCCCGAAGCCATTGTCTGGTCAGGGGCTTCTTTGGCGAGTTCTTTCTTGAGATCGAGACGTTTGTCGTTGATATTCGTTCTCAAGTCTTTCGTTGCTTCGATAAAGGCCTTCTGCTCATCGGCAAGGACCTTCGTCTGTTCGTCCGTCAGGGTATTTCCATACAAACAGTTACCGCTGCCGAAGCCTCGATCACAACCTTCGGAACCTCTGCCCCACCGTGCGAAGGCGCTGGTTCCGAATCCTACAAGGGCGGTTACAATCAACACCGCCATAATCCTGTTAATATGTGAACGTTTCATGAAAGTATCTCCTTTCTTCAAGTGCATTTGATTCTCTTATGTATCCTTGAGCAATCAATGTGCCAGCGAAGAATATTAATGAGATTGCATAACTAAGTATCAGTATTTTTTGATTATTAATAAATGAGAGGTCGTTATGGTTCTGAGACTGCAGGATGCGTTCTGGATAGTAAGTATCCGGTGCTGTATCAAAGAGATACAGCAGGGATTGTCCTGGCTTGGTTATAAATAATTCGTTCCGTGACGTATCTTTCTGTGGTATGTTTTTACGATCGAAGGAGGAGGTAAGGAGAATGTTGCAATTTCTGCCGGCGCCGTTTCGTGGCGTTGCAGCTATCGTCTACGTAGCCCTTGATACCATTATTTGCGCAATTCCAATACATCTGCTGGCATTCACGAAAACGCTTGTCCCCGTCCGAGCATGGAAACAGCGTTGCGCCCGGAACATAACGACCATCGTCAAAGGCTGGATGTGGGGCATTGTCCTGGGATTGAAGCTTCTTGCGAAAATAGAATGGGATGTTAAAGGTCTTGAAGGGCTCAGGCGCGACCAGTGGTATTTCGTGATCAGCAACCACAGATCCTGGACGGACATAGTTGTTCTTTTGAAAATTTTTGCTAACAAAATACCCTTTCCAAAGTTTTTTCTGAAAAAAGAACTCATCTGGATTCCCGTCATCGGCACGTGCTGGTGGGCTCTCGACTACCCCTTTATGAAACGATACTCCCGAGCATATCTGGAAAGGCATCCGGAGAAGCGCGGCGCGGACCTGGAGACGACGAGGAAGGCCTGCGAGCGCTATAAAGATATGCCTGTTTCAATACTGAATTTTGTGGAAGGCACCCGTTTTACCGAGAAGAAACATGAAAAACAGCAGTCGCCATATAGAAATCTTCTCAAGCCGCGAGCCGGGGGCTTTGCCTTCGCCCTTTCGGCAATGGAAGGGAAGATAACTCATCTCCTGGACGTAACGATCGTGTACCCGCAAGGTCCCATCAAGTTCTGGAATTTCCTCTGCGGTCGCGTTTCGCGTCTCACCGTTCACGTGAAAGAACACTTGATTCCTCCAGAATTTCTTCGTGGCGATTACCTGGAAGATCATGCATTCCGGGAGCGGTTTCAAGCATGGCTTGGTGATTTATGGCATCAGAAAGATTCGCTTATAGAGGAACTTCGTCAGGAAGGTTGAGGTGCCCAACTATTGAGCGTCGAAAAGAGCGATAAGACGCAATGCAACAGCATGCCTGTTTTTTTGCAGTAAGAAACTTTTTTTAAAATTTCAAGGGATTTTAGATGTTACAGGCAATACGGGGAAATTAGTATATCAATATTATCCCGGAGTCGTCGCTCGATTACAAAGGAGGTGTATGATGATTATTAATTTAAGAAAAATTTTCGTATTGATTGTCGCGACGCTCTGCGTAGGGGCCTTGTTTCTTTTGCCTTCTGCAGGAGCTGCTACATATGACGCCACAGGGTTTTGGAGTTTCACCATTACGGGTGCATGGAGCAGCCCGGCCGACGCGGACATGCTTGAAAACGTTTCAGGTTGGCTGCAGATTAACCAGACAGGCGATTCTTTTACAGGCGCCATTAACGGTGATTTAGAGATCTCCGGCGTCATTGACGGCAGTGATTATACCTGCAGCGGCACGATTGAGGAAGATGGCGAGACGATTACCGTGAATATTTCTTTGACGCTTTCGTCGCCCGGGACGAGCGGTTCCGGCACAGTAACGGTTAGTTCCACCGATGGGGGGCGCGGCGGTGGGAATATTGCGATTGCCAAGTTCACCGATCCCGTCGGGCTTTACCGGGTCTATATTTCCCACATAACGCGTGATACAAGCCAGGCTGCGCAGTATCCGGAATGGGTCGACATTCTTCAGGTTGATAATACGAGCAACGCCGCTACGGTCTTTACGATAATTTTATATAACGATGCCGGGGTGAAGGTTTTCGAGCAAACCTATCCCATTGATCAACTGGGATATGACGCGATTGACATAAAGACGCTTAATGCTTCGGCTGAAACGGGAGAAATTCTTTATGACAGCCCAAGCCTCAATTTCAGGCTTTTTTATGAATACGAAGATGGCGGCGTTGCCGAGTTCAACCTAATGGAGTCAAAGGCTTCTACGGTGGCTTTTTATTTTGCCAATGCAGCGGCATGGGTCCAGTACAAAGGGCTTGCCTTGATGAATGCAGGGGCGATGTCCACGACGGTTACTTTGTACGCGATCGGAGAGGGTGAAATCCGTTCAACTTCGCTGCCAATAACAATACCGGCGAAAACACGTATATTTGGGTTGCATAGCGAATATTTTCCCTATGAACCCGTCAATCAGATCAACAAAATTATAGCCGTTTCGTCCAATGGCCAGCATCTTGCGGGGATAACCAAGTCGACAAAGTTTCCTATTACTAATATATTATTCACGTCGGCTCTGCCGGCGCAGTTCACGGCGCCCTAGCGCCGATTGCATTCTGCTGGGATGTAATTATCAAGAAGGGGAGATGATCGTTGGGGAGTGTGGCAAAAGTCTTTAATTGTTAAGAGTTGGGTTGGGTTGAACGATTCGGATAGAGTGTTGTTTTATTTCTCTCGGCGCCTTGTTGATGTGGGATTACTGAAGACAAGGAGGCCGTTGTTGAGGCCCTCTGCCCCGGCCTGCTTCTTAAAGACTAACAAGTTATCGTTAAAGACGATATCGAGATTGGCGGCTGTCTATCATAGCCCGTCAAAGTTTATGTCATTGAACTTCAGATGGTTGACGTAGCATTTCACGAAAGCTTCTGCTAACCTTTTTTTTTAAATGATTGGCTTTCTGCCAGCCTAATAATTGTCAGAAAAGATCGATCTTCAGGAGCTATGATATGATAACAAAAGTGTCGTTGATCAAGGAACTGACGCTCCGACTGGAACACAAAGTCGGCATTCTTGAAAAAGTATCGGCTCTTTTGGCGGAGAGAGGCATTAACATCGAGGCTTGTGCGGGTTACGGGATGCCCGGCGGCGCTACGGCCGAAATAAGGATTGTTGTCGACGACACCCGCCGAGCCTTCGATGCACTGGCTGCCTCCAGCCTCGGCAGTATCGTTGAAAAAGATGTTATAGCGGTAGAGGTGGAGAACAAACCAGGCGCGCTGAGGATCCTTTCAAAGGCTGTCGCGGACAAATTAATCAATATCAATTATCTCTACGTCACAGCAAATGCTGGAACCGCGCCGGTCCGGATCGTTTTTTCTACGGACGACAATGAGCGGGCTTTTGTGGCTCTCAAGAAGACTATGGGATTTTGATTCCCTGTTGATCAAAAGTGCTTCGCGAGCATTCCCCTGGCCGCCAGGATGCCTGTGACGGCGGCGCCGACGATTCCGCGGCTTTTCCCGGCGCCGTCGCCGGCGACGAATATGTGTCCTATGTTTGTTTCGAGCTGTTCATCCGTAGGGTAATTCGTGTCGAAAAATTTAATCTCCGGTGCGTACAAGAGTGTCGAAGGATGGAGGATGCCCGGGACGATTTTGTCAAGGGTTTTTAACGATTCCCATAGGTTGTCAACGATACGGGCGGGCATTCCCAGGGTGATGTCTCCCGGCACGGCCGTACAGCTCGGCTCGCAGACGTGGAAATGATGCCGTTCACTCAGGAAGGTTTCCTTCCGGCTCCGTTTGCCTTCCCGGAAATCTCCGACCCGCTGGACGATAGGGGCGCCGTCGCCGAGAAGGTGAAACTGCTTGGCGATCATCTGACCGAACATCGTTGTATCGGAAAAAGGTTCGGTAAGTCGAATGGTGTTCAGCAGGGCAAAGTTGGTGTTGCTTGTTTTCTGTCCCGCCAGGGCGTCGCCGTTCATGATTTTGAATTCACCGTAATGTTCGAACCGCACCCTGCCTCCCGGGTTCGTGCAAAAGGTGCGAACCCGGTCGCGATGACGGTTCGTTCGTATGAGAAACTTCGGGTCGTATACGGTGTCCGTAAGGGTGTCGAAGAATTTTCTGTTAAGCTCGACTCGGATTCCCACATCTATGGGGCCGAAGGCCGTGTCAATGTCGATGCGGCGAGCCTCGCTTCTGAACCAGTATGCTCCTTTTCGTCCCGGCGCTGCGAGAAGAACCGAGCATTCCAAGGGGCAGGAATCCTTTTCCCGGCCGCATTCCAGGATGATGCTGTCCGGTCCTATCTGAATTGAATGAACCTCACGACCCAGAAGGAATGCCGTCGATTTGAGTCTGTTTCTCAGATGGTCGACAACCCTCCTGCCGTTATCGGTTCCCCAGTGCCACTGCTCGGGGGCGATGAAGTCCACGTTTCTCTCCCAGGCGATGCGCTCCCATGCCAGGATCATGTCCGTTCCGGGGAACGTAACCTGCCTGCAGCCAGGAACGGCCGTAAGAATTTCTTTAACCTCGCCGATAAGAGCATCGGCTCGTGTGTCATCGAGACCGAGTTCGGCAGTATCGATTCCGATTCGACGGTGAAAATTAAGTTTACCGTCGTTGAGCAGCCCGCCTGCGGGATACGTCTCACGATCAATAATGCCGATCCTTTTGAGCCCTCTTCTTTCAAGTTCCATGGCGGCAAAAAGACCGGCTGGGCCGGAGCCGATAATGAGGACGTCGTATTTTTCCATGGGTTTTTTCCAACCGGTCATAGCGTTTTTTATCATATGGTGTTTTGCTCAGAGAAGGATTGCTGAAGATCCTTTCTATTCTATGCTGCTGGATCTCTCAGGAGTCACCTTTCCTTCCGTCCTTTTTCCCTGCGGTAATCTTTAAGAAGACAATCCGTGTCTTCCTCGTTTATTGCCTTCCCGGTCTCCGGGAGGGGTTGCCGGCGAAAGCGGAGGAGGATTCTGTCGTCAGCCTCCGCCTAGCGGCTTCTCCACTTGATGCTCTTGTTCCCCTACGGGACAACAGTGAGATCCTGCTCGATCGGACTACTATCAATTGTCCGCGAAACACATGGATGGTTTCGACAGGACATTGCGCATTATCATTGGAATGCAAAACCATTTGATTCTGCGCCTCGGTAAAAGCGCAAGCAGCGTCCGGCGACCGTCAAATAACTGGGAAATCTTGCTTACAAAACAAATGAACGAACCGCCGGCACTGCCAAGTTTCGTTTTTTACAGTACGAACTTTTTTCTCACATGTCAGGGCGTAATTCAATGATTCATTTGCCGAAGGACGCCTTTGGGGCATATCGATCTTGCCTCGTTCAATTGGAAAAGAATTGTTATTCAACGCCTGGCCGCCACAGAAGCGCCGAGAGCCGCGTTGATTGGCTCTGCTCTTATTTCCCGTGAGACGCTCTTTCTGCAGGAGTTTTTCTAGTGCGCCATTTGGCAGCAGGCGCGGTCAGTGTCTTCCATCATTTTTCCCTGCCGGCTGATGGTCACTTTCCGGAGAGGGATCTTTTTGCCTGACTGTTCAAGTGCCCGTTCTACGATTTTCGGCAGGCCTTGGCAGCAGGGAACCTCCATGACGACGACAGTGATGGAGCGGACGGAAGCCTGTTCGAATATGGAGGTCAGTGCGTTCACGCAGGTCTGCACATCGTCGAACTTGGGACATCCCACGAGGACTGCTGTTCCCTTGAGGAAATCCTCATGAAAGGACCCGTAAGCGAAGGGCACGCAATCGGCCGTCACGAGAAGATCGGCGTTTCGGAGGAAGGGAGCGGTCGGCGGAACGAGCCGTATCTGGACAGGCCAGTGTGAAAGGGCTGATGGGCTTTCTGCGGGCAGTTTTTTGCCGCCCGTATTTTGCGGATAATCCGGCCTGTCAAAGATTTCGATCATTGACGAGGGGCATCCGCACGGCATAGCCGATGTTTCAACCATTCCGTTCCCAAGGTGGGCGGCAGCACGGTGCGCCGACTTTTCGTCGAAAGCCTCAGCCTCCCTTTCGATCATGGAAATCGCTCCGCGGGGACAATCTCCAAGGCAGGCCCCCAGACCGTCGCAGAATGTATCGTTCACAAGCCTTGCCTTGCCATTTACGATGCGAAGGGCCCCTTCGGCGCAGGCGGGAACGCAGTGGCCGCAGCCATCGCATTTCTCTTCATCTATGGTTATGATTTTTCTCGCGACCTTCATGTCAGATTTCCTTTCGTGATTTTATGGAACGCTATTATAATGCCTCACTGGGAAAGTGCATTGATCTGGGTCAAGAAAACCGTTGCCGAAGAAGGAAGGAACGTCCATGATGGCCATCGAAATACTCAGCAGGGTCCCGATTTTTTCCGGGCTTGATCCCGGAGAGTTGAAAAAGATCGATCGGCTCGCCCTTCACCGGAGCTATCGCAGGGGACAGACTCTCTTCAGCGAGGGAGACGGGGCAAACGGTTTCTTCATTGTCCTTTCCGGTCGAGTGAAGGTCTTCAAGATCTCTCCGAACGGCAAGGAACAGATTCTTCATGTTTTCGGTCCTGGCGAACCTTTCGGCGAAGCCGCCCTGTTCGCTGAAAGGACATTTCCTGCGTCGGCCGTCGCCCAGTCGGCCTGCCGCGTTTTCTTTTTCCCCCGGAGTGATTTTTTGGATCTCATTCGAAATGAACCGGCTCTCGCCCTCGCCATGATGGGAGTCATGGCCCGCCGTCTCATGCTTTTGACAAACCTGGTCGAGGGATTGTCGCTGAAAGATGTGCCCTCGAGGGTTGCCTCGTACTTTCTGGCAATGGGGAATGCCTCGGGTTCCGACAGTCGTCTCAATCTTGATATTGCCAAGGGAGAACTGGCCAGCCTGCTGGGAACGGCGCCCGAGACGCTCTCGCGAATTCTTGCCAGAATGATCGGCGAGAGCCTCATTGCCGTGGAGGGAAGCTGCATTACCATACTGGACAGGCACGGTTTGGAAGCTGTCGCCGGGGGAGAGCGAAAACTTTCATAGAAAGGGCCGACATTTCGGAAAGAAGCAATGTGCCCGTGAGTATTAGAAAATGGTCTGTCTTTTGCATGGGGATGTCGCGACACACGCAGAGAGCCGTATCTACAGGAACTCAGCGCGACCTACGGGCGAGGTGAGGCAATGGGAACGAATAACACTGTTTTTCTTGAAATATTGGAGTGGTTCGACGAGACGGGGCAGGAACTGGTCCATCGCCTTCCCGAGGAAGGTTCCGGCGAGATCAAATTCGGCGCCCAGCTTATCGTCAGAGGGAGCCAGGCAGCTGTCTTTTTTTACAAGGGCAAGTCTTACGAAGCCTTTGGTCCCGGGCGTCATACTCTAACTACGGCGAACATTCCCGTTTTGACGAAGATCCTTTCCGCACCCTGGGCTCTCACCAGTCCCCTGAGAGCTGAAGTCTACTTCGTGAATATGAAGGTCTTTACAAATTTAAAGTGGGGAACCCGAGACCCCGTTGCCTTTAAGGACGGAGAGTTAGGTCTCGTGCGTATCAGGGCGCATGGCGTGTTTAATATCCAGGTGGTGCAGCCGCTCCTGTTCATCAACACGCTTGTGGGAACCAGAGGATTTTACATTACGGGCGATATCGAGGAATACCTTAGGAGGGTTATCGTCTCGAGGTTCAACGATTATCTGGGAGAACACCTCGACAGCCTGGTCAATCTCCCCGGTCGGTATGATGAAATTTCCCGGGGACTCCAAGAGAGGCTCCATGACGATTTCGCTCATTATGGACTCCTGCTGGAGAATCTGTATATCGGTTCCGTTACTCCTCCCCCCGATGTTCAACAGGCTATCGACGATAAGAGTCGTCTCGGCGTGCTCGGCGATCTGGATCGTTTTGTGAAAATGAAGGCGGCCATGGCTATGGAGAAAGCTGCATCGTCGCAGAATAGCGAGGCGGGACAAGGCATAGGTCTGGGTTTCGGTTTCATGATGCCGGCGCTTTTCGCCGACGCGATCAAACGAGGGGAAGGGGAATCGGGGCCTGCAACCCCCCCCTGCCCGGACTGCGGCAAGACTGTTTCTCGGGATGCTCGATTCTGCCCTTTCTGCGGTCATCAGCAACTCGTTTTCGACCAATGCTCGCAGTGCGGCAAGAATCTTCCTCCCCGCGCGCTCTTTTGCCCGAGGTGCGGTCATGCCACGGGCGAGAAACCGCCAGTGCCGGTCTGCCGACATTGCAAAAAGGACAACCTCGACGGTTCCGTTTTCTGCAACCATTGCGGCGAAAGATTGTGATTGATGTTCTGGGATGTCCGTTACGAATGCCCTCAGTGCGGCGCCCCGCAGGATCTCGACGAAGCGACGCGTCTTGTCCTTTGTCATTACTGCGGTGTAAGGAGTTTTCTCTCGGCCTCCGATCTCTTTCGTTTCGCTCTGCCTCATAAAGGCGCGGTTGATGCACCCTATTACGTTCCTTATCTGCGTTTCAAGGGGTTCGTTTTCAGATGTGAAGGCCTGTCGATACACCATGGACTTGTGGATATCACTCGTCGCGCCGTCGATGTTCCCGTCCTTCCCGTCAGCCTCGGCTACCGTCCCCAGACGCTGGTTTTGAGGCATCTCAATGTCGGCGCGAAGGGCATAATCTTTGACAATACTCTCCATCGCGAGGATGCTTCTTCGCTGGCGGCCCGCTATACCGATAATGCCGATAAGGGGGAAGTCTTTCATCGCTCCTTCATCGGGGAATCGACGAGTCTTATTTATCTGCCGCTGTTGCGCCATGAAAGCCAATGGCTTGAAGGCGTTACGATGACTCCCCTGGAAAGTCTCGACGACGAAAGCATAGCCGGTCTCAGTCAATCGGGACCCCTGTCGCCGCTGATTTTTCTGTCGACTCTCTGCCCCTGCTGCGGCTGGAACCTCCAGGGAGAGAAAACAAGCATCGTGCTCTTTTGTCCAAACTGTCAATCAGCCTGGGAAGCCGTTGGGGGGGGCTGGGAAAAAGTCCCGGCCGTATCGGTCGTTCACGCCGCACAAGAGGATCTCTTTCTTCCCTTCTGGAGGATAACCGCCGAAAGCAGTGACGGCCTTATCACATCACAGGCCGACCTCATCAGGATAACGGGGCAACCGGCTCTTTACCCCGCAGAACGGGAGGGCCGACCGCTCTCGTTCATCGTTCCCGCTTTCAAGATGCGGCCGGATCTTTTCCTGAGGTTATCGCGCGATTTTACACTAATGAAGAAGCCTTTTGATTTGTGCGAGGGGGCGCCGCGAAACGTCTTTAGTCCTGTTACGCTGAACGCCTCCGATGCCTTGGAAAGCCTGCCCGCCGTTTGCGCCACGGCCTCCGCCGTCAGGCATCTGACCTTTCCCATTCTCAAGGGACTCCGTTTCATCTGCAAGGAGCAGGCTCTCCTGTTTCTCCCCTTCAGCGAAACGGTAAACGAATTGATTCAAAGGGATGCGAGTATAGCAATTCTTCGGCAGGCAGTCCTCATGGGGAAAGCGCTCTGAGGCATTTATTAGCGGGGATTCCCTCGCGCGGTTGTTCCTCGTCGGAAGTCCTGCCGGAAAAAGACAGGGCGATCAGGTCAAATAAGTTCCGGACCCGAACCAGCACTGGTCGTCCAGGCGCACTGTATATCCCAGCTTCTTGTCCATCTTTTTTGTCACGGGGTTCTGAAAGTCATAAACGACCCAATCGCCTCCGCGTACCGCCGCGCCCTGCAGTTGCTTGATGTGATCGAGATGGCCGAGATTCTTTCCCGCAAGTTGCGGTTTTGCCCCGTGGGCAAGACATTTCCCCGTAAAGTCATAGGCATATATGTAGAGTTCCCCTTGGATGAAAGGGCCCTTTCTGTTCACGACCTCCTTGAGGAAGGCTTCTTTCCCATGCTTGCGGGCGAAGGAAAGGGCCTGCTCGATGAAAGCCACAACTTCTTCCTGGGAGGGATGTTCGATATCGATCAACTCTGAAACGACGGCTCTCATCTGCTCGGCCTGGGTGTTCATTGACTCCGATGATTCGGCGAGTTCCGAGGCGCTTGCCGCCATCTGTTGGGTTATTGCATCGATGTCCGTAATTGCTTTGCTTATCTGATCGACGCCCTGCGCCTGTTCCTGCGAGGCCTCATTGATCTCGTCGATGAGAGAGTTGATCTCGTTGATGCTTTCAGCGACCTTCGATATCGCCGCCGCGGTTTTCGTAACGAACTGAAGGCCGTTGTCAACCCGTTTGATGGTGTTCTCAATCAGTTCCGATGTCTCTCCCGCAGCCTTGGCCGAATTGATGGCCAATGTCCGCACCTCATCGGCGACGACGGCGAATCCTGCGCCTGTCTCGCCGGCCCGGGCTGCCTCAACGGCGGCGTTGAGCGCAAGAAGATTGGTATTGAAAGCTATCTCATCGATTGTTTTAATAATCCTGGCGGTGTCGTTCCCCGCTTGTGAGATTTCATTCATGGATGCCGTCAAATCCTTCATTACGCCGGTTACTTCTTTGACCAGCTTGGACTCTTCGCGGGCGAGGACCGCAGCCTTGTCGGTATGGCCGGCGTTCAGCTTGATTGTGGTGCTGAGTTCTTCCAGGGCAGAGCTTGTTTCTTCCAGGGAGCCGGCGGAATTGGTTGCCCCGTTGGCTAAAGATTCGCTGGCCGCGAAAATATTGACCGCCGATGTCGCCACCTCTTCGGAATTGGCATTCAGCTTTTTTATCGCTTCAAAGACCGGTCCGAAGATCCGTTTTCCCAATACGAAAGAACTGATAAACGATAGACATGCGGCAATGCATCCGGAAACAACAAGAAGATATTTCATCGTTCCGACATTGAAACCTTCATTGCCGAGACGGGATGCTCCCCAATAGGCCACGGCTGACAGTCCGAGTATGATGGCGACTGAAACCGCCGTCAGCAGATAATGATAACGGTAAATCTTCATGTGCTTCTCCCCCTTGCAAACGGTTCATTCTTGCCGTCAATTGTTTAGTGCTGGAGTTCAACAGAAGAATTTCCTGTCGACAATTTATCGGCATTGTCTTCGCAGAACTTTAAGAAAAATAGAATTATCCGGCGATTGAGAGGAAATGGCGCTTTTTGTAGAGTTTCTTTGCCGATCTGCCAGAACGTTCTTTCGATTGAGAGCCCCATATGATAAATCTTTGAAAATTTCATCATCGGTGAAGAAAAGAGAGGCCCTGTCATGAACGCTGGAACCACTGTTCCATTTATCGACATCGAGCGATGCACCGGTTGTGGGCGCTGTGTGTCCTGCTGCCCTGTGGAGACCCTGTCGCTCATTGACGGCAAGGCTGTCGTCACGGGCATCTGTTCTCTCGGTTGCGGCCATTGTTCCGCTGCCTGCCCGGAAGATGCTATTTTCGTACCGGACCTCGAAGTCAAAAACCTGCTTTTTGAAACGCTGCAGGTTGACCGATCCTGGATTCCGCCCGGCAAAGCCGAAGCGGGAGAACTGGTCAGGCTCATGGCCTCGCGGCGCTCCTGCCGCAGTTTTTTACCCCGGCCCGTCGGCCTTTCCACGCTTCGCGATCTTGTCCGGGCCGGAATCACGGCCCCCTCAGGCACAAACAGCCAACGCTGGGTCTTCACCGTGCTTGCCTCGCGGAAGGCCGTGGAGAGGTTGGGCGACGGCATCGCGGCATTTTTTAAGCGGCTGAACCGGTTGGCAGGTAGGACGGTTGTGCGCCGTGTACTGAAGTTACTCGGTAAAAAGGAGCTTGACAGGTATTACCGGGAACACTACGAATCCGTCCGGGAAGCCTTGCGGGACTGGGATGGGCGCCGTCGCGACAGGCTCTTCCACGGGGCGCCGGCAGTAATAATAATAGGTTCGCACCCGGGAGGAAGCTGTCCATCGGAAGATGCGCTCCTGGCCGCGCAGAATATTCTCCTTGCCGCCCACGCCATGGGGTTGGGAACATGCCTGATCGGCTTCGCTGTAAAGGCTATGAAACGGGACCGGCGCATAGCTCGGCAAATCGGCATCCTCGATTGCGAGGGCATTTATGCCGTTATAGCCTTGGGCTATACGGAGGAACGGTACGAACGGACAGCCGGACGGCGGAGTCCCGCCGTCCGGTTTGTCGAAGCTTAATCGATTTTCGGCGCTCCTGACTTCAGAAGGGGAAGGAATTCGCTCTGATATGCGTGATTGCCGATGTTTCCGCTCCGTCATTATCTCTGGCGGTCAGCGTTACCTGGTAAGTTCCCGCGTTGGTGTACGTATGAGTTACCGATTGTCCGGCGGCTGTCGTCCCGTCGCCGAAATCCCATCGGTATTCTACGATGCTGCCATCGGGGTCGTAGCCGTTGCCGGTGAAGCGGACAATGACCGGGAGAAACACTTTTTGAAAGGCGGTCTCAATGACAACCTGCGGCCGCAGGTTTGCCACGGTTATCACGATGCTTTCCGTTGTGGCGCCGCCGTCGTTGTCCGTTACCGTCATCTCAACAAGGTAGGATCCCTCGGTCGTGAAGGTATGGCTCACTGTCTGTCCTTCGGCAGTTGATCCGTCGCCGAACTTCCAATGATAACTTTGAACCGTTCCGTCGGGATCCGTAGCGGCGCCGCTGAAGATCACTGCAAGAGGCGCCGGGCCTTTCACCGCCGATGCGGAAATGGATGCCAGGGGGAGAGTGTTGACCGCCGCTTCGAGAATTGAAGTCCTCTTTTTCAACTCGTAAGAGACCGACGGAATTTGCATGGGCCGAAGCTTGCAGGACAAATCGGCCGAAGGACGCCACCGTCCCAATTCTATTCCTGCGATAACCGTCACATTGTCCCTGTCGGCGCCGATGAAACCGCCGTTGAAATCGCATCGGATAAAAAGGTCGAGGTTTTTCTCGGGAAGAATAGAGTATCCGGCCTTGAAGCGGCCCGCCACGTCGGCCTCATCGGCGTCGATGAAGCCTAGATTCCCCTCGACGAACAAACCCTTTTCAAAAGAGTAATCAAAGAATATGCCGTAGCTGTCCCGGACCTTCAGATATGTTTCCGTTGTCATGAGATCGGCGAGCTTGTAGCTCTGCTCTACGGCGATGACGTCCTCCGACTTGATAGGCTGCGTTGCAAAAAGTCCGATGCTTCCGCGGGGCAGAAGGTATGACAGAGACAGGCTTGCCTGGCTTAACGTCGCCGTTGAATCGAAACCGTCAAGATCGGTCGCAAGGGCCGATGCAAAGAGACCGATTTGGATGCGGTCGATACGACCCACGGCGCCGCCATCGAACTGGTATTCCTTAATGTCTCTATTGATGTTGCCTGTGAGACCGCCCTGAAGGGTAAACTGATCGTTAAGGGGTATGAAAAACTTTCCCTCAATGCCTCCCGTAAGTTCGCCGTCATCGGAACCAAGGGCTGCCGAAATGGATGCCCTGTTACTGCAATAAAGAGGAATAACAGTCTGATACGGCGCAGCCGACGGCGCCGAAGAGGCAGTTGCCTCTTGAGGGGGTTGCTCGCGAAGAGCCATCGCTGTTTTTGCGCTGGCCGCTTCGATGGCGGACTCTGTAGTTGCGGCAGCGGCGGCAGGTGTCGCGCCCGCCTGGCGAACAGGTTGTTCTAGGATCTTGTCCGATGCCTGTTGCGACGCCGCA
Organism: Deltaproteobacteria bacterium; assembly: GCA_016930775.1. Classification (GTDB taxonomy): domain Bacteria; phylum Desulfobacterota; class Syntrophia; order Syntrophales; family UBA2210; genus JAFGGB01. The sequence goes on from JAFGGB010000019.1 coordinate 53,984, forward strand.
GGGACCGCCTCCGTCGATTCTGATATTCCGGCCGCGACTGGCGCCGTCAGTGAAGGTTTCTCGCCTTCACGTTCGGTCTGTTCTTTCGATTCCGCAACAGTTATCGCGGCAGCGGACTGTTTCAGCGGCGCCGCTTCGCCGGCCTTCTCATCGATATCGCGAAGAATGGAGTTATCCTTGTAGTAATATACGCGCTCTCCCTTTTCCAAAGCGTAGATGTTGAAGACGACGCGCCTGTTGATAAAACGGCCTTCGATAGTTGCGTTTGATTCCTTAGGCTGCGATTCGCCGAATCCCTTAATTTCAATTCGCCCGCCGGCAACGCCCCGTTTCAGAAGGTGTTCTTTAACTGCATAAGCCCGATTTACGGAAAGGTTTTGGTTGTAAGCTCCTTGGCCGATCCAATCGGCGTGACCGTTGATCTCCAGATACAGCTCGGGATGCCTGACCAGGAAAGCAGTCAGACGGTCCAGTTGTTTGATGTCGTCTATGACGGCCCGTGAATCGAATGCAAAGTTAATATCGTCCAGATTAAGGTCTTCCGAGAATGCCACGCCCTGTAAAAGAACAATAACTAAGGCGAAGCAAAGAATCCTTCGGATGGCCATGACATGCTCCTTTCCTCTGCAGCTAATTTGGTTTTAGAGACTACCGCCTGTGCGTCTCGTTTGAACGGAGAAGAACCAATGTCTCTACCTGGATTCATAGTAAAGGTGACGATAAAAGACAAGTAAATTAATCGGAAATTATGCAAAAGAAATTACCGGAGAGAGCGAGACCGGTATAACGAACGAGTTTCTTTCTTCCGGCCGTTTCTCAGGCAGTGCATTCTTAGGCAGGCTTAAAATATCAAATTATCAAGATAGTCATCAGGGCATAAGAACCTGTTGATTTGTTTCCCGTGCAAGAAGGCGAAAATAATTGTTTGTATGTGTCATGAAAAATATATGATCCGCAATTCAAATATCATCCGAATACCTTGATCATGTTGCACTGCCGCTGTTTGTTAATGTTGCTGGATTATTTTCGGAGGTTGCCGGGGCGATAGAAGGGTTCTGTATGGTCGGCGATTTGCCTTTATTCAGTTCCGCAATCAGGCGTTTCAGGTAACTTTTGAGCCATGTGTCCAGGCTGATTAATCGCCAGAGCTGCCAGTCATTTTTATTTCCTTCATCCCAGTTCTGAAAAAAAGCTTCCAGTTCTTTTCTGCTCATCAACTGGCTGATTCCGGGTTCGTCGGACAAGATGCGCGATCTGATGTCCTCTTTCAGAATTCCATCGGCCCATATCCTGAAAGGTGTGGGAAAACCTTTTTTGTCCTTTCGCCAGGTGATGCCGTGCGGCAAGGTCCCGTTGATTGCCTGCCGGAGAAGATATTTCGACCAACCCGGTCCTACTTTCAATTGTTCATCTATAGAGAAGGCAAACTCAATGAGGCGGTAATCGAGAAGAGGCACCCTGGATTCCAATGAAAAGGCCATGGACAGACGGTCCTCGTATCGGAGCAAGGCAGGCAAGCGCGAGAACGTCAGTTCGTGATAGAGAAAATTATCGAGATAGCCGGGGAAATGGTTCTGGATCTTCCCCGCAGAGTTTGTCAGATATAATTGCTTGACCTCTTGTCCAAGATCATTGACGCGGCCGATGCCGTAGTTGTCGTAAAAACCGTTCAAGGTGGTTCGGTATGATTGATAATTCCCGCTTGTCAGTGCGCTGTAGAGGCGTCTCGACGCATAAAAATCATATCCTGCGAATATCTCGTCTCCGCCTTGACCGTCCATCACCACGGTGACCTCGCGCGAGGCCGCCTCCATGACATGCCATTGGGGATAAATGCCCATGGCGAGTGTCGGCTCATCGAGGTGCCAGAGGATGTTTCCCAATTTATCAAATAATTCTAATCCATTAACTTTAACTTTAAAGGACGAGATATCGAAACGTTTGTTTATCTGATCGGCATAGGTCAGCTCGTTCCATTCATCGCCCTCCGGGAACCAGGACGTGAAACTCTTAAAGTTCTCGATGTGAGGGCGAGCGAAGGCGGACACGCAACTGGAGTCGAGGCCTCCGGACAGACAGACCCCGACGGGAACATCAGATCGAGCGTGAATTGCAACGGCGTTTTTTAAAATAGACGACAGCTCTTCTGCGAGATCGTTTTCATTTCTGTTTCTATTGTCGCGCCTCATTTCCAATGCCCGGGCCGGCAGGTCCCAGTAGGAGTCGTATGAGCGTGTTCCGTCAGCATTGAGAACCATCATATGCCCTGGCTTGAATCGCTTTATTCCTGCGATAAAAGTGTCTTCGAGACCGTCAACTATGCCTGTCTGAATATAGGTCTGCAGCGATCGAGGATTAAGCTGAAGGGATTGGTTCTTCAGGTGGCGGTACGCGGCAATTCCTTTTATCTCCGATGCGAAGACGAAGCCACTGCCTTCGGTTGAGTAATACAATGGCTTGATGCCCACGCGATCGCGACTAAGGACAATACGCCGCGCCCGTTTATCCCATATGGCGAGCGCCCACATGCCGTTGAAACGGGAGAAACAATCAAGTCCCCAGTGCTCATATGCTCTGAGCACTACCTCTGTATCGGAGTCGCTTACGAAGGTTTCCCCTTCGAATTCCAGTTCTTTTCTCAATTCAAGGTAATTGTAGACTTCGCCGTTGTAGGTAATCCAGCAATCGTTGCTTCGATTGGACATGGGCTGATGTCCCCGTTCGGAGAGATCGAGAACGGATAAGCGAAGGTGTCCCAAGGTTATTCCGTCATGAAAAAGAAGACCTCGATCGTCGGGACCCCGATGATCCATGATATCGAGCATGCGCTCCATCACAGAACGATCTTCGGGATCTTCAGCGCTGTTCCATCTCAAAATGCCGGCTATGCCACACATGTGTATTCAAAACCCTCGCAATCGTCGTTACAGTCTTTTCTCGTCCATTCCATGACCATGGTTGCCGGTGCCGTTGTTTTACAGGGACATATATGCGGTCGTTAAACCACGGAATGCCCATGCTTGACCCCACCGCAGAAAGGGAAACATGTTTTTATCTTGTTTGCCCTTTGAATTGGTTATTTCAAAACCGAAACTACCGTCGCCATTGCGAAAATTATTCAGGAGCCAGGGAAGAAACCGCATGAGGATGTCTTTGGAGGCCGGGTAATCGACGGCTGTTTCACCAAGGATGTAGGCCGCTTCGGCAGCCGCGTGGATGTTGATGGGATACAGTCTGGCGGGATGGATTTTCGGTACTGTTCCCTCATGGAAGAAGTGTTGATGATAGAAAGAAAGATATCGCTCGAATAGGGTCCGGAGCTTCGTATGGTCCGGCAATGCATTCATCAAGCGGTACAGACACCTCAGTTCGGCGGCGCTGTGATAATGATCGATCTGGCCGATATTTTGAGGAGATGGTTCGTATCCCCGAGCCCAATACGTGAGAAATCCTTGATCCTGCAAATCTCGAAAGGCAAAACGAAGTCCCTTCATTCCCAGTTCGACAAGATCATCGGATGCAGTTTCCTTGCCCAGGCGGATAAGAAATTCGGAAACACTCAGATTGGCATTGTGGACATGGTAGAAGTCTAGAGGAGTGTAGCTGAAGCACGTTTCGTTATCGCTAATTATGTCTCGGTTGAGAGACTTCGTGAAGAAGTCGGCAATGTTGAGGCAAATAGAAAGCCATTTCCCGTCGTCGGTTGACGTATGCAACTTCCAAAAGCCGTCGCCGATATGGTAGGAATTTACGGACGTGGGGACGCCCTTTGGAATCATGACGACGGATTCCCAGTCAAAGGGGTATCCCCATCCCAACCCCTCGATGTTTTTGGACGGATTTTCGAGAAGCCATGTCAGGCACTCTTCGATCGGTTTATGAAATTCTTTCGTTGCGCAATAGCGGGAAAGATCAGCGTAGGAACTGAGGAAGAGGCCCATGGCCTTTGCGTTTACCTGTGGCTCGATGCCCAGGGCTTTTCTACCGCCTTCCGGGTCGCGGCGAATGCATTCCTGAATTTCCTGGATTTCGACTTCCGTTATGACGCCCTGCAGTTTTCTTCCAAGAATATACGACGGTATGTCGTAGGGATCGTACCCTCTCCAGCCGTTCGACAGGATCCAATGGTGGAGTTTCAAAAGAGCGTCTTTTGTCATGTCTTTCAGGTCCGCCGTTGCAATGATCTTCTTTCCGGCGCGACCCAAGCTCTTGTAGGAGATTTCTGAGGATTCCGCCTCATAAGTTTGTCGAGGGAACGGCGTTTCGATATGTGCATGCAGGATTTGGCGGTAAAAGCGTTCAAGCCGGTGTATTTCGTTTTCATAGGTGAATATCTGCCGGGCAAAGTCGATTTTTTCTCTCATTTCTGTGAGTCTGGAAATGTTTCCGATGATTTCCTCGGCGGTATTGAAAATCAGGCCCACGGGATTTGTCTCGAAATAGTCGATATAGGTTGCAAGGGGCGATGTAAGTACCGGCAGCCCGGCGGCAAGGTACTCGAAGAGCTTGTTGGCGATGGTGGAATCCAGGAACCGCTTATTTCCTTTTTCGAGATTGAAGGGAATGATGCCGAAATCATACTGGGTCATGGCCCGCATAATTTCCTTGGGAGACAGGGGCTCATAGTAGTGGATTGTTCCATAACCGGCGAACAGGCCGCCGAGTTGCTGGCTGAAAGCCGTCGGGTAAATATGGATATGAACCCCATGGTCGGCCAGGGTCGTGAAGAGATCGATGAAGTTCCGGTGGCTGTTGCCGCCGATTCCTCCCTCATAGACGATATGAATCCCCCCATCCCGGTCCGATAATTTCGGCAGATATTCGTCGGGAAGATCTCCCCGTGAAACATAGTTATACATGACCAGCGAAGGGCCTTCGATACCGTAAAGGCGTCTCGCCTCCTCCATCTGGTAGGGCGTCGTGTAGACTCGGCCCGATGCGCCGCGGTTTGCGATGCCTTCGAAGAAAGATAAATTGAGATCGCCGTTCGCCCGGAGCGAGATGAGATCGTGGGTGTCGTGAACGACGGGCCTCTGACAGGCCAGAGCCGCTACAGTCAGAGTATCGGGTTCGTTGTGACAGTGAATGATGTCGTAGTGCCGGGAAATATCCCAGAGGTGACGATAGTCCTTGAGTTTTATGCATGCACTATAGACGTCGTCGGAGAGGCCGGGATACATCTTGCTGAGCGGCGCCTTCGTATAGGCCAGCGTGACGGAATGTCCCCGCGCCCTCAGTGCCGTTGCCATCTTGTAATTGCGAATGCAGGGGGCTTCCTGGACGAAGAGTATCTTTAATGATTGTTCTTTCGGCCTTTCTCCCGTCGAAATGCCGGTGGAACTGAGAGTCTGAAGAGTTTTTCTTGCTTCTTCTTGATGGGGATGCAATTCGAGCGATTGACTGAGAGCCTTCGCGGCGCCTTCGGTGTCTTTCATCTCCAGGCAGACCAATGCCAGGTGATTGAAGAGTTCATGATTCGTTCCGTCGATTGACAGGGCCTTTACAATCAGGCGCCGGGCCTCGCTCCATCGGTCTTCGCCAATCGCCAGCGTCGCAAGATTGACGAGAGCGTCAAGAAAGTTGCCGTCGCTGCAGAGGGTTTTTTCGAAAAAATAACGAGCTTCCGAAGACTTCCCCTTGGCCTGGCAGAGGACCCCGAGATTATTCAATGCTTCTGCGTTGGAAGGATCTTCTTCAAGAACCGATCGGAATGAGGCTTCTGCATCGTCCAGCTTGCCTTCAGCAAAAAATTTCTCGCCGTCTGAGATTGCCTTCATCGCATCCATGAAATTCAGCCTTTGCAATCAAGGAAATTGAGCGCTGCCCGTACTGTGATCGCTGGTGTTCACTGCAAGGGGTATGCCACTGCAGGAACTAGCGCTGTACGCCTCTGTAGAGGTTCATCAATAGTTGCAAAGTCGGCGGATCGCCTATACAACAGTTGCGCTCAGCTGCGTCACGGAGGTTTTCAGCATGATCGACAGGATGGATGGATCGAAGAAAGGCGGAACATATTGCGACAGAACAGGGATTTCCTTCGATATCGTCGAGTGCCGGGAGGAATATTTTCCTCCATTGATGGATATGTATGAAACCTTTTATCCTCGACCGGCCTCTCAGGGACTGCCTCCGGTAAATGAAGAGACCTGCCTCTTGTGGGTCAAAACGCTTATAGGCCAGGGGCTGAATGTTCTGGCCCTCAGAGAAGGGAGAGTGATCGGCCATGCCGCACTGTCCCCTGAATCGAAGAGGAACGAGGCCGAATTTGTCATCTTTGTGCACCAGGACGTAAGAAGTAAAGGCATCGGCTCGCTTATCACGGAATCGATCATTCGTCGGGCTCGTGAAGCGGGACTGGCGGCTCTATGGCTGAGCGTCGATATGCGGAATGTTAGGGCAGTTCGCCTCTACCGCAAGCATGGCTTCGCATATTGCGATGACGACCCCTCGGAACGGGTCATGAGACTGCCCCTGTGACGCCCGCTCGTGCAAGGTCCGGGAGAGATTGCGGATTGACGAGGGATAGTTTGTGAAAGCCTATGCGCATCCCTATCGATGGTGCAATTGATCGAATAGTTTGCTATAGGATATATCATTGCCCGTCGCTCTCTCTGTAATGATAAGGGGACCGGCAGTTCTGGACCGGAGATGCAAGCCGGGGAATGTCGACCTGTCCCGTCCTTTATTCACAATCCGGGCGAGCAGTAAAAAATGAGGATGACGACCAATGAGCGTGAAGCTGTTTTTGACGGTATTTACCACGGTTTTTCTGGCGGAGATGGCCGACAAGACGCAACTGGCTACCTTTCTGTATGCTGCCGAAAGCGGAAATAATAAAATGACCGTATTCATCGGATCGGCGGCTGCTCTTGTATGCGCCTCGGCGCTGGCGGTTTTTCTGGGAAGCGTTCTGTCGTCATTCCTCAATGAAAAAATTATGGGCCGTGTCGCCGGCGCCGCCTTTATACTGGTGGGGATCTGGACCATTGCCCGCTCCTGAGATCTTTCGATTGGCAGATACAAAGAGAGTTCGTTGGCAATAATCGATCAAAGGATCCCATTGAGCAACGATCTTAGAGATTTTCAGCATGCAATGATGTGCGGCTGTGGACAGCTATGGAGACCGCACCTATTAGACCCTGACTGAAACAGGAGAGTCCCACGGAAGCGGTTCGATGGATGACCGCTTCCGTGGGACTCTTGTGCCATTGCATCGACGGGCGTGTTCGTGACTATTAACGGCCCAGGCCTATTGTGGAAATGAAGCACTGGGAACTGTCGGAACCGGCGCCTCCCGACACGGGAACATCCGTTGCGACCCCTACCGTCGTTGTCTGAAGATACTGGGTGTAGGGGAAGAAGATATGGCGCCGCCCTTCGTGAAGGAAACCCACGTTGCCTATGTCCGCCAGGGGATGTTCGAATTTTGAGAACTCCACCAGTTCGGCGAAGGTGTTCGTGCCGTTCCAATCGAACCAGAGGGTCGATTCGCAGTTATAGACCTGTTCGTAGGTCTTTCCTCCCGCTCCTCCCTGGTAATAGCCGTTCGGAGTAATGTCGAATTCCACCTGTTCGAAGACGTATTCAACAAATCCCACGCAGGTGAATTCTCCGGAAGCCGTGCCCTTCTGGTGGCGGAATTGAAAGTCGTAGCCCTTGCCCAGCTGTTCCCGGGCAATCACGATGAGTTGATCTTTCCTTTCCGGAGGCCAGACTGCGCCGCTGCCGTAGTCGACGGGAACCTTCGCGCCCATGTACTGGCACCCGCGATCAACATCGTCCGCGGTTATGAAATTGTTCGACTCTTCCTCGACGACGCCGAAGCGGATGGCATGAATAATCCGTCCGTTGCCTATATAGAGACCCGCGTGCCCGGAACCCAGTTCACCGTTTGTCGCCTCGATGACAGAGCAGGGAAGGATGAGCTGGTTTGTCTGACCGTATATTAGTCCCTCTTGGCTTGCATGGTATAGAATCGCCCCTCGTTCAAGGGCAAAAAGGGGCGGCGCGGCTATGAAGAGGATGCTTAAAAAAACTGCAATCAACAGGCGCTTCATGGTGCAACTCCTTTCGCCGCAGCGCGGACCATGGGGGAGGCATCAGTAAGAGCTCCGGCAAGGGCGGACCGCGCCTCGCTGGTTATCGTTTTCTTTCCCTTCAGAAGTACGGCGGCGTTATATCGCACGACTGCCGATGAATCCCCCGCAAGAACCCCGGCAAGGATGTCCTGAGCTGCGGGACCGTCAAAGGCGCCGAGTGCACGGACAATCTCCGCCCGGACGAAGCGGTCGTCATCGGAGCGGAGCCGGTCTTTCAGCAGCCGAAAGGCTTCGGGAGTGCCGATCTCGCCGAGAGCCTGCGCCGCCTTGAAACGGATTGCGTCATCGGCCGATTCGATGGCATCAGCGAGGAGTGGGAAGGATTCCTGCGCCTTCAGTCTTCCCATGCTGAAGATGAGTGTGTACAAAAGGTTGTTTCCTGAGGCAGGGTCCCGGTAGATCTCCTCGAAAGCCGCCAGGATCTCAGCCCTCGGCCGGGCAAGTTCCGATAGCGCCCGAACGGCCGCCGATCTGATGCCATCGTTTTCCTGCCGGTTTCGGGCGATCCTCAGCAACGGTTCCGACGATGCATCCGTTCCCGCAGTTCCGAGCTCGGCAATTGCCCTGACGCGGACCGTTTCATCGGCGCCGCCGTTCAGCGCCCGTGAGGTCGATTCATCGATGCTGTTGGCCGAGACACTCAATGCCGTGGACAACAGGATGGCGATGCCGGCAGCGCCGGCTCTAACGATTGATGGCACTTTCACAGTCATTTTTCCTCCTTTGCTTCCGTTGCGTCCTCCGACGATCGGCCGTATTTTTTGAGGCCTTCGGCCAGTCGATGAAGGTTTCTGTCAACCAGATAATTCACCGTTTCAACGGGGTAGATTCCGTCCGGTCCTTTCTCGCCGGCTGTTTTGCCGGAGAGTATTTCAATGCCTTGATCTATTGTTTTTACAGCGTAGAGGTGAAATTTTCCCTTCCGGATCTCTTCCACAACGTCCTTCCGGAGCATCAGATCTCTTACGTTGCTTTCAGGAATCATCACTCCCTGGGAACCGGTCAATCCAATCTGCCGGCAGCAGTCATAGAACCCCTCTATCTTCTCGTTGACTCCTCCTATGGGTTGAATCTCGCCCTTCTGATTCACCGATCCCGTTACGGCTATATCCTGCCTCAGGGGAATTCCTGCGAGGCTTGAAAGGAGAGCGTAAATCTCCGTGGAAGAGGCGCTGTCGCCATCGACGCCGCTGTATGATTGTTCAAAGGCTATGCTGGCGCTCATGGTCAACGGCATATTCTGGGCATACTTTTCTCTCAGATAGCCGCCGAGGATGAGAACGCCTTTGTTGTGGGTTTTTCCTGAAAGGTCCGCCTCGCGTTCAATATTGATGATTCCCGCCCGGCCCATGGAGGTCGTAGCAGTGATGCGGGAAGGTTTGCCAAAAGCGTAGTCCCCGAGGGAATATACGGCCAGGCCGTTAACTTGACCGACCTTGAGACCGGCCACATCAATCATCAGCGACCCTCGATTAATCATCTCCTGGATATGTTCCTCGATTTTGCTTGAGCGATAAATCCGGGCGTCGATTGCCCTGTCGATGTGTCTATCCCGGACGACATTTTCTTTTTCTTGTGTTGCAATGAAATGAGCCTCGCGGATCAAATCTGTGACGGTGGGAAAACTGGTGGAGATTTTTTCCTGTCGTCCCGCCATTCGAACGGCATGCTCCGTCAGGGCCGCAACGGCCGTCCTGTCAAAGGGGTTGAGATTATCCTCGTCAACCTTCATTTTGATGAATCGGCTGAATTGATTAACTGTTTCGTCGGTTCGGTCCATGACGGCGTCGAAGTCGGCGCGCACCTTGAATATTTTCTTTACGTCCTCGTCGTACAAAAGGAGGAGGTGGTAGAGGTGGTCGTCCGCAATGACCACCACTTTAATGTCCATCTCAATGGGTTCTGGTTTCAGGCCGGCGGCGGTGAAGAGGTAGAAGGGATCGTATGTTTGAATTTCCATTCTTTTTGTTTTAAGAGCCCGCTTGAGGGCGGGCCAGACTCCCGGTTCAACGAGAATGTCCAAGAGATTGAGGACCAGGTAGCCGCCGTTTGCCTTTATGAGAGAGCCGGTCCTTATCTTGCTGAAGTCTGTTTTCCAGACGCCCGTGCGATCGACGACCCGTTCTATGCTTCCGAAGAGATTTCTGTAGGTGGGGTAGGATTCTACGATTACCGGTGAATGGCCTATCTCGCTGTTGTCCACGAGCAGGTTCACCTGGTAAGGCTGGAAAAGGTCGCCCTGGGGCATCATGAAGGGGAGCCCCGGAATAGCCTGCTGCTGGGGCATGAAAATCTTCATGTTATCCGTCATATCCGCGATCATCGCCGACAAGAAAGCTCCGATTTTGTCCGATGCATATTTCACTTTCAGCGGAGAAACCACATCTTCGGCCACCTGGGCGAAATTGAGGCGGTCCATTTTTTCGATATTTTCCTGAATCTCCTTCTGGAGATCTCTGATTTCGAACGTAATCTGGTTGATATCCTCCTTGAGCCTCGCCTGCTTCTTCTGGAGCTCTTCGAGTTCGGCCCGGGGAAAACGCCCCTTCTCGGCCATTTCCTCCAACTGTTCCAGGGAGACGGGTTTGCCGTCTACCAGGGGCACGACATCGGGCCGCTGGAGTTGGCCGATCTGAACATCTACAAGGCCAAAGCCCTCCTCGCGAACCTTTTTGTCCAGTTCCTTGAAGAAGTTTTTGCCTTTCTTTTCATATTCCTCCATGACCTCCTTCTTGCGCAGAAGATAGTCCTGACTCTCAAAGAGTTGGGGGATCTGCTTCTTCAGATTTTCCACGATTTCATGAACATCTTTCTTGAATTCAGAGCCGGCCCCTGCAGAGAACCGTAGAAGGATAGGGGCCTCGGGATCTTTAAAATTGCTTACGTAACAAAGATCGTCCGGCGCCTTGCCGTTTTCCCGAGCCATTTCCTCCAGTAGTTTTTTAACTGTTGCTAGCCTTCCTGAACCGGCCGTGCCGGTGACAAAGACATTGTAGCCTTCTCTTTTGATGCCCATACCGAAACGGAAGGCCTCGACGCCCCGTTTCTGGCCGATAATTTCCATGAGAGGCTCGAGGTCGTTTGTGGTTTCGAAGGGGAGTGCCGCGGGATCAAGACGCCACCTCATCTGTTCGACGGGGACCTTGAATTTTATTGTTCCTGCAGTCATCGGTATCTCCTCGTCCTTCTATTTGTGATATGTCGTTCCTGATCGAGTGCTGTATTTGCGGAACTTAGTCTACTGTTCTAATGGGGATTTCCCTGATCTCCTCGGGACCGCATTTGGGCATGACTACCTGGAGGAGGCCGTTCTTATGAAGGGCCTCTGTCCGGCTGACATCGACCCGGCAGGGAAGCCGAAAGGTGCGGATGAATGCGCTCCGCCGCGTCTCTCTGCGCCTGAAAGAATTTTCGTCGCTGCAGAACTCAAATTTCTGCTGGCCCCTGACCGTCAAAACCTCGCCGTTGATGAAGACGTGAATATCCTCTGGGTCCACATCGGGAAGGTAGGCCCTCAGTATGAGACGGTCTTCCCGTTCGGAAAACTGAAAGGAAAGCGTTCGCCTGGCGATGGCCGGGAACAGGCATTTGTCCATGTCCGTCCTGAGCCGGGACATGAGACGCTCCATGTCCCTTTTCATTTTCGTGATCTCCTCGTCTTTCCAGATAATCAATCCCGGCATGGCTTCTCCTCCTGGCAATAAAACGGCCCGGTCGATCGGACCGCAACGCTTGCGAGTATATGATATTAAGAAGCATGAAGAATAATGGCAAGGAAAATATAAATCACCCTCCAAAAGAATCGAATCTTAAATATTTGAAGGAGTCTTTGCTAAGGTTGATTTTATTCAGGGAACAGCGGTTCGACGAGGTCGGCAATCCTGCCCGACCGGACGGCCTCAAGGAAGGCGTCGCGAAGCCGCCCCCCTTCTTCGATAACGATGGACCACAATCGGCGCCGTTCGTCGTCGCGGTCCCGAAACAGGGTAAAATCCTGCCGGTCCGGCACTCGCTTCAGAGGAAGTCTTTCAAGGAATATCCTTGAGGGCGCCGCCAGCAGGACTTGTTCCATATGCTCGCGCCGTGGTTTCCTGGCTGGGATATTCTTGTCGAACCATCCGGGCGTTATAATGTGGGTGTAATGAGGGAACAAAACGATCGTGCCCTTCGGGGGAGAGAAGGGGAGGTCCAGATGATAATCGATTATTCCGCCGTCGCGGTAGGTTCCTCGGGGAGCTCCATTAATGGAGGCGACGCCCGACATTATCAGAGGTATGGATCCCGAGGCCAACAGAACATCCATAAAATTCTCTTCCGTCAGAGATGAGGAAAGTGAGGGGAAGTCGGTCATGTTGAAAAAGGGCGGCAGGTCCCGGGGATCGTGGAAGAGAGCCCGATCGAAAAGAATCCTCAGGCACTTCCGGTTGATCCGGTTCATCAACGCTGCCAGAACAAGGCTTCCCGTCTGAACGATGCGATTGTCGAAGGCGGCTATTCCGCGGCATCGCGCAGCTATGATGCTGGTCCGGAAGATAGGATGCCGGAGAATCTCCCCGGGTGCGTTTTTTTCGATGTAACCTCTCTGAATGTTAAAACTTGCGGCGGTGACTTCTTGAGGGAAGGGATGTCGATCGTATCGCTGGCCGATATAGAGTTCCCTGAATCGCCGAAGAGCCTTTCCCGGTTGCTGTTGCGCCATGGCGGCGAAGCGCCAGGCGCCGATGGAAGAGCCTATCAGAAAAAGAGGCGCGCGCCGGCCGGCGAACCACTCCGTCGCCAGCGATTCGTCAAGAGCGCTGAGCGCCAGTGCCTTCGGTCCGCCCGCCGCACCTGCCACAATAGATACGGTCGACGGTTCGAGGCCCTCCTGCCTGATAGTTCGGTAAGCCTTGGGGCCGGCGAGAAATCGTATGTTCTCAAACATCGACTCGGTTCCGGTTCAATTTTCGATTTTCACGGGACCCGGCTTCGGTTGTCAAACAGAGCCTCCAGCGCCGAGGATAGTCCTTGCCGCTATAGCTGACGGAGCTTTTTTTATGAGCAGATGGCAATCGCTTCAATCTCCAGCGGAACCCCCTTGGGCAGACGGCTCACCTCCACGCAGGCTCTCGCCGGTCTGGAGTCTCCGAAGTATTCATCGTAAATTGCGTTGAACTCGGCAAATTTTTCCATATCCGTGAGAAAGACCGTTACCTTGACAACATTTTCGAGAGAGCTTCCCGCCGCTATTGCTATTGCCGTGAGACTGTCGAGGACCGCCTTGACCTGCCGGTCGAAGGGACCGGCGACCAGCTCGTTCGTCGTCGGATCAAGAGGGATCTGCCCTGATATGTAGAGAGTTGATCCCGCCTTGATCGCCTGAGAGTAGGGACCTACGGGAGCGGGAGCTCGATTCGTGAAGATGATTTTTCTGTCCATCGTTGCCTCCTTCAGACTGTTGCCTTGTCTCGGAATATGGTTGTATGCATCCCGCGACACTATGTCAATAGATTTGTCCGTGTCGTCGTTTCATTGAAAGCTTCCGGAAACGTTCTTGAGAACAATGATTAAAGAGTTGCAGAAGCCTCGCACCTCTGTTAAGTGTAATTTCTTCGGGCCGCTGAATGGTTCGGCTGACAGTCATGGAAAAGATTTTAACCGTAACTGAACTTACGGCAAATATTAAGGTTCTCCTTGAAACGAGTTTTGGGATTCTCTGGGTCGCCGGCGAGGTTTCAAACCTGCGCCGACCGGCCTCCGGTCACAGTTATTTCACGCTCAAGGATGCCGATAGTCAAATCCGAGCGGTCCTCTTCCGGCAATCGGCTCTCTCGGTCGGTTTCGGAATCGAAGACGGGATGGAGGTTGTTTGCCGCGGCCGTCTCTCTCTCTATCATCCCAGGGGAGAGTATCAGATAGTTGTCGACGCCATCGAGCCTCGCGGTCTTGGCGCTCTCCAGAAAGCCTTCGAACAGCTCAAGGAGAAGCTTGCCAAGGAAGGTCTTTTCGAGGCCGCCCGCAAGCGCCCGATCCCCTTTCTCCCGAGACAAATCGGCGTTGTTACCTCCCCCTCTGGAGCTGCCATACGAGACATCCTCACAATTACGGGAAGACGGTTTCCTTCGATTGATGTGCTTATCGCTCCCGTCAGGGTGCAGGGCCGAGAGGCGGCGCCGGAAATCGTGGAAGGTCTGAGACTGCTGAACCGGGTTGATGATGTCGATGTTATTATTCTCGCCCGCGGCGGCGGTTCTCTGGAGGATCTCCACCCTTTCAACGACGAGAGAGTGGCTCGGGCCATTGTTTCCTTGCGGATACCCGTCATTTCGGCCGTGGGGCACGAGATAGACTTTACCATTGCCGACTTTGCCGCCGATCTCAGAGCGCCGACGCCGTCGGCGGCGGCCGAACTGGCAGTTCCCAACAGCAAGGAACTGGCAGAGCGTCTTGAGAGCATGAAACGACGGGTATGTATCGGCGAGCGGAGGATTCGAGAGAGAGCCCTTGAGAGTATGCGAGACGCGAGGACGCGGATGCGAGATCCACGAAGAACGATCGAGGATTTGCGTCTTGAAACGGATGATTATAGCGGTCGGCTCACCGTTGCATGGACCCGATCCATTGCCCTGCGACAGGATATTATGCAACGGGAAACGGCGGGGCTTTTTCGCCTCCGCCCTCTCTTGCGGATTGCGGAATTGCGCAACCGTCTTGAAGGGCAGAAAGGGATGCTGAAACAGGCGACTGCGTTTTTTTACGCAAGCTTAAGGAAACATCTGGCCCTTAAAGCAGCAGTGCTCGATAATCTAAGCCCCCTTGCCGTGCTTCGACGGGGATACGGCATTGTTACAAGGGCGCCAGGCGGCGCCGTCGTGACGGATGCCCGCACACTCGAGCAAGAAGAGAGCGTGTCGGTTAAACTCGCACGAGGATCTTTCGGCGCCCGAGTTATGAGAATATATAAGGAGTAGTCTTATGGCCGATATGAAATTCGAAGAGGCTCTGGAACGGCTTGAAAAGATTGTGCGGGACATGGAAGGCGGCAGCCTTTCCCTGGAGGATTCCCTGACCGCTTTTGAGCAGGGCATCAAACTCTGCCGATTGATGGCGAAAAAGCTGGACGAGTCGGAAAGAAAGGTGAAACTGCTTTTGAAGGAAGAAGGAAAACTGGTCATAAAAGATTTTTCTGCGGAGGACCTGCGGGATGAATAGCCCGAAGGAAGACCTGAAGGTTTATTTGAACAGTCGAAAAGAACTGGTGGATCAGGCTCTGAATCGACGCCTTTCGTCATCGGGGAGCCCTCATTCTGCCACGGTTTTTGAATCAATGCGCTACAGCCTCTTCGCCGGAGGAAAGCGTCTGAGGCCCATTCTCTGTCTTGCCGCCGTTGATGCTCTGGGGGGGGATCGAGAATCGGTTATGGATGCGGCCTGCGCCCTTGAAATGATCCATACCTACTCCCTTATTCATGACGATCTTCCGGCAATGGATGACGATGATTTTCGAAGAGGCCGTCCGACGAATCACAAGATTTTCGGTGAAGGAATAGCGATTCTTGCCGGCGATGCATTGCTGACGGAAGCATTCGATCTTCTTGCCGGATCGCCCCTGAAAGGGCAGCTTACGGCGCAGCGTCTCCTCAGGGTGATCCAAGAAATTGCTGCTGCGGCGGGCGTCAACGGCATGGTAGGGGGTCAGGCCGCCGATCTGGAATCGGAAGGAAAACCCGTGGATCGTCAGGTCCTTCAGTATATTCATAATCATAAAACGGAAAAAATGATCACTGTATCGCTCCGGTCGGGCGCCATTGCAGCGGGCGCCGACGACGGTTCATTGGTCGCCATAACGGAATACGGCCGTCGCATCGGCCTTGCCTTTCAGATTGCCGACGATATTCTCGATATTGTCGGAGATCAGGAAGCCCTCGGCAAGGATGTGGGCAGCGATGAAGCAAAAAAGAAGGCCACCTATCCTGCGCTCTACGGGATTGACGCCTCCCGGCGGGAGGCGAACAGGCTCGTGGAGGAATCGTTGAAGACCCTTGAACGGTTTGATCATCGTGCCGATCCCTTGAGGATGCTGGCCCGGTTCATAGTCGAAAGGACTTATTGAGAGAGCGAAAGGTGCAGATGTACAGGAATCATGAGTGACGGGATTTTAGAACTGATAGAGAGCCCCCAGGATTTGAAGGGGCTCGCCATAGAGGAATTGACCGCCCTTGCCGCCGAGATACGCCAGCGCATCATCGCCACGGTCTCGAAAAACGGCGGTCACCTGGCGTCTTCACTCGGTGCTGTGGAACTTATCCTGGCCCTGCACTACGTTTTCGATGCGCCCCGCGACCGAATCATATGGGATGTTGGGCATCAGGCCTACGCTCACAAGCTCGTAACGGGGCGGAAGAGCCGTTTTCACACGCTGCGGCAAAAGGACGGCATCGGCGGGTTTCCCCGGCGGGACGAGAGCCTGTATGATGTATTCGACGTGGGGCACAGCAGCACGTCAATCTCGGCTGCCTCCGGAATGGCAGAGGCCAGGTCGCTCAATAAGGAAGATCATAGTGTCATCGCCGTCATTGGAGATGGTTCCATGACGGCGGGCCTTGCATTTGAAGGGCTGAACTGGGCAGGCGACAGGGGAAAAAGATTGATAGTCGTGCTCAACGACAATGAAATGTCCATATCGCCGAATGTGGGCGCGATGTCGTCCTATCTGAATCGTCTCATGACCGGCCAGCAGATGACGAAGCTCCGAGCCAGGGTCATTGCTTTCCTGAAAACCATTCCCGGCATAGGCGAACAGGTGATCAAGGCGACCAGGCATTTTGAAGAATCCCTGAAGGGTCTTTTTCTTCCCGGCATAATCTTCGAGGAGATGGGGTTCATGTACGTGGGTCCTCTGGAGGGACACCGGCTGGATCACCTTATTAAGAACTTGAGGAATGTCCGTGGACTCGACAGGCCCGTTCTTGTTCACATCGTGACGAAAAAAGGGAAGGGCTACCGTTTTGCCGAGGAAGAACCGGAACGGTTCCACGGGATCGGGCCTTTTGATATAGAAACAGGAAAAGGAAACAACATCGCAAAAACGCCATCCTTTACGGAGGTTTTCGGAAGGACGATGGTTCGACTTGCACGGGAGGACCGCCGCATCGTCGCGGTAACCGCCGCAATGTGCCGCGGCACCGGTCTCGATGATTTTTCCAGTGAATTCCCGGACCGTTTCTTTGATGTTGGCATTGCCGAGCAGCATGGCGTGACCTTTGCCGCGGCAATGGCGACAGAGGGTCTTCGCCCCGTTGTAGCAATCTATTCAACATTTCTCCAGAGAGCCTACGATCAGGTGTTGCATGACGTTTGTCTTCAGAAATTGCCGGTGGTGTTCGCCCTGGACCGGGGGGGCTTCGTCGGCGACGACGGTCCCACGCACCACGGCCTGTTCGATTTTTCCTATCTACGATTGATGCCGAACATCGTCGTCATGGCGCCGAAGGATGAGAACGAACTCCAGCACATGATCGTCACGGCCGCAGCCTGCGGTCTTCCGGCTTCCATACGATATCCGCGCGGGAACGGCCTCGGCGTCGCCCTCGACGAGACGCCCAGGATCCTGGAAATAGGCAAAGCGGAGCTCTTGCGCCATGGCCGCGACGGCGCCATCCTCGCCATAGGCGCCACCGTCTACCCGGCGCTGGATGCTGCGGAGATTCTGGCCCGAGAGGGAATCGAGCTGATAGTGATCAACAGTCGCTTTCTGAAACCCCTCGATGAAGAACTCCTCTGCCGGGTGGCGAGGAAATTCAAAAAGCTTGTCACAGTAGAGGAGAATGTTCTTATGGGAGGTTTTGGAAGCGCAGTCCTGGAACTCTTTGCGAAAAGCGGCATTCGAAACGTTGAGGTGCGGACTCTCGGCGTGGATGACGTGTTCGTGCAGCAGGCGACACAGACCGAGCTCCGGGAGATGTACGGCCTCGATGCCGCAGGAATCGCCCGGTCCTTCAGGGACCTGTTTTACGGCGGTAAAAGGTCCGCGCAAGCAGGGATTTGAGGGCGGACAAGAGTGAAAGCCCCCGATAAAATAAGGCTAGACAAACTTCTCGTAGAAAAAGGTCTAGTATCGACAAGAGAACGGGCTCGTTCAATCATTCTCTCGGGAGCTGTCCTTGTGGGAGACAGAGTTGTAGACAAGGCCGGAACTCTCGTCGGCGTCGATGAGCCTCTGAGGCTGACGGTGGAGGATCTTCCCTATGTGAGCAGGGGCGGTCTCAAGCTTGAAGGCGCTCTTGAGACCTTTCAGATATCCGTTGCGGGTGCGGTGGCTCTCGATGTGGGTGTTTCGACAGGCGGTTTTACCGATTGCCTCCTTCAGCAGGGCGCCCGCAAGGTCTATGCCGTCGATGTCGGATATGGTCAGCTTGCCTGGAAATTGAGACAGGACAATCGGGTGATTCTTTTTGAGAGGACCAATATTCGATATTTCACCGGCGAGGAAATCACCGAAGATGTAACTATTGCCGTCATCGATGTTTCCTTCATTTCTCTGAAACTGGTGCTCCCTGTGGTTCTGGGTCTCGTCAGCCCCGGGGCTGACGTTCTGGCGCTGGTAAAGCCTCAGTTTGAGGCGGGACGGGGAGAAATCGGCAAGAAGGGCGTCGTCCGGGATTCCAGGATTCACGAGCGGGTCGTTGCCGAGATAGCGGCTTGCGCCGAAGGACTGGGCCTCGCAATCCTCGGGACCTGCGACTCCCGGCCTCCGGGGCCCAAAGGGAACAGGGAATTTTTCCTCTACGCGAAAAAATAGATTGTTTCTCTTGTTGTCTTGTCTGGATACTCAGCTTCGTAAAGAGCCAACCGGACAAGCGAAATCAGAATGGTGGCGCCTCGCAACGATGGTTATTAAGCTTGCCGACACAGCCGGTTTCTGCATGGGCGTTCGCAGGGCCGTTGACATAGTGCTGGAAAGGGCCCGCCGCAAGGGAACTGAACGAATTTTTACCTACGGTCCGCTGATTCATAATCCTCAAACGGTCGAAGTGCTTCAAAAAAGGGGCATCGTTCCCCTGGATGTTATTGATGATATCGACGGAGGCGTCGTTATCATCAGAGCCCACGGCATCACCCCCGATGAACGGAGGCGGCTGAAGGCAAAGGGAGCGACCCTTGTGGACGCCACCTGTCCAAAAGTCGCCCGCGTCCAGTCGATCATCATGAAGCACACCGCTCAGGGTTATGGAATCGTCATTATCGGCGATGCCGATCATCCCGAAGTGAAAAGCCTCCTGGGTTATGCCCGAGGAACAGGAATGGTTGTCTCTGCGAAGGACAACGTTTCGTTAATCCCTCAAGAGGGAAAACTCTGCGTCGTAGCCCAGACGACACAGAGTTCGCAACAGTTTGAGGAAATCGTCGATGCGATTCTCAAGGTTCATCCCGACGCATTGATTTTTAATTCGATCTGCGATTCGACAGAGCGCCGTCAGGCCGAAGTGCGGGAACTGGCGGAGTCCATGGATGCCATGGTGATTGTGGGCGGCAGAGACAGCGCCAACACCCGACGCCTTGCCTCAATTTCCAGGGAAATCGGAATCCCTACATTTCATGTGGAAACGGCTGACGAACTGGAATCTCACAATATGAGCCGCTTCGAGAAGATCGGCGTGTCGGCCGGCGCCTCGACGCCTAATTGGATCATTGACGGCGTCGTCGATTATCTGACCCACTGCCGGGGAGAGGGAGACGGAAAGAGGGCGCGAATACTCTTCCGCGCCTGGATCGCTCTGGTCCGCACGGATCTTTATTCGGCCATCGGCGCCGGCTGCCTGTCGCTCGTGGGGATGCTCCTGCAGGGTATGGCCGTAAACAGCATCTATATTGTCATCGCGGCGACGTATGTATATGCCGTACATACGATCAACCGCCTCCATGACAGGAACATAGGACGCATCAGTGGCAGCTTCCGCGAAGAGTCATACTTGAAAAACCGGTCTCTGTACTGGTCGGCGGCGGTGGTCTGCTTGATCCTTTCACTCGTCCTCGCAGCTTTGAGGGGACCGATTCCTTTGGTTTTCCTCCTTGTCCTGTCCGTTTTCGGCATTCTGTACGATATTGCCATATTCCCCCATTCCTGGAGAGTGAAGCGCCTCGGCGATATTCCCGGCTCAAAAAATCTTTTTATGGCCCTCGCCTGGGCTGTCGTCGCCGCCGTTGTTCCTTGGGCTGCAGAGCGCGGTGAAAATGCGGCTGCCGCAGTCGTTGCCTTTGTCTTTGTTTTTGCTCTGGTCTTTGTAAAATCTGCCCTTTCCGACATGATCGATATTCAAAGCGATAGAATCGTAGGTCGCGACACGATTCCCCTGGCAATCGGGGAAGAAAAGACGCGGCGGCTCCTCTACGCGATAAGCGTCGCCGTTGCCTTCATCCTCCTTGCGGCGCCCTTTCTGGGATATGTGCCGAAAGCAAGCCTAGTCTTGGAAACTACGATATTTTATATGTGGATTTGTATAGTGCTTTGTGATAGAAAAGGTCGGCTTTCGACGGTCGTCCACGAGGGGCTTTTGGGGACGAATTATATCATTGCGGGAATCCTGGGGTTTGCATGGTTGGTGGCAAAGGCATAGGAGAAAGACCTTTTCTGTTGATGCAGGCGGGTTTGGTTCGCTCCCTGATGCTCCTTTGCGTCCTGGCTGCTCCGGTTTTTCTGGCGGGATGCGGCGGCGTTCAATATGCCCGTCTGGATCCTTCGATGAAGAGCTATCGGCCGGCATCGATCGGTCTTCTCCCCATTGATGTGGGATCTTGTCCCGAGGCTTCGACCGTCGTAGACGAGATTATTCATTCACGGCTGGTCAAAACGAAAAAATATAGTTCCGTCGTCGCGCTCGATAGCGTGCGTGATAAGATCGCCTCGGACAAACAACTCCAAATGACGCTCCTTGAGTATCTTACAAAATTCAGGACGCTCTCGTACTCAGATCCCGAACTGTCCCGAAAGATCGGCGAAGCTTTTGCCGTCGAGGCCTTGCTCATTGTCTCCGTAACGGCCTGGAATTATGCCGTTGAAGGCGACGAGAAAGTGGCAAAAACCGGACTCGTCATGAATCTTGTGGACGCTAAAACAGGAAAGATTGTCTGGAAGGCTTCCCATTGCGAATCGGAAGATTATCTTTTCATCCGTCCCGATCTCAGTGGGATCGGCGAGGATTGCATCGACAGGATGCTGGGCAGCATGCCCCGTTGATCGGGGCGGCAATGAAATGGAGCGGCAGCATGAAAAATAAAGTGGAAGCGGCACTGAAGAATATACGGCCGAAGCTCCAGGCCGACGGCGGAGATGTCCAGCTTGTCGATGTCCTTGAGAACGGCGTGGTGAAAGTCAAATTGACAGGTGCGTGCGGGTCCTGTCCCATGGCGCAGATGACCTTGAAGTTCGGCATCGAAAAATATCTCAAAGAACAGATCCCGGAAGTTCGTGAAGTGCAGTCGGTCTGAGAGACC